>JALRBW010000072.1 GCA_023257625.1 Flavobacteriaceae bacterium | reverse complement strand
ACTAATGACTGGTTTTACCTATCGGTGAGTGTTGGTCATTATTGGGTACTTCCCCCATGTGTCAGGTGTAGTATCTCGGTAGATTAAGTATTTCTTAAAGTACTCTACAACTCAGTAGAACAATTGGTTCTATCTATAAGTATTAGAAACTTTAGAAAACGCAAAGAAAATGTGAGGAAAAACCAATAAAATAACTTTTACCAAATCTAACAGAGGTTGGAACAAGATTTGTTCCAAATGGAACATTTTTTGTTCCAAATTAAGTATATTTGAATTTATAGACATCTGTATATCAGTAGTTTATGATAATGGTTTTAGTACTGGAGGTACCACATTTTAACCCTGTAAATCAATGGCTTACAGGGTTTTAATTTTTAAAACACTTGATTTGTTCCAAATATTAGTGTCTATATTTCACCCAATTTAACGAGCAAAGGTTTTATACTCAAATCTCTCATTGAGAATGTAGAATTAGAGGAATATAAATCTCAAATTGCTAATATTGAAAATCAGAAGATTGAGGTTACTCGAGAGGTTTTAAAAAAATTGAGAATCTATTAGATGCCAGCCTAAAAGAAGCTTATCTTTCAGTAAAAAAGGGCATGGTTAATGCATGGTTTGGTCTATAGAGACCGCCCAAAAGCACCCTAAAAATTTAAATAACTGATATGAAATACCTTTTTATATTATCCATCATAATTTTCTTATTTTCATGTAACAAAAATGGAGCTCCTCAAGAAGAAGTTAATATTGAATGCACTGGAGAATATAGTACAGCAGGAATATTAGTTGAAATAAATGAAGAATTCTATAATGACAATGAGTCAGTAAATAATTATAGTAGATACTCTTGGTCTTCAGATGGTTTTGACAGAATTCTAAGTGGTAATGGAATACCAAATCATGAAGTAGGAACCTTTCCAAATCCAAACAACCCTAATAGAATAAGAGAACAAAATGTAAATAAGAGATTTACGCTCTGTCCTGAAATGATTACAGAAAGTGGATTGGAGGTTTTAGGGCCCGCCTTAGCGATCGCCTACGCAATTAACAGTGTCAAGTTTGATCCTGCGACAGCGGGGAGATGTAATGATGCTGGCGAATGTAGTTTAGCACAAGGTCAGGGGAATTGGAATATTGAAGCCTTAGGTCATGACACTTTTGACTTTGGAGATGACATGAATCATGCTCATGTCCAACCTAATGGAGAGTATCATTACCATGGAATACCAGAACTGTTGGTAGATTTTCTTGGCGATAATCAAGGGATGACAATAGTTGGATGGGCTTCAGATGGGTTCCCAGTATACGCCAGATATGGTTATTCTGACGCTAATAATTCTAACAGCAGTATCAAGTCACTAACTCCGAGTTATAGATTAAAATCTGAACCTGATGCTAATCGACCTACAACTTTAACTGCATTAATTGGTGGGCCTGGTCAGGGTACATCCAATCCAAATACTCCAATCCCAATGGGTGCATTTACACAGGATTATGAATACGTTGAAGGCCTTGGAGATTTAGATCAATGTAATGGACGATTTGGAGTAACCTCGGAGTTCCCTGAAGGTATTTATTACTATGTTGTCACAGATGATTTCCCTTTTTTCACAAGATGCTTAAAGGGAAACATTTAAAACAAAAACGGCTACACTATAAAATCATAACCATTTTATCATTAAAAGTTGCTCCCCTTAGATACGAAATATGCAGCTATAATGGGATGATTGAGAATGTGGCTATTAGAAAATTAACGGGTTTCTCTTAAAATTTAACTATCTGTTATTCATGAACACATAGTAAAATGATGTTTTCCTTTTCTCCATCTGTCAATACTGGTAATTATTTAGTGTAAGAGGCAATAAATGTTAATCGCCAACTCTTTGTACACGGAAACCTACATTCGTACTCGTACTTTTTACAAACTTAGGTGCACCAACAGCATCCTTCAAGTGGATCCAAGGTGAGGGTAATGGATCATTATCACCTAACTGAAGGAATTGGCTAAATAGACCCTTATTGCCCATAACTTCCTCACAAGTTATTCCAAAAACATTGATCTTATATTTACCTTTCGGAAATTGCACACCGACTATCACTTCGTCAGTCAATACTTGTACAAAGCCACAATCAGGAGTTTGAGGCCCAGCAGTTTGACTCAATTCATCTTTGGTGCAGCTTGACAAGCTTAAGAATACTAATGCTAATATGAGTAAGAATTTCATTAATTTGTTCTTGATAATCTTTTATTTTATGTTATTTGTCGACTTTAAATGCGTACAGATAACTCCAATTTCTGTATTAATACTTTACAAGTATAATCCTTTTATCATTTATCTTGAAGTTTTACCTTTTTTACAATATGTATTTAATTATTTGTTTTTCTTGAAATTATTTTATTAAAATATACTGTTACCTATAAACTTACAACCAACACCCCTCACCAACATAAAACTGATTTATTTTTAAGTTGAGTAATTTTAGAATTATACATCTTTTGAACAGTATTTTTACTGTTGGTTTTAATAATGCAGATAACAAAGTATATAATTCTTTTCTAGTAATTACTATTTGGAAATTTCCTCGGATTTTTCTCTTTAGTCTTTTTCTAAATTTAATCCCAATATTGGGGTAGGTGCTTTATTAAAAAGAGAGAATCTGTGGATTTCTTTTTCTCTTCCCAGAATCTTTAATTCAAATAGAACAAAAGATTTGGTCATTACAGCCAAAGACCGGGTTCATACCTATCTCGGAGGAGGAGGTACCATCCCAGTTGGTACAAATTTTTTTTTAAAGCCTTCTTTACTGCTTAGAAAAGTCCAAGGACTCCCCTTGAGTACTGATCTGACAGGATTCATAAGCTGGCATCAAAGTTTAGATGTTGGCATATCCTACAGGTCAAGTGGGACATTTTCTTTACTTTCATCTGTTCGTGTGGGTAATTTTGATCTCGGATATGCTTATGAAACACCAGCTCTTAGTGAATTAGCACAACTTAATTTGAAAACTCATGAGCTTTTCCTTAGAATTCACTTAGGAAAAAAACTATCAGTATCAGATCAAGAACCTTTGGAAAAAGAAGAGAAATAATCTTTTTAATTTACAGTTTTTAACTCTAAATTAAATTCCACTTTTAAATTGTTTGGAAATAAGTATTTACCAAGTTACAAGTGATTAACCCTAATAGAGTTTGGTGATAATTTAAACATTGAATTTAAAGCCTATAAGTTTGGGATTATCAAAATTAGATGGTGTGTAAATATTTATACCATATTGTTTATCAATCTCATCCATCAGTTTAGTAATGGTTAAATAATATTTACTCGATTCAGTTAACATTTTTGAATCATTCCATTTCTCTCCAAAAACATTACATAATCCTATTTCATAATCTCTATTGCCTATAATTTTAATATTTATAAAGATTTTTTCCTTTTCTAAACCTAATTCTAAATGAAAAAAACTTAGTGGTGAATCTTTCAAATCCCACCAATCTGAATCTAAAATTTCAACTTTCATAATTTATAGATTTACTTTCAAACAAATTTAAAAAGAATTACACAGTGATTTTCCATAGAGAAAAATTAACCCCGACATAAGTACATCCCTAAGAAGAGTTAAGGGTAAAATTAGTTTCTCGTTTACAAGAAACCTCATTTTTGAAATTTCATATAATTGATTATCATAGTTTAAAGTATTTGATTTTAGTACATTAAGTGCCATGAAAACCCCTTTAAGTCAATAAATAGAAGGGTTTTTATAATTTATTAATTTCATTATCAAGCCACAATAATCTATTTGATATCCACTCTTTTAGGTAATCAATTTCTTGAGAATAGGTGTTTCCAACAAACTTATTTGGCCAAACATATTCTCCTAATACGGGCCATCTTTTAAAATTTGCATCTAAACTACCTGAAGATTCAAAAAGTGAAGTATAATTATCAATTTTTAATAAAATATTTGATTTATTAAATTGACTGATCCTTAATTCATTCCATCTTTCTTTCAATAAATTTCTAAAATAAGTATCTTCCATAAAACGTTCCCACCAAAAGGGTATTTGCCAAAAATCATCAGGGCACCTTTCGTTAAACTTATAGGCCCATACATCAAATTCACCACCTCCACAATAATTTGCATTACCAAATGCTAAATTAAAATCCCAAATTGGTCCTATTGTAAGTAGTTTATTTTTGTCTTTAACTAACCATGTACTGAGCCGATAACCGTCAACATTATTAGATAATTCATTTAAAATAAAAAAGTCTATAAAACTTTCAACATCAATGTATTTTAAATAGCCATTTTCTGAATCAGTAAAGTTTTCAGATAGTAAAGTGTTTTCAAAGGATTCAAAGTAGGATTTAATATACTCTCTTTGTTGTAGTGTAATTTCATCCTCGTTAGGTGTGTCAAAAATAAATCTTATTTGCTGATTACTAGTTGAATGAAGTGGTGCTATGGATGATGAAAATGAATTTAAGTTGTTGTAAGAGTTTTCTTTATCGATTTTTATAATGTAACCCCCAGTAAGATCTTCACCTTCATTTTCATCTGTTTTTAATTTATTGATGTCTATTCTACTACTATCCCTTTTAAGTTTTTCCATTAAAATGTACAACCCATCATATGAATTATTTAAAATTAATTCTACAAATACCAGTCTTGATGCATATCTTCCGATATCTCTTGACAAATCATAAATTAAAGCATTTCTAATAAGGCTTTTATCACTGTAAGGTGCATGTAAAATCCAATCTTCTTCTTCAGGAAATTCTAATAAAGACACATCAATCCCTTCATCATTTGAATTTCGTGTTTCAAAACCATATTGTTTTTTTGGAAACATTTGTGAAGATTGCCCTCTAATTTCTATGCCAATTAAACCTTCATAATTTTTTTCTCCTTTATTTTCAATTAAAATTTCTGCTTTGATTTTTGGCTCATCAGGAATGGCTATACCATTGGTTTCAATATAAACTTGCGGAAGTTTATCTTCAACAGGAATTTTTTGATCTATTGGAATAGTAATTTCATCTTGTTCTAATTTTAAACACGAAATAATAGGTAAAAAGACTAGCAAAATTGTGGTTTTGAAGTTCAAATTTTGAAAATAACCCATCATCTGTATTTTTATGTTGTTTCAGCTTTTACTTCAAAACAACTTAATTTAATGATATTTAATCAATTATAGCTTGATATACCTGGGTTCTTAGTTTACCATGGTCATCAATTGAATGTGCAGGAAGTAATTGTGTGAAATAGACCACAACCAATTCTTCCTTAGGATCAACCCAATAGGTAGAATGGTAGGCACCACCCCAACCAAACTCTCCTTCTGATCCTAATTGACCTCGCAAGCCTAAATCATTTACAACAGAAAAACCAAGACCAAAACCAGTTCCGTTGGAATTATTAATCTTTGTTTTATCCCAATGATCAGTAACCATAAGTTCCACGCTTTTTCGGGATAAAATACGTTTACCGTTAAAGCTACCTCCATTTAACATCATTTGTAAAAAACGGGCATAGTCCATAGCTGTACTTAAATAGCCAGCCCCTCCAGAAAAACTTTTTCTAGGCCCATCAACATAAGCTCCTTGGCTTACCATGGTACCTTCATCTGGTGCTCTAACTATTCCTTCATCTGTAGATGAATAAACAGTAGCCAATCGATTCACTTTGTTTTTAGGTAAATAAAAATGGGTATCATTCATTCCTAAAGGATCTAAGATATGAGTTTGTAAAAAATCTTCTAATGATTGTCCTGAAGCCACTTCAATTACCCCGCCTAAAATATCAGTATTGTATCCATATACATATTTTTCGCCCGGATGGGCATCAAAAGGAAGGGATCCCATCCGTTTAATAGTTTCTAATACAGGTTCATCTCGATGGGCAAAATACCATCCTTGAATTTCTGCTTTTTCCCACAAATCTGACGCAATACCATTACCATAGCCTATCCCTGCAGTGTGAGTTAGTAAATCACGAAGGGTAATGGGTCGTTTAGATTTTTCAAGGGTATATCCTCCATTTTCATTAGGAACAGCTACTTGTGTGTTTTGAAATTCGGAGATATATTTCCCTACGGGATCTGAAATCAAGAGCTTTCCTTGTTCTTGAAGTATCATGATTCCTACACTAACCAAGGCTTTTGTTTGAGAAGCAATTCTAAAAATAGCATCGGTTTGCATGGGGCTGTTGTTTGCTTTATCCCGTTGGCCAACCGCCTCAAAATAGACAATCTTATTTTTTCGTGCTACAAGAGCTACCGCCCCTGCCAATTGATCTGAATCCACATAATTTTGTAATACGGTAGTTAAATTATCTATGCGTTCGGTGGACATCCCCACACTTTCCGGTGAGGCATAGGTCATTACTTGTGCGGAAAGAGTATGGAATTGAAGAAAAAGGACAAGTAAAAAGCGGTGTAGTAAATTCATATTTTTAATAATTACATTTATCTAATATACTTTAAAAGAAAGCACTTTACCTCATTTTAATCCGTTGACTGTAACATTTTAAAAAAAGAAGTCTCAAAGTAGAGTAAACAATCAACATCACTTCCATATTATGAAAAAAATTTATCCCCTTGCTTTAGTTCTTATGGTTTTCACTTCCTGTGTATCTTTACGGTTTCCCGAAGAAATCAAAGTCCATTTAGAATTTCCTGAAAATTTATCTGAAGAAAATATATCTCAAATTATTGACAAAATTCCTCCTGTATTGGCCAAGCGAAAAATAAAAACACAAGTTGAAATTATTTCGAAGGAAGGAACTACAAGGCAGCAAAGTGAAAAAGAAGAAAGCCTACAAAAAAATTAACCTTGTGTAGCTTTAGTTACGTTTTTGTTTTTTGAACAATCCTATTTTTGCCTGGATTTAAATTAATAACCATGTCTATTTTTAGTCAATTGTTTTCAGCAAACACCAAAAACGCTAAGGTAAAAATACTAACGCGTGACACTTTTAATGAAGCTATAACGTCACAAAAAGTACACCTTATTGATGTGCGAACCCCCAATGAATTTGGAGCTGGCCACATTAAAGGAGCCATTAACCTTAACTTTTTTGATCAACCTACTTTTCAAAAAGGAATAGAAAAGCTAAACAAAAATGCTGCTGTTTATTTGTATTGTCAATCGGGAAACCGAAGCAAATCAGCATCAAAGTTTTTAGTGCAAATGGGATTCGAACACGTTTTTGATCTTCAAGGGGGGTATTCAAATTGGTAAATTAGAGATTCTTTATTATGTCTGCTTTTGAAACAATACTTAAGGGGGATGAACTTGTGTTAATTGACTTTTTTGCCACTTGGTGTGGTCCGTGCAAAATGATGTCTCCCATTTTAGATCAACTCAAAAAAAAGTCAGGAAACATCGTGCGTATTTTGAAGGTTGATGTGGATAAAAATCCGAAAATTGCAGCTTCTTACCAAGTCAGAGGGGTTCCAACGCTTGTGTTGATGAAATCAGGAACTATTCTCTGGAGACAATCGGGTGTGGTAGAATTACATGCATTGGAGCAGGTACTTCAGCAGCATCAATAACGGAGTATCATTCTCCCAAATCAAGTAAATTTTCTGAGGGGAGGTTTTCTTCTGTAGGAGCTTCTAACTGTTCAACCGTTTTAAGTTTTGATTGCATTATTCGAGTTCTGGTTCCTACTAAATTTTCGATTTCACTATTAGCTTCATTAATTTTTTTCTGTGCTTTTTCAAGGACACTTCCAAAGGTGTTGAACTCTTTTTTTACCGCTGCAAGTACATTCCACACTTCGCTACTTCGCTTTTGAATTGCCAATGTTTTAAAGCCCATTTGTAGGCTATTCAACATTGCTGCCATAGTAGTTGGACCCGTTACCACTATTTTGTATTCACGTTGTAAAAATGCAATCATATCGGGTTGACGAACTACTTCTGCAAATAAACCTTCAATAGGTAAAAACATAATTCCAAAATCTGTTGTATGGGGCGGATCTATGTATTTTTGAGTAATGTCTCTAGCAAATTTTTTTACGGTTTGTAATAGTGATTTAAGGGAAGTCTCAATTGCAATTTGATCTCCCGCATCATAGGCAGATTGAAGCCTTACATAATCCTCTTGTGGAAATTTAGCATCTATGGGTAAATATACTGCGCCATCAGTGGTGTTTTTCCCTGGTAGTTTAATGGCATATTCTACTAAGGCATCAGACCCTTTTTTTGTTTTAACATTTGCTTCGTATTGGTCTGGTGCCATAATTTCTTCCAAAATATTTCCTAATTGAATTTCTCCTAAAAATCCTCTTGTTTTTACATTGGTTAACACCTTTTTAAGATCACCAACTCCTGAAGCAATGTGCTGCATTTCTCCCAATCCTTTTTGAACCACTAGCAACTGTTTAGTTACCATTTCGAATGACTTTCCGAGACGCTCTTCAAGGGTTTTATGGAGCTTTTCATCAACGGTTTCACGCATTCGCTCCAAACGAATTTCAGTAGTTTTAATCATTTCGTCTTGTCGGATCTTCATCTGATCAAACTTCTCTTTTTGAAGTAAATTAAAAGCTTCTACATTTTTGGAAAAACTTTCCTCAAATTCTTTCAATGTTGCCCGAAGTTCTTCTCGGTCATCTTTTGCCTTTTTTACTAATGTTTCATTGAGTCGCTCTAGGCTTTGGGTAAGCTCATCTCTGTTTTCTTTTAGACGCTTTGAAAGCTCTTCACGGTTAAATAAGAATTCCTTCTGCAGAAGTTCGTTTAGTAGATTTCTATGATCTTGTGAAAGGGTTGTGTTTTTTCGAAAGAAAAGTAATATTAATATTATTGTAGAGACAGCAATCAGAAGAAATGAAATCGTTTCCATAAATTATTATGAGGTTTAAAAATACGCAATCTCTCTTTAATGATCTTAGTTAAAAAAATAGAAGTTTGATAATGATAATATTAGGTTTATAATTTCCAATAACATTTTTTTAAAATATCAAAGAGAAAAGACTCCTAATTGCGTTTAATCAATTTTCGCAATGTGGGTGAACTGGTACCCCAAAGTAAAAACCCACTTAATACAGTACATACTCCAAATAAAGAGAAAATACGTAAAAGTAAGGTGTTAAAATCATCACGCCCTTTGTAGTCCATTGTGTGTCCCATCCATAAAAAATCAAACCATCTCCATTGCTCATGACGCACCCTTTGAAAGGTTCCATTTCTAGCATCAACATAGGCCACTAGTTTTTCTGGATGATTATAATGAATAGCATATGCAGGTAAGGGTTTTCCTCTAAATTCATGATGAGGATCGGTTTTTGTAATCAATTCAACTTTTGAAACTTCTAATCCTGAAATTAGATGTGAGGATGCTACGGCTAAAGCTTCCTGCTCAGTAATATTTTTTTTTATCGTTCCTTTATTAGCGTTTAGTAATATTTCATTATTTATCCAATAAAAAGGCTCTTGATTAATATTAAGTAATTCTAGTGTAACTATAGGTATTTTTATACTATCTAAGGGATATAAGGATAAGAATTCAGGAGGTGTATATTTGGGGTTCAAAAAATGATCGCCGTGAATTTCATCAATATCTGTCCAGCTGAAATAAAGTCCTGAAATAGTCCATGCTAAAAATTGAATCCCAATGATAACCCCAAGATAACGATGGGTTTTTCTAATTTTTAGCGATGTTTTCCTCGGTATCACAATCTATTTTTTTCAGTTTTTAAACTATAAGAATGATGGTATTTTAATTTCTTTTCAATAGCAATTATCATCTGATTCGCTATATCTTGCCCTGTAGCAGCTTCAATTCCTTCCAAACCAGGTGATGAATTTACCTCTAAAAGTAACGGGCCTCTATTGGAACGAATGATGTCAACTCCAGCCACACTAAGGTCTAAAATTTTTGCTGCTTTAACAGCTAGGCGTCTTTCCTCTGCAGTAATTTTAGCCTTTTTGGCACTACCTCCCATATGTATATTTGATCGAAATTCACCTTTTTGAGCAGTTCGTTCAATAGCAGCAACAACCTTACCGTTAACAACAAAACATCGCAAATCTTTTCCTGCTGCTTCTTTTATAAATTCTTGTACCAAAATATTGGTTTGAAGACTTTTAAATGCATTGATTACACTTTCCGCAGCTTTATTAGTTTCTGCAGAAACAACTCCTTTTCCTTGAGCGCTTTGTAATAATTTTATGATTAATGGAGCTCCACCAACCATAGAAATAAGATCTTTTGTGTCTAACGGAGATTTTGCAAATCCTGTTATTGGTATGTGGATATTGTTCGCTGAAAAAAGCTGTGTTGAAAATAACTTATCTCGCGACTGTGAAATTGAGGTGTCCGAATTTAAACAATAAGTGCCAACAGCTTTAAATTGTCTTAATAATGCGCATCCATAAAAAGTCATACTAGGACGAATTCTTGGAATCACAGCATCTAAATCATGTAAAATACTCCCTCCGCGATATCGAACTTCTGGAAATGAAGTATCTAATCTCATATAGCATTGCTGGATATTATAAAAATGCATTTCATGACCACGAGCAATACCAGCTTCCATAAGTCTTTTATTACTGTATAAGTTTTTATCTGACGCTAAAAGACCAATTTTTAGCCCTGTTTTATGGTACATTAAATGGGCGTACATCTTGTCTAATTCAGATTGCGGAACCTGTCCCTTCAAATAACTTTTTGATGGATCTACAAGAAATCGATCCCTCATAGCTTCTCGTCCAAGTAACATTCTGAAGTCCATACCATCGCGATTTGCTAAAGTCAATTCTATATCAAATTTCGACGTTCCTACTTGAATGGGAGCTTTTATAACATAACGCTTTTCAGAAATTCCAGAAGAACTTTTTACCAAACGAGTGTCTAAAACTTCTGCTTCACATGCTATACTAATACTCAAATTGTCTTGTAATGGGTTAATTTCAAATGCTACCCAAGATTGATTTCCTTTTTTAAATTTTTTAATATTCGATGCCTGAATTGAAGAAGTTTTTGCCCCAGAATCAATTCGAGCTTTTATTGCTGGTATTTTTAAGGTGTGAAAACTACACCATTCTGCGTTTCCTAAAATATCTAAAGATGTGCTCATTTATTGATTCTTAAAAATCCATATTAACCAATTACTTTATATACTCTTTTATTCTTTCAACTCTAATAAAAATAATCGAGGTGTTCCTTTTTCTTCACTTTCAGAGGTAACCCAAAAACGTGAAGTCGTATCAATTTTAACTGCCTCTATTTGGGCAGGTTTTACAGGAATCAAATAACGTTTAAGTTCAAGATTCTCCCATCCTCTTTTTACAAAATCTTTTAGAGTATAAAAAAATTGATCACCATTAAAAGTATACCCTGTCAATACCATCAGATCAAGTGCTGGATTATAATCTGCAGCAGTCACTAAAGCATTTGTTGCCAAGAAGGTTTCGGGTCTTAATGTATACTCTCCAGGAGTTTTGGGGATGCGATACAAGGCAGATTGAAGCGTTTTTCTGTTTTTTGAAAATAATATTAATTCTTCACCTACAACAGCAAGAGCTTCTGCATCATACTCATTTAGTGATTCTTTTGAAAAAGTAGTTTGGGCTGCGTATTTTATTTTAATTACCCCCTCATAATTAAAATCAGAATCAAGAATATAAATCCTTAAATTTTCACGTGTAGCAAAATTATTTCCTGTATCTGCAATATAATAATGGTTTTCATCAGCGGCTATGTCCTCCCAGTCTTTATTCTTCATTGTAAAAAACTCTATAGATTTTACAATTTTTCCATCTTCAGTAAAAAAATAAATTCGAGGCTCATCACCTGAATCGTTATGAGTAATAAATAAATCACCACGTCGCTCAAGCCCAGAAGTTTCCTCAATTTCTTTGGGTAATGGTATTGTTGTTAAGGTAATTTGAGCAACAATAGTAGAGGAAAATAATAGGAACGCTAATAGTTTTCTCATTATTTTAAAAGTTTGCTCCACAAGATATCTAATTATCCAATGTAAATAGATTATAGAAAGTCATTTTTTAAAAAAACATAGCATGTCCACTTTTCAATAAAAACAGTGTCTTTTTAAATTTATAGTTAATTTTAAAAAAAGATTGAAAATGAAAAAAGAATTTCTTTTTATTCAATTCATTGTATTTATATTTTTTTTGAATTGTACAGTTAAAGAGAAACCCTCTTATAGCTATCTAGCCTTAGGTGACAGTTATACAATTGGAGAGAGTGTAAATGAAAATGATCGTTGGCCAGTTCAATTATCAAAAAAATTGAATGCTATTGGAATCGCATTTTCAGCACCTGAAATTATTGCCAAAACTGGATGGACTACGGATGAATTGAAAACAGGTATTGATAATCAAATTTTAAATTATCCCTACGACTGGGTATCCTTGATGATAGGTGTTAATAATCAGTACCGAAATAGGCCAATTGAAAATTTCAAAGAGGAATTTGAAACGTTAATTGATCTTGCTCTTTCTTTTAATGGTAATAATAAAAAAAGGTTGTTTGTCCTCTCCATCCCTGATTGGGGAAAAATGCCTTTTGCAAAAAACAGGAATCAAGAACAAATAAGCCGTGAAATTGATGATTTCAATCAAGTTATTTATGAAATTTGTGCTCTTAAAGAGGTATTATTTATTGATATTACACCCCTAAGTAGAAGGGTAGAAAATCATCCTGAATGGATTGGTAGCGACGGTCTTCACCCCAGTGGTTTACAATATACCGAATGGGTAAATGAAATTTTAACTCATATAGAACCTCTTGTAGCAGATGAATGACAAACAATATGCTTTAAAAAAGGACACTGAAGACCCACTAAAATTCTTTCGAAATGCCTTTTATCATACTCCAAATGAAATTTATTTAGATGGTAATTCCCTTGGGAAGCTACCCCTTAAAGCAAAAGAAAATCTGGTTACTGCTGTAACAGAAGAATGGGGTAAAACTTTAATTAGTAGTTGGAATTTTCATTGGCTAGATCGGCCAAATCAAATTGCTTCTAAATATGCAAGGCTTCTCAATCTCAATTCTGATGAAATTATAATAGGAGAATCAACTTCTATTCGATTGTATCAGGTAATTTATGCTTTACTTCAATCCAAACAATTTTCAAATCATTTGGGTACCGATTCCTTACAATTCCCCTCTGATTTATATATCCTAGAGGGAATTGCTAAAAATGAATCCCTTGAAATGAGTGTAATTTCATATTCCCAAGAAAACCATGCAGAACTTAAACTTTTAAAAAAAAGGATAAAGGATAAACCAGGTATTTATTGCCTTAGCCTTGTATCCTACAAAAGTGGATATCGCTATCCTTTAAAATTATTAAACCAATGGGCTTTAAAGCATAACAGTATAATAGTTTGGGATTTTAGTCATGCCATAGGTGCTATTACAATTGATTGTAAAGAAACGAAAACTCTAATAGCTGTTGGTTGTACCTATAAATATATGAACGGGGGCCCTGGATCACCTGCATTTTTATATGTTCATAAAAAACTCATTTCTTTGCTTTCAAATCCTATTAAGGGCTGGTTTGGACATCGATCACCATTTACTTTTAGTTCCCAATTTAATCCCTCACAAACCATTGAACGTTTTGGTGTAGGCACCCCCTCCATATTATCTCTAACAGCAATTGAAGCTGGAGTAGATCTTATTTTAGAGGCTGGAATTAAAGCTATAGAACAAAAGAGTATTTCTCAATCTAATTACTTTATTTCTTTGATTGAAGCCCAGTTACTCCCAATAGGCTTTACTTTAGAAACTCCACTACATCCTTATGAAAGAGGTTCGCACGTATCTATTTCTCATAAAGATGCATGGCCTATTTGTCAGGCGCTTTTAGATGAAAAGGTTCGAGGGGTTAAAATTATTCCCGATTTTAGGCCTCCGCATTTTATTCGTTTTGGAATTACTCCTTTATATACTCAATATATTGATCTTTGGGACACTGTACAACAGTTAATTTTTATAGTGTCTTCAAACACTTATAAAAACTACAGTGATGATCAACCAGTTGTAACCTAATTTGTTTTCAATTCGTTAACCATTTCGTAATGAAAAAACTAAAGTGTTTTCTGAATTTTGTAAAAAAAGAAAATGCGTTACTTAAAATCGATTTGTCTAGTATTTGGATTTTTCTACTGGCTATTGCTTGAACGCCATTTAAGAGCTTAGGGATTTATTGGGTAGCCTCATATTCGTGCTCCCAATTTGGATTGTCCAACTTGTTGATGACGTACTTTACCGTAATTTCTTCTCCCTTGGCAATATCTTTAGTTGCAATAATACGGATGTGTTTTATTTTTCCAAGAACTTTATCTTCCTCAGAAAAAACAGCCTTGCAATTCGGAATTTCATGGTGATTTATAAAGGCTCCCAAGGGCAACCGAATGTAATGATCTTTAAACCTTTGATCATAAATATGAGTCATCCCAAAATCAGTTCCATTTTTAATGTTTTCTGTAGCAAAAAGCCCAAGTCCTTCAATTGAACTATTTTGAATAGTTAAAAAATCGGGTAGTGGACGAAAATTACTGTCTTTGATCATTTGTCAATTAATTCTACACTTCGAAAATACTACTTTCTCAAATTATTTAGTCTTAAGTGATAGGGTGAGATTCTTTTTAGGTCCTACGTAAGCATTTAATACTCGAAAAGGTAACTCTATTGAGGTATTATTTGATTTGGTTTTTATTTTCAATTTCATATTGGAATAGGGTGGAATTGTAAATACAGATGCATGCTCATGAAAACTATAAGACCCTATATATTCGAGTTGAATTGGGAGTGCACTTTTGTTAACTAAATCGAACCCTAAAATTGTTTTGTCTTTTGGATATGAGGGGTTTACAACGAAAAGGTTCTCTGAAAGTACTTTTTTAACTGATTCTTCTTTTCCTAAAATCATATCATTAAACCAAACAACTGTTTTTCGATCAAAAAGGGCTTTTTTAACAGCTTCTGGTGTTCTTTCTTCTACATGAACAAAGGTCATTGGACGATGTCCTCCCTTTGCAATATGATGCGCCCAATCAGTTAATCCATGGATATCTGAAGTGCCAATAATGGTTAAATTGTGAGTTAATGCAATTTGAAAAGCCTCTTCAGAATATGTAGTTTCATTTACTACTTCAATTCCATGAAGTAATCCATTTTTTATTAAATAATGATGAAATGGCTCTAATCTTGCAATTCCATCGTCACGATGAGCATCCCAATTAGGATGATTCCAAAATACAAATGCCCCTTGTTTGTTGGCCTGTTGAATTCCTGAAAGGGAATCTGAATGAAGTAATGCATTTGCATCTTTTATAAAAACTGCATTGATGTGCCCTGGAGGCATTTCGCGAGTAATTTCTGAACCATTTATGACTTGTAATTTATCTGTTTCTCGAAGCCCTTCTGTTGCAATATTGAAAGAACGATTTCTATCTGGATGAGGAATGTCTTCTGCATGGGGTTGATATTCAAGATGTTCTGTCATTGCAATAAGATCAAGACCCTCTCTTCGAGCCTCTTCTACACGAAGTGTAGGCCAAACATTTCCATCAGAAAAAACAGTATGAATATGGAGGTCTGTACTAACCCAATATCCTTTTTCAGATGAAAAGAAAGGGGATTGTGCATTAACAAAAGAAGCAAATAGCAGAAAAAAGATGGGACTTAAAAGAGTTCGCATATTTAAATTTTTATTGAAGCTACAAATTTCTAATTGAATTTAAAACTGTCTATCTAAAAGACTATTAAATTACAATTTGTAAAAAAGGGTAGTATTCCATAACCTATTTATAAGAAAGTTACCACTGCTTTTACTTATCGTATTTTTTTGAAAACCTGTATTTAGGGTTATCTTTTTATTTAGGTCTAATTTTATACCTAAAAAAGTCCAATTTTGATTGAATTGGTTTGGAATTCCATTGGGATTCATCAATAAAAATACTTCGTTATAAAAAACAAAAGAAGTGGGTAACTTTACTTCTGTAGTAGTCAACGGTCGATCATAGATGACTCGAAATCTGATTCGACTCGAAAAATCAAAAGATTTTAATGCCTTTTCTTTTTGTAGAGGAAGTGCTTCTTGTAACCTGTGTTCTAAACGAATCCATGTGGCAAAAAATCCTTTATTTAAAGGGGTTTTGTACAATACCTGTTCCCAAAGATTATGTTCCGTTCTAACTCTTGGGTCAGCCATTACATCTGCATTAAAATTTCGTAGATAACTGTATCCAGCAAACCATTGTACATTTTTTGATGCTTTAAAAATAAGTTGCGGACGAAAAATTTTTTGATCCCACACTGAAACAAAATCAATTGTCCTGAAGTGAAGTTCAACTCTAAAATCAACTTTATCATTAATTTCTTGGTCTATAAAGGCCGCATTCCAAGCTCCATTCAAGCGCTCATATTTTTGAGCGATAAGATGTGAATTAAAAAAAAGTGTAATTACAAATAATAAAAAGATTCTCCTTATATACTCCATCATTTAAATTTTCTCATTAATCCTTCTTGTGACACAGAAGCAACTAAAGTACCTGAACGGTTGAAAATACTTCCTTTAGAAAAACCTCGTGCATTAGAAGCACTTGGACTTTCAATAGAATAGAGTAGCCAATCATCAATTGAAAAATCCCGATGAAACCAAAGAGCATGATCTATACTTGCATAATAAATCCGTTCATGAGCAAATTCTTTCCGATGGGGAAGAGTTGCTGTTAAAAGTAATCCATAGTCTGAAGCAAAGGCTAATAATTGGTGTTGAAGAGGGATGTTGGCATTAATTTTTTCTAAGGTTTTAAACCAAATATGAGATTGTGGGGGTTTGTTTTGTGTTTCGAGATAAATAGCTTTACCAACTGGGCGAAATTCAAAAACTTTAGGGTGTGCCATCATTAAACGATGATATCGTTCAGGATCTTGTTCTTGTATGGGTTGAGCTTGTTGAATGTCAGTTAATAATAATTCTGGAGTCAATACATTGGGCATCGTGATTTGATGATCAACACCACCTTCATCAACATGAAAAGATGCCGCCATGTTAAAAATGGCTTTCCCTTCTTGATAGGCAACAATTCTTCGTGTGGTAAAACTTCTTCCGTCTCGAATTGTGTCTACATGATACGTTATTGGAATAGAAATATCTCCCCCTAAAATGAAATACCCATGCATTGAATGAGCAATTCGGTCTTTGGGAACGGTTTGGTAAGCTGCATACAATGATTGACCCAAAACTTGGCCACCAAAAACACGGCCCCAAGCAGTTTTATAGTTTTGACCTATAAAGTGGTATTCATCCTTTTGCTCTAAAGTGAGTAAAGAAATTAATGATGTTAAATCAATCATGTTCAGTAATCAATGCGTAACTGGGGCAGTTTTGTTGCAAATTTACATTACTGATGGGGATTATCCATACGTTTTGTCCATATTTCACGCATGAGTTCGCCTTTACTGCTCATTCCGCTATGATACCAATCAGAAGTTTTTAGGTTATAAGAAAAGGGCAAAACCTTTCCAACGGTTTCATTATTTCGAGAAAAATATTCAATATGCTCTGTATATTTTTGGTTCTCGGCAGTGTAAAAACCTCCCCCAGATCCAAAAAATTGAAATGTTTCTGTGTTAAACGCAATCCATTGAAAATAACCGTCCTTTAGAAATTTCATTGTTTTTCTAGGAGCAGTTATATTTCTCCTATTTTCTCCATCATCGGTTACTCTTCCTGCCATCAGCCATTTACCATTTAAATCTATAGGAGATTTAGAAATCAATTTCCAATTAGAAGAGAGAAGAATTTCTAAATTTTTAATTCCATCTTTTTCAAAGTTGGAATTAAATTCAAGGGAAACCTCTATGGCTTGTCCTTTTTGAGTATAAAATCCACCTCGGGTAAGTACAAATTTAGGAGGGCTTGTGGAAAATTGTGTTTCAATAAAATATTGTTCATCCATTATAATTCGGTGAGTAATTTCTTCTCCGTCTTTTACAGAAACGTAAGAAAATACTTGCGCCTGAAGAGAAAAGCTGAGCAGAGTAAGTAAAAAAATAGTTGTAATTTTCATAATATTAATTTCTATAATTTAAAGCAGGTTTGCGATCGCCTATCATAGGTTTATAAATAAAATTTTCGCCTCTTTTTTGGATAAAATTGTCTTTAGCCTCTTTTATGATTTTTGGGTTGTCAATGAGTTGCATACCTGTTAAGGCCAGTGTTTTTGCAGCTATCATCATTCCTTTATTTCCAATTTCGGTTCCTCCTGCAGCCACTGCTTGCCAACTGTGTGCGGGAGTTCCAGGCACCCATGTTGCTGCCCGAAGACCTGCTGTAGGAACCGCAAAACTAACATCGCCAACGTCAGTAGACCCTCCTGCTTTTCCTCCTATATCATAAGGAGCAACTCCTTCAACAAAACGGGTATCTAATTCGTTTCCTAAGCTTTCTGCAATTTGCTCTGCAAATGCCTTTTCTTCAGCATTATATTGATATCCACCTACGGTCACTAAATTTTTGTGTACCAAGGGTTGAAGTACTTCATTAAATAACAATTCATGAGTTCCTCCAATCATTTCATAATCCATTGTTGTTCCTGTACCAAGAGCAGCTCCTTCAGCTGCAGCAACAATTCGATCAAAAACACGAACCACTTCATCTCTTGTTTTGTGACGTGCATAATAATATACCTCAGCAAAATCAGGGACCACATTAGGAGCTTTCCCTCCTTGAGTTATTACGTAATGAATACGAGTACTTTCAGTCACATGTTCACGCATCATATTTACCATTACGTTCATAGCTTCAACTGCATCCAGTGCAGATCTCCCTTTTTCTGGAGCTCCAGCTGCGTGAGCGGATACACCATAGAATCTGAATTTTGCAGATTTATTTGCTAATGCTGGTCTTACACTAGCTGAATTTTGACTATCTGCATGCCAATGGAGGGCAACGTCTACATCATTAAATAACCCTTCTCTTGTCATATATACTTTTCCAGAACCCCCCTCTTCTGCGGGACAACCATAATACTTTATAGTTCCCGATTTATTGTTATCTGCTAAATATTTTTTTATCGCAATTGCGGCTGCGGCTGAAGCAGTCCCAAACAAATGGTGCCCACAAGCATGGCCTGCTTTTCCATTATTACTTAGTTTATAGGGTACAGCTTGTTGAGATAAACCAGGTAATGCGTCATATTCACCTAAAATTGCTATAACTGGAGATCCCGAGCCAAACGAAGCAATAAATGCTGTTGGGATCTCTGCAACTCCTTTTTCAATTGTAAATCCTTCATTTTCCAAAGTTTTTTGAAGTAAAGCACTGCTTTGTTCTTCTTGGTAGCCCATCTCAGCAAATGACCAAATTTGTTGTGCAACTGAAGCATATTCACTTTTATGACTGTCAATATCGTTAAGAATTTTTGAATATTTAGCTTGCCCGAACAAAGCCATTGTGGAAAGAAATAAAATTGATAAAATTGAGTATCGCATAACATTATTTTAAATTAGAATCACTCAAATGTATTAATTTAGTACTTTCATCGAACGAAGTTTGTTCAAAAATCTGATTCTGAAGTTCAACCCTAAATTCTTACTATGAAAAATTGTATTATTGCCCTTCTCTTTTTTACCGGAATTCTTTCTTATTCACAGCAAGTTCATTTTGAAGAATACGATTTAGAGAATGGTCTACATGTTATTCTTCATCAAGACA
Source organism: Flavobacteriaceae bacterium (assembly GCA_023257625.1). Lineage (GTDB taxonomy): Bacteria > Bacteroidota > Bacteroidia > Flavobacteriales > Flavobacteriaceae > MS024-2A. Next base: position 8,729 of record JALRBW010000072.1, on the reverse strand, counting down.
ATACTGTTCCAATAGTTGTCACATCTGTTCTTTACCATGTGGGATCAAAAGATGAAAAAGAAAATCGTACAGGATTTGCACACTTTTTTGAACACCTTTTATTTGAAGGTACCCAAAATATAGAGCGTGGAAAATGGTTTTCTATCGTTTCCTCTAACGGAGGGCAAAACAATGCCTATACGACTGATGATTTCACCTATTATTACGAAGTTTTCCCTTCTAACAATTTAGAATTGGGCCTTTGGCTTGAATCTGAACGAATGCTTCATCCCGTGATCAATGAAATTGGCGTTGAAACCCAAAATGAAGTTGTGAAAGAAGAAAAACGAATGCGTTATGATAATAGCCCCTATGGGCGTTGGATGGAAGAAGTACGAGCAAGGATTTTTTCTAAACATCCTTACAATAGAATTCCTATTGGGAGTAATGATGACCTGGATGCCGCTACTCTAGATGAGTTTATTGATTTTAACAACACTTACTACAACCCTAACAATGCCGTTTTGGTAGTAGCTGGTGATCTGGATATCGAAAAAACAAAAAAAATGATTTACGATTATTTTAATGATATCCCAGCAGGTCCTCCTGTAGAACGCATTAAAATAGTTGAAGAGCCTATTGTAGAAGCCCTGCAAGGAGAGGCTTTTGATAAAAACATTCAGATACCCGCGCTTTTCACAGCTTATAGAATTCCAAATAGAACAACACGTGAGTCTAAAGTATTGAACATGATTTCCTCTTACTTAAGCGATGGAAACAGTTCTAAACTTTATCGAAAATTGGTGGATGAAAAAAAGATGTCTTTACAAGTTGCAGCATTCAATATGAGTCTTGAAGATTATGGTGTTTATATTGTGTTAACCCTTCCTTTAGGAGAAAATTCTCTTGATGCCCTTCGTGATGAGATTGATGAAGAAATTTTAAAAATTCAAACGGATTTAATTTCCGAAAAGGATTTTGAAAAATTGAGAAATCAATTTGAATCAAACTTTGTCTCTTCCAATGCTTCTATTGAAAGCATTGCAAATTCATTGGCTGAGAATTATACCTTTTACGGAAATACAAATTTGATAAATTCTCAAATTGATATTTACCGTTCCATAACCCGAGAAGAAATTAGAGCCGTAGCTCAAAAATACTTGAATCCCAATCAACGTTTGTCTCTTCATTTTTTACCCGAATCTAAATAAAGAATCATGAAAAAATACAGTCTTTTACTGGTTGCCGTTTTTGCCTTAAGCTATAGTAATGCTCAAATTGATCGAACAAAACAACCAGAGCCAGGCCCTGCCCCTGTAATTCAACTAAATGATCCCACTAGTTTTATACTAAAAAACGGGCTAACTGTTTTGCTTGTAAAAAACAGTAAACTCCCTCAAGTATCAATTAGTTTAACTATAGATAATCCCTTGAGGGTTGAAGGAAAAAAAGCGGGAACGAACACCTTGCTTTCCACAATGATGGGAAAAGGATCAACCTCAATTTCTAAAAATAATTTTGAAGAAGAAGTTGATTATATGGGTGCCCATTTCCATTTTAATACTGATGGTGCTCATGCCAGTGTACTTTCGCGGTATTTTTCTAGAATTTTAACTCTAATAGCTGATGCAACTATTCATCCCAACTTTGTTCTTGAAGAATTTGAGAAAGAAAAAACAAAATTATTAACCGGACTAGAAGCATCTGAAAAGGATGTGACTACAGTAGCCAATCGAGTCCAAAATTTAGTCTCTTATGGAGTTAACCACCCCTATGGAGAGTACCTCTCAAAAGAAACCGTTAATAATGTTACGCTAGAGGATGTTAAAAAAGCCTATGAAACTAATTTCAACCCTAAAAAGGGGTATATCACTATAGTTGGTGATTTTGATTCCAATACCATAAAAAAAGAAATTGAAACTGCTTTTGGTTCTTGGAAAGCAAAAAAGACTGAGGTTACCTCCTTTGAAACGCCCGTAAATGCCGAAGCTACCAAAGTAGTTTTTGTTGATATGCCTAACTCCGTTCAGTCTGAACTTGCCGTATTGAATACCGTATCCCTAGATAAAAAAAATCCTGATTATTTCCCCGTAATTGTTGCCAATCAAATATTAGGGGGTGGGGGTGAAGCCCGTCTTTTCCTTAATTTAAGAGAAGATAAAGGCTTTACTTATGGCGCCTATTCTCAAATTAGGCCATCCAATAAAACGAAAGGGAGGTTTAAGGCTTCTACCAGTGTTCGAAATGCGGTAACCGATAGCGCTGTAGTTGAATTAATTCATGAAATAAATCGTATCGCATTTGAACCCGTTACCAAAGAAGAATTAGAGCTAATTAAAGCAAAATATGCTGGAAGTTTTGTAATTGGTTTAGAAGATCCCGAAACCATTGCCCGGTATACTTATACCATAAAGACCGAAAATCTTGATCCTGATTTTTACCGAACTTTTTTACAAAATCTAAACAAGGTGAGTGTTGAAGATGTTCAGCGTGTAGCAAAAAAATATTTTTTGTTGGATAAGGCCCAAATTGTGATAACAGGAAATGGTCGAGATGTTTTGGATGGAATAGAAAACATTTCGTACAAGGGAAAGATATTGCCCGTGGAATATCGTGATCAATACGGTGTGTTGGTTGAACAGCCTGATTATACAAGTATGATGCCTGAAGGGTTGACTGCTAAAAGTGTAATTGATGGCTATATCAATGCAATTGGAGGGAAAGAAAATCTCAGTGCCATTCATTCTATAAAAACCCAATCTGAAGCTTCCTTTCAGGGAATTAAAATTGAAATGGTTTTACAAAAAACAGATAAAAAGCAATCTTTGGTAGAGACCAAAATGATGGGGAATGTACTTCAAAAACAAGTCGTTAATTCAGAGTATGCTTATATGGAAGTTCAAGGTCAACGTCTTGATTTTTCCGGAGAATCATTAGAATTGATGCTTCAAGATGCTGATATATTTCTGGAACTTTCTTTAGAAGAAGACCAGGTAGAATTAATGGGAATAACTCAAATTGAGGGTAAAGACGCCTATGAAGTTAAAATTTCAAATGCATTGACTAATTTTTACGATACAGAAAGTTTTTTAAAGGTACAAAGCCGTCAAACCGTTGAATTAATGGGAAATTCCCAAACAAGCAGTATTAACTTCAACAATTACAAAATGGTAAACGGTGTGCTAGTACCCCACTCTTTTTCAATGAGTTTAGGACCAGAGGCGGTGGAATTTAACACTACCACATTTGAATTTAATACTCCGATAGATCCAACAGTATTTAAGTAGTCTATTGAGAACAATACATTAAACACCCCTTTTTTGGGGTGTTTTTTCTGTTACCAAATACACTCCCAACAAAATAAAAAGACATCCTAACCATTGAAGAAGTGTAAATACTTCTCCATCTAACATTCCCCATCCTATTGCAACCACAGGCAATAAATAGGTTATTGAAATTGAAAAAACTGGAGAGGAGATAGCGACTAACTTATTAAACATAACTTTAGCTAGAGCTGTGCCCAAAACAGCTAAAATGAAAATATATCCCATCGAAGTAGTTATTTTTGGATCGGATAGAACACCTTCAAACGGAAAATTAGACACAGATAAAACGGCTAAGGCGGGAAGTAAAATAACCAGAAAATTGCCTATAGCAATTGCCATTGCAGATATACCTTGGAGTTTATACTTTATCACATTCACATTTACGGCATAACAAAAAGCCGCTCCGATAACCAATATGCCATACAGGCTTCCTGTTCCTGATTGAAAATTAAATTCGCGAAATAATAAAACCAGTGTTCCCAAAAAACCGACAAACACCCCCAATGTTTGTTTCAAACGCAGTTGAGCGCTAAAAAAAAGAACCCCTAATAAAAGGGTGAATAAAGGAGTCATTCCATTTAGAACTGCAGCAACAGCGCTATCAATTTCAGTTTCAGCGAAAGCAAATAAATAGTTAGGAAAAAAAGTGCCAAAAAAACCGGTTACTGCAATCCATTTCCATGCTTTTTTTGGAATGGTTACAACTTGTTTCCAGCCTACTGCACACAAAATTATTGTAGTTAAAGTGATCCTAATGGAACCTAATTGCAGTGGGGTTAACCCTTCTAATCCTTTTTTTATTAATATATAAGAGCTTCCCCAAATCAGTGATAGTGCGATGAGGTAAAACCACTTGGTCGTATTTGTATGCATTGGATGCAAAAATGCATTTTTTTGATTAACATTCTTGACACTAGGGCAATGTTTTATTTAAAATTGAAATGATTCCCAAGGCTTTTTACTCTGTTAGCTTAGTTTCTTTGCTTTTCCTTTCATTAACAAAGAAACATTACTCTAAAGGAAAAAGTGGAGAATTCTAAGGCACTTCTCTTTACTCCTTATCGCTGTTTCCACTCTACAGTTTCCATTAAACGAATAATATCTTTTTCTAAATAGTACACTGCGGGATAAAGAGAATCGTAGTTGGGTTTGGCATAAAAATAGAGTGACCCTACTAAAAAATGCTGAAGGCTATCTGTCAAATAAAACTGATGTTGGGAAGCGGCATTGCCAACCACCGAAAACAACGTGCCAAATACACGTTTATCTTCATTTATAAAAATTTTTTCGGGAATGGCATCTGCCTTTGAGAGGTGTTTATAGGGAAGGCGATATGCATCATTCAGTAAAGAATCTAAATTATTTTGCACTGCATTATAATTTAAATACAACGTCGCTTTCATCTGTGGATAGACAATTTTGGGGGTCTGTTTTTTTTCTACTTCTGTTTTCGAAAATGTATTTTGATCAAATGAAAAATAGTAATGATTTGTTTTTTGATATTGAGGAGTTGGATAATCTAACCGAAAATAACCTTGGGGCTTGGGCTGAAGATCTTCAGAACAAGAGGCAATGAAAAAAAGAATTAAAAGTCCAAAGAAAAGCTTCATTAGGCTGAAGGTATATTTTTTGGTAGTGAGACTTTTACTTGTTTTATTCGCATTTGCTCAACATCTTCAATAGAAAAAATATATCCTTTATATTTTATTTTCTGACCTCTTTTTGGAAATTTTTTTGCAATTTCCAGAAGTAATCCTGCTAAAGTTTCTGCATCACCTTTAACGGAATCAAATCTGGTGGTGTCTTCTAATGCAATAATTTTGAAAAAGTCTTTTAAACTAATTTTGGCCTCAAAAACATAAGTGTAGGGGTCAATTTTAGAATAGCTAAGGTCATCTTCATCAAACTCATCACTAATATCCCCAACAATTTCTTCCATAATATCTTCAAGGGTAATAAGCCCAGAAGTCCCACCATATTCATCTACAACAATAGCCAAATGAATTTTTTTCTGTTGAAATTCACGAAGTAAATCATCTAGTTTTTTGTTTTCAGGCACATAGATCGGGGGTTTTAGATGTTGTTGCCAATTGTATTGGGGTTCACTTAAATGAGGAAGTAAATCTTTAATGTATAATATTCCCTTAATATTGTCTTTCTTTTCATTATAAACAGGAATTCTAGAATACCCTTGCTCTACTACTAAAGGGATGATTTCTTCCAAAGTTTGAATATCAGAAAGTGCAAACATGTCCATTCTTGGACACATAACTTCTCGAGTTTCAGTATTACCAAAATTAATTATTCCCTCTAAAATTCGCTGTTCATCATGCGTAGTTTCATCATCGCCTGTAAGTTCTAATGCTTGTGAAAGTTTATCTACAGAGAACTGATGAGTGGTGTCTCCTAAACGGCGTTCTAAAAAAATAGTGATTTGACTCATCGGTTTCGTTATCCAAAACAAAAAATACCTATCCAAACCCATAATCCATGGTGCCATTTTAGTAGAAAAAGCTAATGCATTTCGATTAGCATAAACCTTGGGTAAGATTTCTCCAAAAATTAAAATGATAGAAGTTATGATACCTACTTCAATAAAAAGTATAAAATAGGGGTTATCAATAGACTTAAAAAGATCTTCTCCCATCACACTAAAAACTAATACAATAGCGATATTAATAAAATTATTGGCCACCAAAATGGTTGCCAAAAGTCTTTTGGGTTTCCGTAATAGTTCAATTACTTTTTGAATCGCTAAAGAATTATCTTCTGGATCTTCTAATGCTTTTAATTGAAGTGAAAAAAAAGCTACCTCAGCCCCTGAAATAAGGGCTGAGCATAGCAATAAAATTAAAATTAAAATGATTTCGATCCACATAATGGGGATGCCTACTTCAATTACTAATAAAAAAGGAAATGGGTCTAAATCCAAAAAATTAAAAATTAAAAGGGTAAATCATCCGAATCAGGAGAGACCTCTTCATCCTTTGGTGAATTGGCTTGATTAAGTTCTTGAGAAGACATTAAATTGTCTTTTTTAGTAGTTAAAAATGTAAACTCGTTAACATTAATTTCTGTTGAGTACCTTTCAATACCATCCTCTCCACTCCACTTACGTGTTTTAATTCTACCTTCTATATAAATCTTATCTCCTTTACTTAAATATTTTTCACATATTTCCGCTGCTTTATTCCTAACAACAATATTATGCCATTCGGTTTGAGATACTTTTTCGCCTGTAGTCTTATTGACGTAGGTTTCGTTTGTTGCCAGTGGAAATCGTCCAATGGAACCACCACCTTCAAAATAATGCATTTTTACATCATCTCCTAGGTGTCCAATTAACATGACTTTGTTTAATGTTCCGCTCATAGTTTCTTAGGATTTGGTTAGTGTAAAGTAAATATAGGTATTCAAGTATCAAATTTGAAATATTCTCTAATAAAATTTTGAAGTACCACGGGTACTGGATAATCTTGAATGTCTTTAATTAAAACCCCTTGCATAATATTTGCCACTTGAGGAAATATCCAAAATCGTATGTATAAAGTTTGGTGACTTAATTTATGAATAATGGGCTCTTTATTCCATAAAAATGCTTTTTTAGATATACTATTAAATCGCTCTTTAAAATAAAATTGATTATTTAGTTGTTTGTAAGTAGTAATATCCCGTTCTGTTTCAATTAATGGAAATTCAAATAATTTAAACCAAATACCTTTCTCTATTCTTTGTTGAAATGCGATAGTTTGATTTTCATCTTTGAGAATTAAATAGTTAAAAAAGCGCTTTTTGATCTTATATTTTTTGATTTTTACTGGATAATTAAACTGTGCCTCATGTAAAAATGAATAACAAGACTTTTGAAAAGGGCAAATTGAACACTGTGGTGCTTTCGGAGAACATATAAGGGACCCCAATTCCATTAAAGCCTGATTAAAAGTACCAGGATCATTAATATCCATTAATTGAGTTGCGCGTTCTTTAAATTCTTTTTGGGCTCCAGCAGAATGAATAGGGGTATCAATGCCAAAAAAACGTGATAAAAAGCGATATACATTACCGTCTACCACAGCATGAGGAAGACGAAAACAAATTGAAGCAATTGCACTAGCGGTATAATCCCCAATCCCTTTTAGTTTAATCAAATCTTTAAAACTTGACGGAAAAACACCTTGGAATTCCTTGACCACCTGTTGAGCTGTTGAATGTAAATTTCGAGCTCTTGAATAATATCCTAAACCTTGCCATAATTTCAATACTTTTTCTTCAGGAGCTTTAGCTAAATCGTAAACTGTAGGAAATGTCTTTATAAAACGGTTATAATAAGGTGCCCCTTGTGAAGTTCGAGTTTGTTGTAAAATAATTTCAGATAGCCATATACGATAGGGATCATTTGAAGATCGCCATTCAAATTCCCGCTTATATTCAGCATACCATGCAAGAAGTGTTTGAGTAAAATGCAAATTCTATTTAGTGCTTAGTGTCAATTATGAAGCCTTTGTAGGTCTAATATAAAATCTTTATTCAGAGCAATTTATAATTTTAATTTATATATTTGCAAGCCTCAATTTTATTGCGTTTAAACACAAAAATATGACAAAAGCAGATATAGTAGCCAATATTTCCGAACAACTCGGATTGGACCGAGCCGATGTCCAGGCTACCGTAGAAAAATTCATGAAAGAAATAAAGGGATCATTAGAAAAGGGAGAAAACGTTTATCTTAGAGGTTTCGGTAGCTTTATAATTAAGACTCGAGCCGAAAAAACAGGACGTAATATTTCTAAGAATGTTGCTCTTAAAATTCCCGCACATAATATTCCTTCTTTTAAACCCGCCAAAATTTTTGCTCAAGGAGTAAAAGCAAAAGTAGCGGTATCAAAATAATTTATAACCCATTAACACTTTAGTATATGCCGAGTGGTAAAAAAAGAAAAAGACACAAGGTAGCGACGCATAAACGAAAAAAACGTAGAAGAGCGAATCGCCACAAGAAAAAATAGTGTAGGGTAAAAACACTTAAAAAATTATCCAAAAGTTCATTGAAAAGGTAGTAATCACTGCCACAGGTTAAAATCCTGAAAATTATTGTTTAATCCGTTAATCTAACTTTTTAGTTAGGTAAACACAAAAATTATCAGAGTGAATAAAGAATTAATTATACGTTCGCATTCCTCTGTTGTTGATTTTGCACTGCTCAAGGATGGAAAATTAATTGAGCTTAATAAAGAAGTGGAAGATAATGAGTTTTCTGTAGGTGATATTTTTATTGCCAAAATCAGAAAACCAGTTGCGGGACTTAATGCTGCTTTTGTGAATGTAGGCTTTGAAAAAGATGCCTTTTTACATTACCATGACTTAGGCCCTAACCTTACTTCCCAACTGAAATTCATAAAACTTGTAAGCGCAGGTAAAATAAAA
>JALRBW010000061.1 GCA_023257625.1 Flavobacteriaceae bacterium | reverse complement strand
AGGTACAGGAAAATTTACAATACCCAATGCTAGTTTACCAAGAGATTTATTAATCGAAGACCCACTACTTATTCAAAGACAAAAAATGGTTATGGACTTCAATTTTTCAAAAAAGAATTAAGGAAATCGATATTGAAGTCCCACTATCAAATTACGCCCTTTTGAAGTATATCCTTCTAATTCTATATAATAAGAATCCAAAAGATTAGTAACATGTAAATAAGTAATCAAAGGATGCTGCTTCCATGTTTTTTGAATACTGAAGTGAATTATTTGATAGGGATCTAATTCCTTTTCTTGAATTAAGCCTAAACGACTACCTACCATTTGAAATCTTCCCGTAAGATTCCAATCAGAAGTAAGTTGATATGTAGCAAATGTTTGAGCTGAAAAATAAGGTAAATTTCGTAGATCGCCCCCCTCCGTGTCAACCAAAGTGATTTGTTGACTTAAATTAATTTTTGAATTAAAGGTACTATTCGCTTGAAATTCCCAGCCAAAATAGTTTGCTTCTGCGATTGAATTTTGATATCGGTAAGTACTTAAATCATAAATAAGTGACGGATTTTCGTTTCGCATAAAATAAAGTATCGATGAACTCCACTTTGAACTTGTAAATTCAAACCCTGTTTCATATGATTTACTTTGCTCGGGTTGTAATTCAGAATTACCAGAATAAGAATCATACAACTGATAAAGACTTGGTGAAATAAATGCAGTACCTATTGATCCCATCCATTTTAATGCTTTATTTTCCTTCTGAATTAATTGAAATGAAGGATTTATTTGATATGTTAAATGGCTTCCGTAGGCATTGTGATAATTCCAACGACTTCCAAAATTAATTCGAAATCGGTCGGTAAAAATTGTTACAAAATTGGCATATAAATCCAATTGTGTAGCATTTTGATCTTCATCATAAGAAGCATTATTTCGTTGAAAAAGTCCACCAATTATAGAATATATGTGCTTTCCAAGAGTATAAGTATTAAAAATATCTAACTGAGTATTATTTGCCTGAGTTGAAAATGGATAATCACTTTGAAAGTCTCTCAAAACGGATTGATGCCCAAGTCTTAATGCCAAGGTTCCTTTAGAATATGTGTAATTTGATGCTAATGAAACCCTATCTTGAGTTGTTAAAAATTGAAATAGAGCATCTTCCAAAGGAAAACTATTATCATATGAGGAATTAATTTCGGCATGTTCAAATTGTAGAGTAAAATCAATATTCTCAATGGGTTTTGTAAAAAGTGATCCTCCAAAATTAAATTGGTTATAAGGGTCTTTTTCGGTTCCAATAACTGCGCTCATTCCCTCTTGTCGCTGATTTGAAAGATAAATATTCGATTGAACTTTTTCGGTTCCTTGACTCAACTGAAGATGTTGTTGAAAATATGCTAAATTATAAGTCCCCTTTTGTACTCTGTTTGTTCCAATTAAATTGTGCAGTTGTACTTCAAAACCTTTCGCTGTTTTTTTGGTAGTTATATTGATAACTCCTGTTGCTGCAGAACTACCATAAAGTGTACTAGAAGCTCCTTTAACAATTTCTATTGAAGCAATTTGATCAAGAGTTAGATAATTAATATCAAAATCATTGTCAATTCGAGATGGGTCTGAAATTCGTATACCATCAACTAATAAAACAACTTGACGATTTCGCCCACCACGTAAAGAAACCGTTTTATTTTGCCCAGCATATGCTTGACTTCCAATTATTTCAATACCTGCATATTGTTTTAAAAGTGCAGACAGCCCCAGTCCTTGAAACTGAGCAATTTCTTTTTCTTTAATTTTTATTACTGGCTTTCCAGATTGAGAACGTTTTAAGGGTACTCGACTGTCTGTAACTACTACCTCATCTAATTTCTTGATTTCTAAAGTTGAATCAAGACTGTCAATAGCTTGCGTTTGTTGAGCATACAAAAATGCACCATAATGCATAAAAATGCATGCAATTGTAAAAATAACTTTCATGAACTACAACATGTGTTTTCTCTTTTTCCCGAGAGAAAAAACGATTTTACTTTGAAGGCAGGTCTCCTGACTTACATCTTTTACACGTCTTCCCATCTAATTTTGACAGTGACAAAGGTGTGTAAAGTATTCTTTCGAAAAGCGTCTACAGTTGCGGGAACAGTTTTGGATTTTGACCAAATTCCCTTTTAGTCTTAGTTAAAAGAACCTTCGCAACAAAGATAATCACTAATTTTGATGGGATACCGAGGTACGAATAAATTTTTCGAAAGAAAATTGTAAAAGCGCAGTGTAAAATAAATCTCCTGCAAGGGTATTCGCAAAAAAAGGAAGTGCCATTATAAAACATTGAATTAATCCTGCTTGAGTTAGAGGATAATAAAAATACCATACACCTAAATTACTCAAAATAAAAAAAGAAATTGATGCCCCTAAAACTTCTGGTAAAGAAAGTTTTTTAACATAAAGACCCATAACAGTAATTAAAACAAAAGACATATAAATCACTGGTATTAGTGCATGTAACCCAATGAATAAATCACTTATAAAAAGACCTACAAGGGGAATTAATAAAGCAATGCGTTTGTTTACAAAATGATATCCTGAAAAAAGAGCAATTCCGGTGATGGGAGCAAAATTGGGTGGGTGTGGCATTAAACGCGTTATTATCGCCAATACAATTAATCCAAAAACTGCTTTCATTTCTATCTTTTGCATACCCAATCAGTTATCTTGTAAAACTAGGAAATTTATATTATTTGGTCAAATACATTTTTCTTCGAGCATACAAATCATAAAAGGCATCTTCTTTCAAATTATCAATAAAGAGAATACTTTCGCCCGTACTCTTCATTTCTGGACCAAGCTGTTTATTTACATTAGGGAACTTATTAAACGAAAAAACAGGCTGTTTAATTGCATATCCTTTTAATTGAGGATTAAAGTTAAAATCAGTCACCTTATTTTCTCCTAACATAACTTTTGTTGCATAATTTACGTAGGGTTCATTGTAGGCTTTTGCAATAAAAGGAACAGTTCGTGAAGCTCTTGGATTGGCTTCAATAACGTAAACTTTATCTTCTTTAACGGCGTATTGAATATTGATTAATCCAACGGTATTCAAGGCTAAAGCAATTTTTTTAGTATGGTCTTTTATTTGCTGTAAAACAAATTCACCAATATTAAATACAGGTAAAGTAGCATTTGAATCGCCTGAGTGAATACCGCAGGGCTCAATGTGTTCCATAATCCCGATAATATAAACGTTTTCACCATCACAAATGGCATCGGCTTCGCATTCAATTGCACCATCCAAATAATGATCAAGCAACAATTTGTTGTTGGGTATTTTTTGTAATAAATCTACCACATGAGCTTCTAAATCTTGTTTATTGATTACAATTTTCATTCCTTGTCCACCCAAAACATATGACGGTCGGACTAAAATGGGAAAATCCAATTCATCCGCAAGAGCCAAAGCTTCTTCTGCGGTTTGAGCTACTCCAAATTCGGGGTAAGGAATATTATTGTCTTTTAATAAATTTGAAAAACTACCTCGATCTTCAGCTAAATCTAGAGAATGAAAACTAGTTCCAATAATTTTTACACCGTACCGATCTAATTTTTCAGCTAGTTTAAGTGCCGTTTGCCCTCCTAATTGTACGATAACTCCTTCAGGGTTTTCATGCTGTATGATATCATAAATATGTTCCCAAAACACAGGTTCAAAATAAAGTTTATCCGCTGTATCAAAATCTGTTGACACTGTTTCAGGATTACAATTAATCATAATCGTTTCATAGCCACATTCTGATCCAGCCAAAACCCCGTGTACACAACAATAATCAAACTCAATTCCTTGACCAATACGGTTTGGTCCTGAGCCTAATACCACAATTTTCTTTCGTTCAGATACAGTACTTTCATTTTCGCTAAAGGGCAGACCAGATTGAATTTGGAGCTGTTCCTCAAAAGTAGAGTAATAATATGGTGTTTGCGCAGCAAATTCAGCTGCACATGTATCAACAAGTTTATAGACTCTATTAATTCCTAATTCTTTACGTTTGGTATGGACTTCACTTTCTTTACATTGTAACATATGGGCTACTTGACGATCAGCAAAACCTTTTTGTTTTGCTTCAAGTAATAAGGCGCGTTCTAAGGTATCAATGGTAAACTTCGAAATTTCTTTTTCTAACATGAATAATTCTTCATATTGCTTGAGAAACCACATATCAATTTTTGTGATTTCATGAATACGTGCTAAGGGAATTCCAATTTGAATAGCATCATAAATTACAAACACCCGATCCCAACTAGCATAAGTAAGCTTTTCAATAATTTGATCATAATCTTTTAGCCCTTTTCCATCAGCACCCAAACCGTTTCTTTTAACTTCTAAAGACTGTGTTGCTTTGTGTAATGCTTCTTGAAATGAACGTCCAATTCCCATTACTTCACCAACAGATTTCATTTGTAAACCAAGTGTTCGGTCTGACCCTTCAAACTTATCAAAATTCCATCGCGGAATTTTAACTATCACATAATCAAGAGTAGGTTCAAAAAGAGCTGACGTTGATTTTGTAATTTGATTTTCAAGCTCATCTAGAGTATACCCAATAGCCAATTTGGCAGCAATTTTAGCGATAGGATAACCTGAAGCCTTTGAAGCTAAAGCTGATGATCTTGATACACGTGGATTAATCTCAATAGCTATAATATCCTCTTTTTCATCTGGACTAACTGCAAATTGTACATTACATCCTCCAGCAAAATCTCCAATACTGCGCATCATTTTAATGGCCATATCACGCATACGCTGATACGTTTTGTCAGATAAGGTCATGGCGGGGGCTACTGTGATAGAATCACCAGTATGTATCCCCATAGGATCCATATTTTCAATGGTACAAATTATCACAACATTATCATTTTTGTCTCGTAAAAGCTCCAACTCATATTCTTTCCATCCTACTAGAGCTTTATCAATTAATACTTCATGAATAGGTGAAGCTTCTAACCCCCGAATTAATAATTCACCAAATTCCTCTTCACGATGGACAAAAGAAGCACCAGTGCCCCCAAGTGTGAAAGAAGGCCGAATGACTAATGGAAAACCATACCTCTGGGCAATTTCTTTCCCTTTTAAAAATGAATTTGCAATTTCGGCAGGAGCTGCTGGAATATTAATTTTCTTAAGGAGTTGTTTAAACTTCTCTCGATCTTCAGTAATCTGTATGGCATCAATATCTACTCCTATAATTGCAACTTTAAAGTCATCCCAAATACCTTTATCATTCGCCTCAATACATAAATTTAAAGCGGTTTGCCCTCCCATTGTGGGTAATACCGCATCAACCTTATGTTTTTTAAGTACTTCAACAATTGACTTTGTAGTTAAAGGTTTCAAATACACATGATCCGCCATTGAAGGATCTGTCATAATTGTTGCTGGGTTGGAATTAATGAGTATAGTTTCAATACCATCTTCACGAAGAGATCGTAATGCTTGAGAACCAGAATAATCAAACTCACATGCTTGCCCAATTACAATGGGACCTGAACCTAATACTAAAATACTTTTTACTGAATCTACTTTTGGCATAATTTAAAATATAGCGTGTGAATATAAAAAAAAGGTGTTACTTCAAGAAAAGTAACACCTTTAATATAGGTTTTGTTTACCATTATTTTTTATGGCGCGGTTCTGATGAGACAGATATTTTTTTTCTTCCTTTTGCTCGTCTAGCAGCTAGAACTTTCCGGCCGTTAGCCGTTGCCATTCTTTCGCGAAAACCATGCTTGTTTCTTCGCTTTCTTTTTGAGGGTTGAAATGTTCTTTTCATAATGTTTTTGACCGAAACGTTCTACTTTTAAAAGTCGTGCAAATATACAATATCTTTTTTGTCTCACAAACATGAGTCCACAATTCTCATTTGTTTTTTACCTTTGACGAAAAATTAATTATGTTCCCAAAAATAATAAAGCTCATATTATCTCTTCTTTCAATAGCATACGCAATATTACTTTTTATTGATGATTATATTGGTAATGGTATTATGCTATTATTATTATCGGGTATGTTCATATTGATTTACTTTAAAAATGAGCTTATTTTTTTGGCATTTTTACGTTTGCGAAAGCAAGATTTTGAAGGTACCGAAAAATGGCTTAGACGCATTCCAAATATTGAACAAAATCTTGTGAAAAAACAACAGGGTTATTATCATTATCTTTTCGGAATTATAGAATCTCAAAAAAATCTAACACAAGCTGAAAAACATTTTAAATCAGCAATGAAGTTAGGTCTATCAATGAATCATGATATGGCTATGGCAAAAATGAGCTTGGCGGGAATTTACCTCCAAAAAAGAAGAAAAAGAGAAGCTCAACTTCTACTTTCTGAAGCCAAAAAACTAGATAAACATGGCATGTTGAGTGGTCAAATGAAATTGATTCAACAACAAATGAAGAAAATTTAGTAGTACCCCTCTGCAGGTAATTCTATTTCATAGTACTTCCTTGATCTATTATTCAAGTGATTTTCAATCAACCACGGATTGTGAATTTTTAAAATCTTATAATTGATATTCAATTCTTTAGCAAATAAAGCCAAGTTTCCAATTGCGGTATCAAGTCCAATTTTTTTTACTGGTATATATTGATAAAGATCTTTAGAATCAAAGATATAGCCATAGCGCTGAGGGTTTTCCATGATTTCTTTTACTGCTAAAATTCGAAAAACATAACGACTTGTTTCTGAGTTTAGCAGTAAATCGTAATAAGAATCTACCTTTTGTTTATCTAATTGTCGATCGGTTCCATACATTCCTTGATTGTATGATGCGGCAGCTAGAGTCCAGCTCCCTAAGCGCTTAAAAGCTTTTTTTAGATAATTACATGCAACTCGAGTCGATTTTTCTATATGGTAGCGTTCATCAACATTGGCATTTACTTCAAGTCCATATTCTTTTGCAGTTTCGGGCATTAATTGCCAAAACCCCTTGGCTCCTTTTGGTGATCGAACATTTTCGAGTGAACTTTCAATTACAGCTAAATATTTAAAATCTTCAGGGATACCCTCTTCTTCTAGTATGGGTTCTATGATGGGAAAGTATTTGTTAGCACGCTTTAATAATAGCATCATGTTGGATTGCCAATAGGTGTTAACTAATAACTCTTTATCTAAACGCTCTCTAATATCAGGTGCCTTTAAGGGAGTTTGCTCTCCAGCAAAGTGCAATGAATCAGGTAGTTGTAAAGCATATACTTTGTAAGTATTTTCGTCAGAAGTAGAAAAAGCAGTGTAGCGGTCTTTATTTATTGCTTTAAAACTCACTAACCCTAAAAGGACTATGGTTAGATAAGGAAGTGATTTTTTTAATTTCATATTTTTATCACTCTAAGTTAAAATTTATGCTCTAAATTAAGAAAAATCACTTAATAGCTTTGGCAATTCTTCATTGAACCACTTTGATTGAGTGATTATTGCTGCATGTCCTCCTGGAATCGGTATGTAGTGTGGCAACAAATTTTTTATTGGGAAAACATTGTCTTTAACACCATGAACATGAAGAATATCTTTATGGAAAGAAGTTTGTTTCCAATGTACTAAGCTATCAATAGCCCAATTGAGATAGTCAGGATCACGTTCAGATAAATATTTTTGATAGAGTGATAATTTTGTCTTGATTCCCTTACCAAAAGCAAATAAAGTCAATGTATCAATATTTTTTATCCATTGTGTAGGAAGTAATTTGTGGGCATTTGTTTTTTGTGCCATTTTCATTGGTAAGGGTAATTCCAGATTAGACTTAATACTCGAAACGATTACTACCTTTCTTACTGCAATATGGCGAGCCATTTCTTGAACCAATACACCTCCAAAAGAAACACCAATTAAAATTGGATTTTCATGTTTAACATGTTCACACATTCGTAATGCGTATCTACTTATGGATTCGCTTTTTTTAGGAGGAAACCATTTTAAGTAAAATATTTGAAAAGGTTTTGGAAAATCTAGATATTCAAAAATTTTTGGATTCGCAGCCATTCCCGGCATACAATATATAGGAATCATAATCTATACAGTGTTATATTGAGTTTATATGACTATATTTTTGTATTTTTGTGGTCTCTTTAAAGAATTCATTCTTATGAAGATTACATATTCCCTTATACGAAAGTACTAAATACCGAAAGATATGAAAGAAATAACCCTAGTGAATAACGAATTCTTAAGACAATTTGAAGTTCATATTGAGGAAAGTTTAGCACGAATTGAATACTCAGAACAAGAACGAAAGATATTTTTAACCAAATTAGTTATCCCTGATGACATTAACAATAAAGAATTTGAAGAAGCTTTCATAATTAAAGTTCTAGAATTTATTGAAGAAAAAAGAATGAGTGTTGTTCCTACTTCTCCAAAAATTGCTGGGTTTGTTCGAAGAAATCGAAGATATAAACAACTTCTTCCAGTAGGTATTAAACTTTAATATCGATATCAAATCGAACAAATCCCTCGTCATCAATTTGATTTAATCGTACTTTTTTTAACTTGTTAACCATATTGGGGTTCCAAGGAGAACGCACTTTTACATAGTTTTCTGTAAAACCATGAATATATCCTTTTTTATTTTCTGATTCAAACAATACTTCTGCAGTATTTCCTAACTGAGATTCATAAAAAGCACGTCGTTTTTTTACAGATAAAGCCCTTAACATTTTACTTCTTTGATTTCGAATTGAAGAAGGAACAGTATCAGAAAAAGCTGCAGCTTCTGTGTTAGGTCGTTCTGAGTAAGTAAAAACATGTAAATAAGAAACGGGTAATGCTACTAGATAATTATATGTGGTTAAAAAATCCTCATCAGTTTCACCAGGAAAGCCAACTATTACATCTACTCCAATACACGCTTCTGGAATTTTTTTTCTTATTCTTTGAATCCTTTCTGTGTAGAGATCAGACATATATCGACGTCTCATCAATTTTAAAATTCGGTCACTTCCACTTTGCAATGGGATATGAAAATGGGGGACAAATCGATTGCTGTTTGCAACATGATCAATAATAGCACTACTCAATAAGTTAGGTTCAATTGAAGAAATTCGAATACGCTCAATGTCAGCCACTTGATCTAATGCTTGAATTAATTCCAAAAATGTATGTTCGTGTTTTTTATTTCCAAACTCCCCTTTACCATAATCACCTATATTTACACCTGTTAATACTATCTCGCGAATACCCTTATTCACAATTTTATTTGCATTTTCTATAACATTAATTAAGGTATCACTTCTAGATATACCTCTAGCTTGAGGTATTGTACAATATGAGCATTTATAGTCACAACCGTCTTGTACTTTTAAAAATGCTCTAGTTCTATCACTTATTGAAAAACTACTTTCATAAAAATTGACCTCTGATATTTCACAAGCATGCACCTCACCTATTTTCTTTTTAGCAAGGTCATTAATGTATTGAGGCAATTTAAATTTTTCTGAAGCACCCAAAACTAGATCAACACCATCTAAAGCTACTATTTGTTGAGGCTGAAGTTGAGCATAACATCCAATTACAGCAATAAATCCCTCAGGATTTTGAGCAAGTGCCTTTTGAACAATTCCCTTTAACTTTTTGTCTGCATTTTCTGTTACTGAACAGGTGTTTATAACATAAACATCAGCTGGAGATTCAAAAGCTACCCGTTCAAAATTTTGAGTTTCAAATTCACGTGCAATTGTAGCTGTTTCGGAAAAATTAAGTTTACATCCCAAAGTGTAAAAGGCTACTTTAGGAAGCTTTGTTGCTGATTTTACTAAGGGTAAAAAAGAGGAATTCATTGCTACATTAAAAACCGTAATTTTGATACAAATATACAGACATTTCTTCATGATTCGAGTAGGTTATTGGCTACGTTGGCTCCTCTATCTAACTGTAATTTTAGTTTTTAATAATTGTAAAAACCAAAATACAATTGAAGAGCATATTATATTTCGATACAATGAATACCGCAATGTCACTTCTCTTGACCCTGCATTTTCTAGAAATCCTCAAAATATTTGGCCTGTTAATCAATTGTTTAATGGTTTGGTACAATTGGACAATAATTTAGTAGTTCAGCCTGAAATAGCTCACTCATGGGAAATACTTGAAGGGGGCTTAGAATATGTGTTTCATCTTCGAGAAGATGTTTTTTTTCACTCTTCCCCTTTATTTGGTCCTAATCAAACTAGACGTGTTGTTGCACAGGATTTTGTCTATAGCTTCAATCGTCTCACAGATTCCACTGTAGCCTCTCCAGGAAGCTGGGTAATGCAACAGGTAGCATCATATAAAGCAGTAGATAAAAACACCTTATTGATTCGTTTAAAAAATCCTTTCCCAGCTTTTTTAGGATTACTAACCATGAGGTATTGTTCAGTAGTTCCTGAAGAGGTGGTCTCTTATTATGGTAATTCTTTTCGTTCAAATCCTATAGGAACTGGTCCTTTCTACTTTAAAAAATGGGAAGAAAATGTAAAGTTAGTATTGCGAAAAAATGTCCATTATTTTGAACAAGACAAATTTGGGGAACAACTTCCCTACTTGGAAGCCATCGCTATCCAATTTATACCCGATATTCAAAGTGAATTTATGCTCTTTTTACAAGGAAAATTAGACTTTATAAATTCACTTGACGCCTCTTACAAAGATGAATTACTTACCCCTGAAGGCCTACTACAATCAAAATACAAAGATCGAATCAATTTATTAAATGGACCTTATTTAAATACTGAATATATTGGAATTTATCTAGACGGTTCAAATCCAGCACTTCAATCTCCTTTGATTCGAGAGGCTTTAAATATTGGTTTTGATCGAAAACAAATGATTGCCTATTTAAGAAATAATATTGGATATCCTGCTAATAAAGGATTTATACCCAAGGGACTTTCGGGTTCGAGTACCCAAGCATTTGATTATAACCCCAATCGGGCAAGAGCATTGGTTAATCAATTTGTAGAAACACATCAAATTGAACCTAAAGTTACCTTAGCTACTGATGCTAATTATCTTGATTTATGTGAATATTTTCAGCGTGAATTACAAAAAATAGGTGTAACTATTGCCATTGATTTAATGCCAACAGCTACGTTGCGACTAGCTAAATCATCAGGAAAATTAGAGCTTTTTAGAGCTAGTTGGATTGCTGATTATCCTGATGCTGAAAACTATTTGTCTTTATTTTATAGCCCTAATTTCTCACCTCAAGGACCCAATTATACACATTTTAAAAAGGAATCATTTGATCTACTTTACAATAAAGCATTAAATACTACAAATAAAAACGAAAGAGAAAGTATCTATCGTGAAATGGATCAAATTGCAATGGATGAATATCCAATTATCCCCCTTTATTATGATCAAGTTATTCGATTTGTTCAAAAAAATGTTGAGGGAATGGAGATTAACCCGATTAATTTATTGAAATTAAAAACGGTTAAGAAAACTAAGCCATAAAAAAAGCCACTTTACAAAGTGGCTTTTATCTATTTATAAAAAGAATTACTCTTTTTTAAATTTTGAATATTTATTTTTAAATTTATCAATACGTCCAGCAGTATCAACTAATTTTGATTTTCCAGTATAATAAGGATGAGATGTTCTAGAAATTTCTAGTTTAACCAATGGGTATTCTACCCCATCAACATTAATTGTTTCTTTTGCATTTACTGTAGACTTAGTAATAAAAACATCATCATTTGACATGTCTTTAAAGGCAACTAATCTGTAATTATCTGGGTGTATATCTGCTTTCATATCTATAAAATCGATTGCAAATTTAATTTTTTTTTTAAAACTATGTGAATTCCTTTAATTTTTTTAATTTGGAGAAAACCAAAAATTTAAAATCTCATGGAAGAAAACAAACTTACTATCAAATCGACTTTACTTACCTATGGGTTACTTTTAGGAAGTATTTCAGTAGCCTTCAATTTAATGCTTTACTTCTTAGACATGCACTACCAACAAAATGCTGCAGCTGGTTATGTTGGAATTGCATTAATGATTGGAGTTATTTTATATGCATTTATTGTCTTTAAAAAACAAAATGAAGGGTACCTTTCATTATCCGAAGCGCTTAAAATTGGGTTAGGTATTTCCTTAATTGCTGCCATAATTGGTGTGCTTTATGCCTTTGTACTTACAGAATTCTTAGATCCAGAAATGATGAATAAAGCACTTGATTTTCAATTTGAAAAAATGAGAATTGAAAATCCTGAAATGTCTCAAGAACAATTAGATATGAGTCGTGAAATGGCAGAAAAATTTTCAGGTCCTATGCTTCGCTCAGCCTTCCAACTTATTGGGGCTTTATTTATTGGATTCATCATCTCCCTAATTGGCGGTCTAATTGTTAAGAAATCAAGACCTGAATAAGCAATTTTCGTAGTTTTGCAAGATATGCAATACGAAATTGAACTATCTGTTGTTATCCCTTTGTTAAATGAGGAGGAATCAATTCTTCCTCTATTCGAATGGTTAAAAAATGCCTTAAACAAACATTCTATTTCATTTGAAGTTGTTTTTATTGACGACGGTAGTACTGATCTTTCATGGAGAAAAATTGAAAGTCTATGTAAAGTAAATACCAACATTAAGGGCATACGATTTACCAAAAATTATGGAAAATCTCAAGCCTTACATGCAGGTTTTGAAACTGCACAAGGAGAGTACGTAGCAACTCTTGATGCAGACCTTCAAGATTCACCTGAAGAAATTATACCTATGCTTTCTACCTTAAAAGAAAAATCACTAGACTTAATTTCAGGATGGAAAAAAAAACGATACGATTCCATTTTATTTAAAAATTTACCATCAAAACTTTTTAATTGGGCGGCAAGAAGGGCTTCAGGTATCCCTTTACACGACTTTAATTGTGGAATTAAAGTGTATCGTAAAGATGTGATAAAATCAATTGATGTATACGGTGATATGCACCGTTATATTCCTGTTTTAGCTGCTCACAATGGATTTCAACGCATTGGAGAGCAAATAGTTCAACATCAAGCACGGCAATTTGGACATACAAAATTTGGAGCTGATCGATTTTTTAAAGGTTTTTTTGATCTTGTAACCCTTTGGTTTGTTCAACGCTTTGGTAAACGGCCTATGCATTTTTTTGGTCTTTGGGGAAGTTTTATGTTACTTTTCGGATTTGCTTTTACACTTTACTTGGGCATTGATAAATTATATTTTAATACAACATCAAGACTTATTACAGAAAGACCACAATTTTACATTGCTCTAACCCTTATGCTATTAGGAAGTCAATTTTTTATTGCTGGGTTTTTAGGAGAACTTATACTTAGGAGCTCCAAAATGGAAAAACGATATACTGTTAAAGAAAAAGTATAGCACTTATGTCCATAAAAAAAGAAGTGAAAAAATGGCTTTTAGCGCCTTTTGACTCTGAAACTCAAGAAAATGTAAGAGCACTACAAAAAAAACCAAAATTACTAGAAGATGCTTTTTATACCCATTTAGAATTTGGTACCGGAGGAATGCGTGGTCTTATGGGAGTCGGAACCAATAGAATTAATAAATATACACTCGGTAAAAATAGTCAAGGAATATCTCAATATCTTAAAAATACTTTTCCTAACAAGGAAATAAAAGTGGTTATAGCCTATGATTGTAGAAATCAAAGTCAGTCTCTTGCTGAAACATGTGCCTCTGTCTTTACTGCAAATGGCATACATTGTTATTTGTTTAATGAATTACGCCCTACCCCTGAACTCTCTTTCGCTGTTAGATATTTAAAGGCACAAGCTGGAATTGTTTTAACAGCCTCTCATAATCCCCCCGAATACAATGGATATAAGGTGTACAGTAATGATGGTGGACAATTAGTCCCTCCAGAAGATCAAAATATTCAAAAAGTAATTGAAAATACTCCTTTTGAGGCAATAGAATTTAAGGGAAATCCAGAATTACTTCATAAAATAGATTCAGAGATTGACATTCCCTACCAACAATCAGTGTTGAAAGTAGCTTTACAAAGTAAACATAAAAAGAATTTACGCATTGTATTCACTCCTATACATGGAACCTCTATAACTCTCTTTCCTGCTATTTTAAAAAATGCGGGATATGATGATCTTCATATAGTTTCTGAACAAGCCCAACCTGATGGAAATTTTTCTACAGTTAATTCACCTAACCCTGAAGAAAAAGAGGCGCTAGCATTAGCTGTTCAAAAAGGTACGGATGTGAATGCTGATATTGTTCTAGGAACAGATCCCGATGCAGATCGATTAGGAGTAGTAATTCGTGATTTAAATTCAAATTGGTACTATCTTAACGGTAACCAGGTAATGGTCGTGTTAACAGAATACCTTTTACAAAAAAAGAAAGAATCAGAAACTTTAACTTCTAACCATTTTATTGCAACAACAGTGGTTTCAACTCCTATGATTAAAAAAATAGCTTCATCATTTAATATTCAATTCAAAAGTACATTAACAGGATTTAAATGGATTGGGAAATTAATTCAAGAGCATCCTGAATTAGAATTTATTGGTGGTGGTGAAGAAAGTTATGGCTATTTAGTCGGTAATGAGGTACGTGACAAAGATGCGCTTTCAACTGGTCTACTTGCCTGTGAAATAGCTGAAAGTGCCAAAACCTCTGGGCGAAGCTTATTCCATCTTCTCTTAGAATGTTATCAAAAATATGGCGCTTTTAAAGAGCGCCTAGTTTCAATTACAAAAGAAGGAAAAAAAGGGTTAAAATTGATTGCGGATTTAATGACAACTTTCAGAAATAATCCGCCTAAATCTTTGGGTGGGTTTCTTGTAGTTCGTATAGAAGATTATTTAACTTCTATTTCAATAGATACAATTTCTGGTCAAAAAACAACTTTATTTTATCCCCAGTCAAATGTTTTAAAAATTGTACTTTCTGAGGGTAGTGAAATTGCTTTAAGGCCAAGTGGGACTGAACCAAAAATTAAGTTTTACTTTAGTGTTCAAGAAACTTATAATCCTAATGTACCCTGGGAAATCCAAGAGACACATTTAGATCAAAAAATTGATTTATTAGTTAGTGAAATCGTTCCCGAATGAAAAAATCCTACTTTCAAACAATTTTAGGCTTTGGTATTCCATATAAAAAATTTGCCTTTTTAAACATTCTATTCAATGCACTTTATGCACTCTTTAGCGCACTGTCTTTTGTTGCTTTGATTCCTATGTTAAATGTTTTATTTGAACGTATTGAAACACAAAATATTCGACCGGCATATACTGATATTTTTCACTTACAGAATTATATTAAAGAATTGCTCAATTATTACGTCACATTACAATTAGAAAAAAATATAGAAAGCACCCTTTTTATGGTCATAGGACTTGTTCTTATTCTATTTTTTTTAAAAAACTGCTTTAACTACTTAGCCCTTTACGTAATTACTTATTTACGTAATGGAATTTTACGTGATTTACGCACAACACTCTATCAAAAAATCATGGAATTACCAGTAGGGTATTTTTCAGAAAAAAGAAAGGGTGATTTAATGGCAAAAATGACTAGTGATGTAACTGAAATTCAAGCCTCTTACCTATCTATTTTAGAGCTAATAGTTCGTGAACCCTTAACCATTATTTTCTCCCTTGGAGCCATGTTTATCATTAGCACTAAATTAACTCTGTTTGTGCTACTTTTTATACCAATTTCTGGTTGGGTGATCTCAAATATTGGAAAAAAACTAAAAAAACATTCTACTCGAATTCAAGAGGAGCAAGGTGACTTTTTATCAATTCTAGACGAAACAGTAACTGGACAAATGATTATAAAAACCTTTTCTGCAAAAAATACTTTTAACGAAAAATTTAATGCAGCGACCCAACGTTTTTATCATTTTTCAAATCAGCTACTTCATCGCGCAAGTTTAGCAGGTCCAGTAAGTGAATTTTTAGGTATTTCAGTGATCGGGATATTGTTGTGGTTTGGTGGTAAAATGGTTTTAGTTGAAGGTAGTATTTCAGGCACAACGTTTATAGTCTACATGGGTTTAGCTTACAATATTTTAACACCAGCAAAAAACATAAGTAAAGCAAATTATACCATTCAAAAAGGAAATGCAGCAGCAGAACGTATTTTTGAAATTCTTAAAAGTGAAAATCCTATACAGGAAAATCCAAATGCTTTAGAACTAAAACAATTTGAGCATGAAATTGTATTCAATAACGTAGCGTTTGCTTATGAAAAAACTACAGTAATTAAAAAGGTTTCTTTTACCATAAAAAAAGGGCAAATGGTCGCAATTGTTGGCCCTTCTGGTAGTGGAAAAACCACATTGACCTACCTTTTAAATCGTTTTTATGATCCTTCCCAGGGTAATATTAAGATCGATGGTATTTCTCTATCTAAATTAAAATTAAACAGTTTATATAATTTAGTAGGTATGGTTACTCAAAATGCCATATTATTTAATGATTCTGTTTACAATAATATAAAATTAGGAAACCCAAATGCAGATGAAAATGCAATTATTAATGCTGCAAAGGCTGCATATGCACATGATTTTATTTCCGAACTCTCTAAAGGCTACAATACGATAATCGGAGATTCAGGAAATAAACTTTCAGGCGGCCAGAAACAACGTTTAACTATTGCTAGAGCTCTTCTTAAGGACCCCGATTTACTTATTTTAGATGAAGCCACAGCAGCGCTGGACACAGAATCAGAACTACAAGTCCAGCAAGCTTTAGAAAAACTTATGGAAAAACGTACCTCTCTTGTAATTGCCCATAGAATTTCTACAATTCAAAAAGCTGATTTAATTTTAGTTTTAGATAAAGGAGAAATAATAGCCTCAGGAACACATAAAAGTCTTCTTAAAGAAAATAGTGAGTACCATAAATGGGTGAAAATTCAGCGAATGGATTAAACTTTTTACAAAACCTTTTGTCTACATTTAAACAAAGTTTTTAAAGTGTCATCATCACAATCCATATTTGTAAACGCATTAAAAAACCCAATTACTAAAGAGGATGCCTTTAGACGATTGGTCTCTGAATATAAAGAACGGTTATATTGGCATATTCGAAAACTAGTGTTAGATCATGATGATGCAAATGATGTTATCCAAAATACTTTCATAAAAATCTATCTCAATATTGATGGATTCAAAGAAAATAGTGCCTTGTTTACATGGATGTATAGAATAGCCACTAATGAAGCATTAAATTTCATTAATAGCAAAGCTTCAAAAATGGGATTACAAAACCAAGACTGGATTGAAGCAAAAGCTGATGGGCTAACTGCAGACTCATATTTTGATGGCGATCAAGCCGCTCTTTTACTCCAAAAAGTAGTAGCACGCTTACCTGAAAAACAACGTATTGTATTTAATATGAAATATTTTGATGGAATGACGTATGATGCTATTGCTGAAATTGTAGATACTAGCGTAGGCGCTTTGAAAGCCTCTTATCATCATGCTGTAAAAAAAATTAAAGCTGAATTGAATGACAAATTTTAATCGAAAAAATTATTTCAGAGTTCCTACTGGGTATTTTGAAAAACTTGAACAACAACTTATTAGAAATATTAAAAACACTTCTAATAAGTTAGATTTTAAGGTTCCTTCAGGCTATTTTGAAGAACTTGAAGATGAAGTAATTAAAAAGGTTAATACTAAAATAAAACCAAAATATTCAGAAAGAAAAAGTAGTATCTATTACTATTTTGCTGGAATTGCTGCCTCGTTAATACTCGTATTTAGTCTTATCCAATACCAACAAAATAGTGTTATTGTAATTGAAGATCATGCTCTTAATGATTACATAGAGAATTATTATATGGATAATTTAGATAGTTATGAAATGCTGTCGATGATGGAAGAAACTGAAATTGAGATTTTATCTGATTTTTCTAATAAACCTTAAGTAATGAAAAAATACATTCGTTTAAGTTTCTTTTTGATCACTATTTTTTTCAGTTTTTCAGGTAATTCACAAACTGATCGTTTTCAAGATTTCAAAAAAATGAAACTCAATTACATTTTAGAAAACACTTCTCTTACCGAAGATGAAAAAAAAGTTTTTTTGCCTATTTTCGAAAGCTTTGAAGACAGATACCACAATGAAGTTTGGATCAAAGAACGTGCTTTAAGAAAAGGTATAACGCAAGCATTTGATACTATTAATTCAAATAGTGCCTCAAATTACATAATCCAATTTCATGAGTTTGAAATGTTGGGTATGAATATAAAATTCGAACGAAATCAAAAAATGCTTTCCACAATAAAACCAAAAACAGTTTTAAATATTTTATACCAAGAACGCCGTTTTGACCGTGAAATGTTCAATCGCATCCGAAATCGTCAAAATAAAGAAAATTAACCTCCTCCCTTGAAATTACATCGTAATCTTATCCTGGGAATTCACTTTGGTTTACAAAAAATTTTAACTGATGAAGAAGCCCTAAGACCAACCTTAGCCTCACTTTTGAAAAATAAGAAATGGGGTAGTCGAGATCGAAGGTTACTTGCTGAATGCCTACTTGAAATTATTCGTTGGAAAAATCGTTTTCTCTACTTAAGTAATGTTAACCCCAACGATGCTGATATCCATTGGAAACTTATTGCCCTTTGGATTTTAAGTAAAGGAGAAGAATTACCTACAATTGAAGAATTTAATTTTTCTGACCCTCTAAAATTCAACAATCAACCTATTGACACTTTGCCAAGGGTTTACAAAGAATCCATTCCCGACTGGATGGATCAAATGGGTGTCCAGATCTTCGGAAGTTTTTTTTGGGAAAAGGAAATTAAAGCTTTAAATGAATTGAGTCCTCTTGTAATTCGATGTAATACTAGAATTTGTCACCTAGATAAACTTCAACAAGTACTTTTCAATGAATATGGAATTAAATCGGAAAAAATTTTAGACATCCCCGAAGGTTTACGTCTATCCCACCATCAAAAAATAACCCATTTACCTATTTTTAAAAAAGGGTGGTTTGAAATTCAAGATGCGAATTCTCAACGTGTTGCCGCTTGGGCAGCGCCAAAGAAAAATAGCCTAATAGTTGATGCTTGTGCTGGTGGAGGAGGAAAATCACTTCATATTGCTGATTTGATAGATGATAAAATAAAAATCCATGCTATTGACATCAATGAGTCTAAACTCAATCAACTTAAACAACGTGCTCTTAGAAATGGAATTAAGTCTATTGAAACTCATTTAGCCAATGAAAATGAATTATTTGAACGATTAAATAAAAAAGCAGATTTAGTGCTTGTAGATGCTCCTTGTAGTGGATTAGGAACTTTACGTAGAAATCCGGCAATTAAATGGCATCTAAACCCAGAAAAAATAAACAAATTGTGTACCCTACAGGCTAGTCTATTAATCAAAAATGCACAGTTAGTTAAACCTAATGGCACACTGATTTATGCTACATGCTCTATACTTCCCCAAGAAAACTCAAATCAAATCCATCAATTTTTAGCCTCCCCCCTAGGTTCTCAGTTTAACCTTGAAAAAGAAACTACATTCTTTACCCATACCTCTTTTTATGATGGCTTTTTTATAGCACGAATGGTCCGAAATTCAAATTAAATTTTATGCTGTGGATAACTGTAAGATAACTTCATCTTTTCAAAATTAGATAAGAGGAAAATTCTTGACGGAAACCCTTATTTTTACGCTTATAAATCTTTAAGAAATGATCGTTTTTATTGGCGATGTAAACTCTAAAATCACTGCAATAGAATGTCAAAATTCACTTGTCAGTGAAGACAAAGGAAAACTTACCTGGTTATTAAATAATGCTCCTATTATTGATGCTCATTCCATCCAAGGAGCATTCTATGGACCCCGAGCCAGTATGATAACTCCATGGAGCACTAATGCTGTTGAAATTACTCAAAATATGGGGATTTTAGGAATCAAAAGAATGGAAGAGTTTTATCCAAGAAACTCAGATACTCTTTTTGACCCAATGTTATTTACTGGATACACCTCCTTAGATCAATCACTCTTTAAGGTATCCTATTCTCCTGAAAAAATGATCCCTGTTTACGATATATCTTTTTATAATAAAGAACAAGGATTGTCATTAAACGATGAAGAAATTGACTACTTAGTTACTTTATCTAATTCTTTAGGACGCCCACTTACAGATTCTGAAGTATTTGGGTTTTCACAAGTAAACTCTGAACATTGTCGCCACAAAATATTTAATGGAACCTTTATTATTGATGGGGAAGAAAAGCGGGAAAGTTTATTTCAGCTAATCAAAAAAACCTCGAAAGTAAATCCAAATACTATTGTCTCTGCTTATAAAGATAATGTTGCATTTATTGCTGGTCCAGTAATTGAACATTTTGCCCCAGCGGTAGGAGACAAACCCAGTATTTATAAAAAAAAGAAGGTTAATAGTGTCATTTCTTTAAAGGCAGAAACTCATAATTTCCCTACTACCGTAGAACCCTTTAATGGAGCTGCTACAGGTTCAGGTGGTGAAATTCGTGATCGCATGGCGGGAGGTCAAGGTTCACTCCCTTTAGCGGGCACTGCTGTTTACATGACTCCTCATTCCCGAATTTCAAAAGCAACTTCACCTTCTTTTCCAGAACGGAAATGGTTATATCAAACTCCAAGTGATATTTTAATAAAGGCATCAAATGGGGCCTCTGATTTTGGTAATAAATTTGGCCAACCTTTAATTGCAGGTTCTTTACTAACTTTTGAACACTTCGAAGGTGAGCATCGATTGGGTTTTGATAAAGTAATTATGTTGGCTGGTGGTGTTGGATTTGGAAAAAAAGAACAAGCACAAAAGCATATCCCCAAAAAGGGAGATCAAATCATTATCCTCGGCGGTGATAATTACAGAATTGGAATGGGAGGTGCCGCAGTCTCTTCGGCTGATACTGGTGTATTTGGAAGTGCAATTGAATTAAATGCTGTGCAACGCTCAAATCCTGAAATGCAAAAACGTGTAGCCAATGCTATTCGTGCTCTTGTAGAAAGTACGCATAATCCTATTGTCTCAATACATGATCATGGCGCTGGAGGACATTTAAATTGTTTATCTGAACTTGTGGAATCTACTGGAGGGAAAATTCAAATTGATGCCCTTCCTCTAGGAGACCCAACTCTATCTTCTAAAGAAATCATTGGAAATGAATCCCAAGAACGTATGGGACTTATACTTTCACCAAAGGATGCAATTCTGCTTAAGAAAATTGCTGCACGTGAACGTGCTCCTTTTTATATTGTTGGTGAAGTAACAGACGACCATCATTTTTCATTTCATTCTGAGAAAAGAAAAGAAACCCCAATTGACTTAGACTTATCTGCCTTTTTTGGAAGTTCTCCAAAAACAATTTTAAAAGACAATACACTGTCAACTTCCTTCAATAAATTAAGCTATGATGAGGCTTTATTGTCACATTATCTTGAGGCTGTACTTCAATTAGAGGCTGTGGCATGTAAAGATTGGCTAACTAATAAAGTAGATCGATGTGTGACGGGAAGAGTAGCGTTACAACAAACTGTAGGTGAATTGCAATTACCCTTAAATAATTGTGGAGTAATTGCTTTAGATTACAAAGGTCAAAAAGGTATTGCCACCTCCATAGGCCATGCTCCAGTTAGTGCACTAATTGATCCTAAACGAGGTAGTATTAATGCCATTGCTGAAGCCCTTACAAATATTGTTTGGGCCCCCTTAGAAAATGGCATTGAAAGTATTTCCCTTTCTGCAAATTGGATGTGGCCATGTAACAATCCAGGAGAAGATGCTCGTCTTTATGCTGCAGTTGAAGCGTGTTCTGAATTTGCTATTGCTCTTGGTATTAACATTCCAACAGGTAAAGATTCACTCTCAATGAAACAAAAATATGCAGAGGGAGATGTTTTATCCCCTGGAACAGTTATTATATCGGCCGCAGGTGCATGTGATAATATCCAAAATTGTATTCGTCCAGATGCTAGAGCAAATGGGGGTGATTTCTTCTATCTAGATTTTTCTCAAGATTTAAATCATTTAGGAGGATCTTCATTCGCACAAGTTCTTTCTTCCATTGGAACTGAAACACCTACTGTTCAAAACCCTGAATATTTTAAGAAGACTTTTAATACATTACAAAAAAGTATAAAGGAAGGCTTAATTTCAGCAGGACATGATGTTGGTTCTGGTGGATTTATAACCACTCTTTTAGAAATGTGTTTTCCCTCTAAAAATATAGGAATGCAACTTTTCTTAAGTGAACTTGACAGTACAGATATATTAGCTTTACTTTTTACAGAAAAGGCTGCTGTTGTTCTTCAATCCAACCATGATTTAACAGTCTATTTTGAAACAAAAGGGATTAAATGTATAAAGATTGGAACGGTGACTACAACACCAAAAGTTGTTCTCTCCGAATCAATTACATTAGATGTTGAAGTATTTCGTAAAAGTTGGATGACAACATCTACCCTTTTAGAACTCAAACAAACACAACCAAAACTTGCTCAAATTAGAGCTAAAAACAGCATTCAACAGCCACTTTACTTCAATTTTCCAAAATATTTTGAGGGAAAATTTCCTCAACCCCAAAAAAAGAAAATTAAAGCCGCAGTTATAAGAGAAAAAGGGAGCAACTCTGAAAGAGAAATGGCGTATGTAATGGATTTGTGTGGTTTTGAGGTCCGAGACGTTCATATGACCGATTTAATTGAAGGTCGTGAAACACTCGAGGATATTCAATTTTTAGTTGCCGTTGGTGGATTTTCAAACTCTGATGTTTTGGGATCAGCAAAAGGTTGGGCAGGGGCGTTTAAATATAATGCCAAAGCAAAAAAGGCCCTAGATGCCTTTTTTAATCGAAAAGACACGCTATCGCTTGGGGTTTGTAATGGTTGCCAACTTTTTGTAGAATTGGGTTTATTGACCCCAAAACATGAGTTGCAACCCAAAATGCTGCATAACGATTCGGGTAAATTTGAGTGTATTTTTACAGCAGTTACCTTGCAGTCGAGCAGTTCCATAATGTTAAAGGGACTTGAAGGAAGTACTTTAGGTATTTGGGCAGCACACGGAGAGGGTAAATTTTCATTTCCTTATACTAAAGACTGTTATCAAATTCCTGGCACCTATCTATATGATCAGTATCCCTCTAATCCAAACGGATCAGATTTTAATGCGGCTATGTTATGCTCAGAAGACGGACGTCATTTGGTTATGATGCCCCATTTAGAAAGATCTACTTTCCCCTGGAATTGGGCTTACTACCCTGAAGAGCGAAAGGATCAAGTCTCTCCCTGGACCATTGCCTTTGAAAACGCGTTCACTTGGTTTCTTTCTCAAGACTAAATTTTGACTTCCATTACTTCAAAATATTTCCTATTTTGCAGTAAAATGACGTTATGACACCCACAAGATTATTTGATTTTATTGCCTATCAGCAAGATAATGCCCCTTTAGAAAAATCGTTTACTACGAAATACAACGGGAAATGGGAAAGCGTTTCCACAACTGAGTTTTGTGAAAAATCTCGAGCACTTAGTCGTGCCCTGGTAGAGTTAGGTATTCAACCTCAAGATAAGATTGCCATGATCTCCTCAAATAACCGAACCGAATGGAGTTTAATTGACGTTGCTGTGTTGACCTTGGGTGCTGTAAATGTTCCCATTTATCCAACGATTTCCTCACAGGATTATGAGTACATTCTCAACCATTCAGAAAGTCAATACGTATTTGTTTCTGATCAAGAGGTATACAATAAAGTAATGGCCATAAAGGACAACGTGAAGTCCTTAAAAAAAATATACAGTTTTGATCCTCTTGAGGGTTGTGCGCACTGGAGCGAATTACTAGAAACAGGGGCTTCTATTGAACACGATGCCAAAGTTGAAGAATATAAAACTAACGTACAACCTGAAGATCTTGCCACCATCATCTATACCTCAGGTACCACAGGAGTCCCCAAAGGGGTCATGCTAAGTCACCACAACGTAGTTTCTAATGTGCTTTCGAGTTCAAAACGACTTCCCGTAACCATTGGAGGGTCCTCTGCATTGAGTTTTTTACCTGTATGCCATATTTTTGAACGTGTAATTCTCTACATATACATGTACAATAGTGTATCCGTATATTTTGCAGAATCACTTGAAACCATAGCAGACAACCTTAGGGAGATTAAACCCAATGTCATGACCGCGGTTCCTCGATTACTTGAAAAAGTATACGACAAAATTTATGCGAAAGGTGCTGAGCTCAGTGGCATAAAACAGAAACTTTTTTATTGGGCGGTTAATGTGGGGCTTCAATATGAACCCTATGGTCAAAATGGAGCTTGGTATGAATTCAAGCTAAAAATTGCTCGAAAATTAATTCTTTCCAAATGGCAAGAAGCCTTGGGAGGAAATTTAGAGTTGATTGCTTCGGGTAGTGCAGCGCTTCAACCCCGTTTAGCTAGAATATTTACAGCCGCAGGAATGACTTTAGTTGAGGGGTACGGACTGACAGAAACTTCTCCCGTAATTTCAGTAAACGATATGCGAGAAAATCATTTTAAAATAGGCACTGTCGGGAAAATTATTGACGGGGTTACCATTAAAATTGCAGAAGACGGAGAAATTTTATGCAAAGGACCTAATGTAATGATGGGATATTATAAAGAACCAGAAATGACACAAAAAGTTATGACTGGGGATTTTTTTCATACTGGAGATATTGGTGAAATTGACGCTGATGGATTTTTAAAGATAACTGACAGAAAAAAGGAAATGTTTAAAACATCTGGAGGCAAGTACATAGCACCCCAGGTATTGGAAAACCAAATGAAACAATCCTTGTTTATTGAACAGATAATGGTGGTTGGTAATGATCGTAAAATGCCTGCGGCTATCATACAGCCTAACGTAGATTATGCTCTCAATTGGTTAAAATTAAATGGTATATCCTGTTCCTCAATAGCCGAAGCCTCTACAAACCCCAATTTGATTGAAGTCATCGAAAAAGAAATACAAATCCACAATCAACATTTTGGCTCTTGGGAACAAATCAAAAAAATTAAACTCACACCCGAAGAGTGGACAATTGATGCCGGACATCTTACACCTACTATGAAACTTCGTAGGAAGGTGATCTATGATAAATACATTGACCTCATCGAGGAAATGTATATTTAACCTTAATTTTTATCATAAAAAAGTTCGGTCTTTTTATTATGCGTGCATAGTTTTTTTGTATTTTCACTTCATGAAACAAGAAACCTTTGATAGTGCCCTGCGCTCAGCATGGCAAATGGTAAGCAAGATGTACAATAAAGAAGCCACAAAGTTTGACTCAACAATGGCTACTGGTTTTGCCTTATTGAGTATAGATGCTGAAGGGACGCCTTCTACCACCCTAGGTCCAAAAATGGGAATGGAACCCACAAGTCTATCAAGACTTCTCAATACAATGGAACAAAGAAGCCTTATTACAAGAACTAAACATCCAGAAGATGGTCGAAGTGTTTTAATTCATTTAACCCCTTTTGGAAAACAAAAAAGAGAAGATAGCAAAGAAGTTGTTTTACAATTTAACAATCAAGTAGCCACAAATTTAAGCCCCGAAAAAATAGCTCATTTTTTTGAGGTGATACAATGTATAAAGCAAACCGCAAATCAATTTGAACATTTTAATGTAACCTCACAAACCCTTTAGAGTTATGAAAACGGAAAAAGAAAAAAACAGTATTGGAGGAAGTTTTATACTTAAAACTACTGCTCCAGAGAATGTATTCACACCTGAAGATTTTAGTGAAGAACAACGAATGATGAAAGAGGCCGTTCAAGAGTTTATAGACCGAGAAGTATGGCCAAATAAGGCGCGTTTTGAAAAAAAAGATTATGCCTTTACTAAAGAATTAATGGAGAAAATTGGAGCTCTAGGTTTTTTAGGTGTTGCTGTTCCAGAAACGTATGGTGGATTAGGAATGGATTTTGTTTCTACTATGCTAGTTTGCGATTATATCTCTGGGGCTACAGGTTCTTTTTCTACGGCTTTTGGAGCACATACAGGTATTGGTACACTTCCTATTTTATTCTATGGAACAGAAGAACAAAAACAAAAATACATCCCAAAACTAGCAACTGGCGAATGGTTTGGTTCTTATTGTTTAACAGAACCAGGAGCAGGATCAGATGCCAATTCTGGAAAGACCAAAGCCGTTTTATCCGAAGACGGAACGCACTATAAAATCACAGGTCAAAAAATGTGGATTTCAAATGCCGGATTTGCAAAACTATTTATCGTTTTTGCGCGTATTGAAGAAGATAAATACATCACTGGATTCATTATTCCCAATGAGCCTGAAAATGGCATAACCTTGGGAGAAGAAGAAAATAAATTGGGGATACACTCCTCCTCAACACGTCAAGTGTTTTTTAATGAAACTAGAGTGCCGGTTGAAAATATGTTAGCTGGGCGAGGGGAAGGCTTTAAAATTGCTATGAATGCCTTAAATGTGGGAAGAATAAAATTAGGTGTTGCCTGCCTAGATGCTCAAAGAAGAATTATCTCTGCATCTGTTCAATATGCCAATGAAAGAATCCAATTCAAAACCCCTATTGCACAATTTGGAGCTATCAAAGAAAAATTGGCCCAAATGGCTACCTCCTGTTATGTAGGCGAATCAGCCTGTTATCGTGCTGCTCAAGATATACAAAATCGGATTACCCAATTGATCTCTGAGGGACTTTCCCATCAAGAGGCAGAATTAAAGGGAGTTGAAGAATATGCTATTGAATGTTCCTTGATAAAAGTAGCTGCTTCAGAAGATATTCAAAATGCAGCAGACCATGGAATTCAAATTTTTGGAGGGATGGGATTTTCAGCTGATACGCCTATGGAATCGGCATGGCGCGATGCACGTATTGGTCGTATTTATGAGGGTACCAATGAAATCAACAGAATGCTATCTGTGGGTATGCTTCTAAAAAAAGGACTTAAAGGAGAATTGGATTTGATGGCGGCTGTAATGCAAACCGCAGCTTCAATTCATCAAGAAGAAAAAGCATTAAATACCCATTCGATTTTATCAGAAGAAGAGCGAATTCTAATTCATTGTAAACAACTCTTTATCCTTTTAACAGGAAACGCTGCACAAAACTTTGGTACTGCATTAGAGGAGCATCAGCAATTACTACTCGCCCTAGCCGATATTTTAATTGAAATTTATCTAATGGAATCCGCACAATTAAGAACATTAAAAAATTGTTCTCGTTTTGGGAATGAGACGCAAACCGAACAAATTGCAATGACACAACATTATACTTATGATGCCATGACCTTGATTTCAGGGAAAGCAAAAGATGCTATACTATATATGAGCAAGGGCGAAGAGCAAGACCAGCTTTTAAAAATTGTAAATAAAAAATTAAACTATGCTCAATGGCCTAATATTATTCAACTTAAGTCCTTGATTGCAGATAAATTAATTGCAGAAAATAAATACTGTTTTTAATAGTATTAGGTCAATAATTATTACAAAGGAGTTTTTTATCTTTCTCAAAATTTTAGAGATGAAAAGATTCCTTATAGTTTTCTACTTGCTATCAATTTCATTGACTTTTGCTCAAACAGACCGTGATTTTTATCAAATAATTGATGCTATTTCCTCACAACGAATTGAAAACGATATTCAAACCCTTGTCAATTTTGGAACCCGACATACTTTGAGTGACACCCTGTCTGAAACCAGAGGAATTGGAGCTGCGCGGCGATGGATTAAAAAAGAATTTGAAAACATATCAAAGGGTTGTTCTAATTGTTTAGAGGTTTTTTATCAAAAAAATTATTTTACGCCCCAAGATGGAGACCGTATAGTGAAACCGGTTTGGATAAATAATGTAGTAGCCATTCAAAGGGGTAAAACACATCCGAACCGATTTATAATAATGAGTGGGGATATTGATTCTCGAATCTCTGATCCTACCAACTTTAAAGGAGATTCTCCAGGAGCCAACGATAACGCTAGCGGTATGGCAGGTACACTAGAAGCTGCTCGAGTCTTATCTCAGTATTCATTTGAAAACAGTATCATCTATGTAGGCCTTGCAGGGGAAGAACAAGGCTTGTTTGGCGGTAAGGGTTTAGCTCAATATGCTCTTGATAAAGGGTGGGAAATTATTGGCATTTTAAATAACGATATGATTGGAAATATTAAGGGTGTAGATGGCGTGATTGACAACAGAACATTTCGTATTTTTTCTGAGCCCGTTCCTGCTAATGAAACCGAAAGAGCCCGCAGTGCCCGACGCTTTTACGGTGGTGAAGTTGATGGAATTTCAAGACAGTTGGCACGATATATACATTCAACTGTTCAAAAATACATGCCCGAAATGAACCCTATGATGGTATATCGCTTAGATCGATTTGGAAGAGGGGGGCATCACCGACCATTTAACGATGTTGGTTTTGCAGGAGTTCGGATTATGGAAGCGCATGAAAATTATATTATGCAACATCAAGACATTCGCGTTGAGAATGGAATTGCATACGGTGATGTTATAAGTGGAGTTGATTTTGAATATGCTAAAAAACTTACCGCTGTAAATGCAATTAACTTAGCAAGTTTAGCCTGGGCTCCTGCTGCAGTATCCAATCTTTCTATTGGGGGGATTGTAGAAGCTTCCGTAAAATTTAAATGGTTACCCAGCACCGATCCCAATGTTGCTGGCTATAAAATTTATTGGCGTGATACTACCCAACCTACATGGCAATATTCTCGTTATGTTGGTAATGTGACCCAATTTACTCTTAAGTCTATTATTATTGATAATTTCTTTTTTGGTCTTTCTACTGTTGGTAAAAATGGATTAGAAAGTCTGGTTGTATTCCCAAACGATATTTTTAGAAATTAGTAATAATTATCAGTATGAATTCTTTTATACTGACCTCTAAAATTTCTTCTATAAATACTAAAGTCAAAAACAACACTTAATTCAAAAATACTTGGACTATAATACATTCCTACATTTTGGAATGGAAAATTATATGCAACCCCTAAATCA
Organism: Flavobacteriaceae bacterium; assembly: GCA_023257625.1. Classification (GTDB taxonomy): domain Bacteria; phylum Bacteroidota; class Bacteroidia; order Flavobacteriales; family Flavobacteriaceae; genus MS024-2A. The sequence goes on along the minus strand of JALRBW010000061.1, from coordinate 6,091 downwards.
AAATTTTCTATACTTAATCCAATATTAAGTCCTACATTATTTAAATTTATACCTGAAATATAACCTGCTTGCTGACTTAAACCTACTGAGAATTCTCCTAGTTGAAGTTCTTGTGAAAAATAAGCGTTATAAGTATTATTATTCCTAACTGCATTCATATAAATCATCAAATAAGAATATCTAGGGATAAACCTTCTTTCATATGGATTTATATTAAATTCATAAGCAGCTTGAAGAGAAACTAATATTGGAGATCTATATGATGTCTCTTTATTGAAAGAAGTATTTGGTCTATTAAGATTCATTAAACTTAATCCTAACAAAAAATCATAATTATGTAAAATAAAACTTGCACCAAGTTTAAAATAATTAGTTGAAGTTATTAATTGAGCTAACTCATCTTTAGACTCTGCATTTATTAAACCTGTAATTGAATTTAATTGATCACCAAAAATTAAACCAGACGGATCTGTAGTTTGAGAACCAAAACCTATACTTAGCGCTGGCAAAAAAAACATTTCATTTCCTAATTGCACTTTATATATATAGCTTAATCCTCCTCTATTAAAATTAGTGGCTGTATTTTCTATGGATAATGAATTAAAGTCTATTCCAAGGGAAAAATTTTGTCTTTCTGAACTTATAGCTCCAAAAACATACTTATTATCTATATTGCTAAAACTACTATAAGAAATCGAATTATATAAAACTCCAACCTTTGTAAGATTGTTATATCCAAAAAAACTCGGGTTAGATTTATGTAAAAATCGTGAATTTGATAAAACAATTTCATCTTGACTAAATGCTAAAACTACATTGAGTAAAAAAAATAATATGTATAATTTATTGTTTTTCAATTTAATAAGATAAATGTTCCTGTTTCTGATACAGTCCTTGGTTCAGTATCATAATTTTTTAGTAATGTGCCTTGGAGTACAAAAACATAATAAGGTGAACCATTTTGTTCTATTGAATGAGTTGTGTTTTCTGATTGTCCGCCAGCTCCATCCCAACCTACTATATTGAGTCCAACAGGATTTAAAGGATCTTCTTCTTCATCAGCTTCTGAATACATTAAATTTCCTCTATAATCATAAATACTAAAATTATAATTCAAAAATCCACTTATAAGAACATAAAAATTATCATTTACCCCTTCTGACGCAAAAGGAGTAAATACATTTGGTTTTAATATATAATAACCTTTACCAATAGTAATAGGTTGAGAAATATCTTCATAACAACCAAGAGTATTAAATATTCTTAAATTAACATAGTAAGTCCCAGAAATATTGTATTCATGAGTAATGTCCTGTTGGGAAGTTGATAAGTTATCTGCAATACCATCTCCATCCAAATCTTCAGGTATAATATTTGGATCATCTTTGTCTGATCCTGTTATATCTTCAATATAATTTGACCAACCATCACCATCATTATCTTTTAAATCTCTTACTTTAGGAAATTCTTCTATGGTACCATCACCAAAATCCCATATCCATCTTGTGTAAGGTTGTGTAGATTCATTTTTAAATGTAATAATTTCATTTGCCAAAATATTACCGTTTTGTTCATAAGAAACAGAGGTGTAATCAAAAGATGGGGTTCCAATTCCTAAATTTAATTGAACTATTTTGCCGCAGCCTTTATCATTTATTACAAAAAGATAACTTGAATCATCAGGTTCTAATATAAATACTTCATAAGTATCCTCATCTATTCTATTTGAATTCATCCTTTTGTTATTTTCTATTGTTCCATATCTAAATTCAATAGTTGAATTTTCTGAATCTAAAACATCAATAATTAAAGTTCCTGGTAAACCTGAGCATAATTCATCACTTACAAAAGGTCCGTCTTGGATAACTAAAGACTTGTCATCTTCTACTTCTACTACTAATTCCTTATAATTATAACCTACTTTTTTGCCTGAACAATAACTATCATTTCCTAAAATTGGTGAAATAATCATTTTATATACTCCTGCTTGTGCATTTAAAATATCCTGCAAACCTTCCCATTCAACAATTTCATTTACCGTTGTTAAAGAAGTTGTTTGGGTTAAATCATACCATTTGATAACTAAATCTGGGGCCCCACCTTGAATATTAACTGAAATTCTCCCATCATCTGATTGAATTCCACAACTTACAGGAAGAGTAAAGACTTCTTCTCCATCTTCATTTAACAACCCAGGTGTTAATTTAATTTCATCATGAGGATATGAGAATTCTACTAAAATGGGCTCAACTAAATTATTTGTACAGCCATTACTATCTTCTATTCTTAATTCATATACACCCTCCCTTGCCCTAAAGTTATTTTTATTTAATAATCTTGTACCGTCAGGGGTTATCCATAAATATGAATAATAAGGGATACCTGAAGCATTAAAAAATGGCGTTCCTCCTACAATATTAGATTCATTTAATGTAAAGTCAATATAATCTTCACACAATGGTATTTCAATTGGTTCAGATAAATAACCATCAGATAATCCAATTTCAATATTGGGTTTGATCTCAAAAGTCTTATTAACAGGACATATAGTTGTTGGAGAACTTATATCACTTACAACAATTGTATATTTTCCAACTGTAAGATTTTTAATAATAAATCTATTCCCATTAGATACAAGATTTGATGAATTTATAATATCCGATCCATTTAATTCAATTGAAATTGATTCTGAGGGACCGCCTAGAACTGTAAATTTATAATCGGCAAGTATTGGCTGATCTGAAGAAGAACAATCTGTATTATAAATTAAACCTGTATTAGTTAATTCAAAGGAACCTGAGCTTATATATATGTCATCGGTAATCCAAGTAACACAACTTGATTCTTCAGTTACTACCGCATGATAATATCCAGGCGTTAAATCATAAATTGTATTAGCTCCATCTGAGTCGGGGATTTTCACATATCCTGAAGTAGTTTTAATCGGTAATGTAATAATTGTATTAGATATGAAACCAAATGATCCTGATGCTAAATTTGCACTAGCTATTATTTCAATTTCTTTCCCTCTTTCAATTGCAGTAATAACAATTTTATTTTGATCTTCTTGAGTTGATGAAACAACAGTAGTTGAAACTAATGAACTATTTATTACAGCATTTAGTGATACAAGAACTTCAAGATTAGTTTGAGAAACTTGTGCTGTGTAAACAAATTCTTGTCCATCAATACTTATGGAATATTGATCACCACCTATTGGATATAATATATGAATTTCATTTTTTTGAAAATTTTGAGTTGTAATTTGACCTAGGGTTTCCCAATAAATTTCTACATTATCCGCTTTTTCTAAATTGATTGTAGCTTCAGGTAATTCATTACTCCCACATGATTGAATTGTTGCTGTAATTTCAGGTTTACCTAAACTGCCTTCTGATCCATCTTCCACAGTAAATATTTCTACAACAGGCTCAGCACAATCGGAATTATCATAAACAGTTACTGTGTAATCACCTGGAAGTGTAATACTTGACAAAGAGTCAGATGTTCCTGTTATCCCTGAATGCCTTTCATCTGTTTTTGGACCCTCCCAAATTACAGTATAAGGGGGTAATCCACCCTCTATAGCAATTTCAATATATCCTTCTATATTATTTGCACATTCGATATCTATTATACTTGTTTGTCCCTTATCAATTGAAAGTTCTTCTGTAGAAATATCATTAATAATTACGTTGTTAATAGTTGTAGTTCCAGATGTAGTAACTGATAGATTAACTGGAGCACAACCACCAACATCTCTTACTTGTATGGAGTAGGATCCCGCACTAAGATTTTCAATAATTCTAGATGTTCCGGAAGCAGCTGCTGTCCATGTTCCAGTTGAAGTTCCAGATGTAATTCTATATTCATAACCTCCATTTCCTCCTTTAAAATTTATTTCAATTGGAATTTGTTCACCATTACATCCAGTATTTAAAAATTCAACATTATTCCCAACTAATTGATTTGGATTTTCTAATGCTATACTAGCGCTTAAAGGAACAATACTTCCTGTTATATTAAAATCTTTTGAAACCACACAATCTTCTAATGTGTTTGCATCAGAGACTTCAACAATATATAATCCTGGTGATTTTATTCTTAATGTTTTATCATCATTTTCAGTAGTACTTACAATCACACCACTTGGCATTTTTTTCCAAGTTATATTATAATCTCCACTTCCTCCTGTAACATCTAGTTCAATAGTTCCCCAATCATCCCCTATTACATCTGGATTTATTACTGGACAAAACATTTGTTGAGTATTGTTAGCATTTGGATCAATAATAATTTGAGTTGCTGGATTTATTGCAAATGTTGCAATATCACTACAATTTGCATTATTTTGATCAGAAACTGTTACGGTATAATTACCTGGTGCTAAATTATAAATGTCTTGATCTGTTGAGCTATAACCGGCTGGTCCAGTCCAATTGAAATTGTATGCCCCTGAACCACCTGATATGCTAAGCTTGTTATTTGAAATTTGAATAGAGCCATTATCGGATTCAAAACATTGTTCATCAACTACTAAAACATTTGTATCATCTAAAACTAATGAATTCCATGCGCTAAATATATTACTTGTAAAGGTACAGTCATCTCCTGCTACACCATTATCAGTAAGTGCTGTAACCTTTACAACATAGTCAGAACCTGGATTCACATTAAATGAATAGGATGTTGCATTTGTAGGTCCAAATTGTAGAGCTGGTATTTCATTTCCATCTTCATCCACTACATCGTAAATATAATTTTGTCCCACGATACCAGTTCCTGCACCAACTGAAGCAGTATGAGTACCCGCACAATCAGAAGTTATAGTTACAGTTACTTCATTAGGTTGAGTTATAGTAATTGGACTTGTAGATGTAGCACAAGTTGTTCCATCATTAATTGATACTGTAAGTTGATATATTCCAGGACCAAGATCGCTTATTGTTAAAAGTCCATTGCCTAGCGGGTAGGCAGCTCCATTTTTAGTCCAACTATACACATAAGAGACATATGCATTTACTTGAATTATAGTTTGTGTAAGAGTCACACCATCAGCTAAACCAACTGCAACTGTATTTGTGTAATCAGTCCCAGGAACATCAGCTAAAAGTCTCAATGTCCCAGCACCATAAAAGTTGGGAGTTGCAGTTACATTTAAATTAACATCAGAATTGATTACTGCTGCTAAATTTATTGCAATGCTAGAAATGGTTTCAACAATACCTCCCTCGCCAATTCTTCCATTAACATCTCTTACAGTATAAGTATAGACCTTTCCATCAATCGTTACTAAAAGTGCATCAGTTTCAGCTGGCACACCCCCAATGTTTAATCTAATTTCTCTAGCTTTTGCTTCTATTCCTCCTGAAATTGCTGCAGGTGGTATTGTTATAATTCCATCATTTAATCCATTACATGAAACATCTTTAGTCTTCCAATCATTAATATCAACAGGCTCATCAATTTCGATTCCCGGAGAGGCAATAATATTAAATGATGTTGAAGCTTCATCGCATTGATTTATATTCAGAGTAGTACTAATTGTAATGGTAAATATTGTCGTTTCTATTAGTGTAGCATCATTAGGTTGTCCCGAAATTATAATTTGATTCCCTGCCGCATTTAAAATATTATTTGGAAGATTTAACGGCATACCTGGAAACGGCCCCGTAACATTTCCTCTTGGGTCAGTTTTAGTATATTCAATAGAAATGCCTCCTGCACCTCCTATCACATCAAATACAATATTATTAAATGTATCAGGTGGTACTGAATTCACACAAATTTGTTGATTTAATGTTGAAGGACCTGAATTTAAAACTATATCTGTTACAGGATTAAGAATAATTTGACCCTCAATTGTTGCATCGACACAAGATGTTCCATTAGTTGTTAGAGTATAATTATAGGTTTTATCTGTGGTAATTATTTCATTTGACCTACCTGTTATTGTAATATAATTCACGTTAACCTGATTAACTACTTCAGTAATTGTCGGAACTACCAAAACATCACCTCCTACATTACTTTGTAAACCATTACCTGAGTATACCGTAAATGGAACGCCAGCAGTATCCGCTGTAATTAC
>JALRBW010000048.1 GCA_023257625.1 Flavobacteriaceae bacterium | reverse complement strand
ATTTCAAAGTTTGAAACAAGTACCGCCCCAGTATTTTTTGCTATAGCTTCTACATCAAGCACATGGTCCTGATGACCATGGGTAATCAAAATATAATCAGCCTCAATGGCCATTATGTCTATTGTATTCGCTAAAGGGTTTACCGAAATAAAAGGGTCAAAAAGTAATTTTTTACCTTGAGTTTCAATTAAAAAACAAGAATGACCATAGTATGTAAGTTTCATATTAATTCGCTTTTTTAAAAGTTAAGATAAAAATTATTTGGTTTTAATATCTCAATTAAAGAAGCGATTAACCATTAACAGAAGTTAGTCATTAAGCTTTAATACAGCCATAAAGGCTTGTTGAGGGATTTCAACATTCCCAATTTGACGCATTTTTTTCTTTCCCTTCTTTTGTTTTTCTAAGAGCTTACGTTTCCGTGTAATATCACCTCCATAGCATTTAGCCGTTACATCTTTTCGCAATGCTTTTATGGTTTCACGAGAAATAATTTTAGCACCAATCGCGGCCTGAATTGGAATATCAAATTGCTGTCTAGGAATTAATTCCCTAAGCTTTTCACACATTTTCTTACCAATTGTGTACGCATTATCTGCATGTATAAGTGCAGAGAGCGCATCCACTTGATTTCCGTTGAGTAATATATCTACTTTAACAAGTTTTGATTCCCTAAGCCCAATCGGAGAATAGTCAAATGAAGCATATCCTTTTGAAACCGTTTTTAGACGATCGTAAAAATCAAATACAATTTCAGCCAGCGGCATATCAAAGTTTAACTCAACTCGTTCCGGGGTTAAATAGGTTTGATTTGTAATCTGACCTCTTTTTTCGATACAAAGGGACATTACGTTCCCGACAAAATCTGCTTTAGTAATGACAGAAGCTTTAATATAGGGCTCTTCAACACGTTCAAGGGTTGAAGGGTCAGGAAGGTCAGAAGGGTTGTTAACCAAGACAGGTGTCTCAGGGTATTTTTTTGTGTAAGCCTGATAAGAAACGTTGGGAACTGTAGTAATTACAGTCATATTAAATTCACGTTCCAAGCGCTCCTGAATAATTTCAAGGTGTAACATACCTAAAAAGCCACAGCGGAATCCAAATCCTAAAGCGGCAGAACTTTCAGGGAAAAAGACCAATGAAGCGTCATTTAGCTGTAATTTTTCCATTGACGCCCGAAGCTCTTCGTAATCTTCAGTATCTACAGGATAAATTCCAGCAAAAACCATTGGCTTAACTTCTTCAAATCCAGAAATAGCAACCTGAGTTGGATTTTCAGGATTGGTAATGGTATCACCTACCTTAACCTCTTTAGCCTCCTTTATTCCTGTGATTAAATAACCTACATCACCGGCAAAAATTTCATCTTTAGGTACCTGATTGAGTTTAAGTGTTCCAATCTCATCCGCATGATAAGACTTTTTAGTTGCCATAAATTGGATGCGCTGCCCCTTTTTGATTTTTCCATTTAAAATTCGAAAATAGGTTTCTACCCCACGAAAAGGATTGTAAACAGAGTCAAAAATTAATGCCTGTAATGGGGCATTGGCATCTCCTTTAGGTGCCGGAATACGATCAATTATTGCTGTTAAAATTGCCTCAATTCCCAATCCTGTTTTTGCAGAAGCAGGGATGACCTCTTCAGGTTTACATCCCAATAGGTCAACAATGTCATCAGTTACTTCCTCAGGACTTGCAGAGGGCAAATCAACCTTATTTAGCACAGGGATAATTTCTAAATCATTTTCCAAGGCTAAATACAAGTTTGAAATTGTCTGTGCTTGAATACTCTGAGCGGCATCAACAACCAATAGCGCCCCTTCACATGCGGCAATTGATCGAGACACTTCATAAGAAAAATCCACGTGTCCTGGGGTGTCAATTAAGTTTAAAACATAGGGTTGTCCATTGTGTACATAATCCATTTGTATGGCGTGAGACTTTATGGTGATTCCCCTTTCACGCTCTAAGTCCATATTGTCTAATAACTGGTCTTGTTTTTCCCGCTCCGTTACGGAACCAGTAAAGTCTAATAACCGATCGGCCAAAGTGCTTTTACCGTGGTCTATATGGGCAATAATACAAAAGTTGCGAATGTTCTTCATACAGCATTGTCTCCTTGACGGCGCAAAGATACTTAAATGTCGTATTGATAAATGAAAACAATTTAAAAACAGCATCAAGTATAGACAAAAGGAAAGAATCGAGCGATAATCACAGCTTTTCGTATTTTTGTCAAAAAAGAAGCGTGCCCAAGATAGGCTCAATAGAATTACCAGAATTTCCTCTTTTGCTTGCACCAATGGAAGATGTTAGCGATCCTCCCTTTCGTGCCTTGTGCAAAGAACATGGTGCAGACGTTGTTTATACTGAGTTTATATCTAGTGAGGGACTGATTCGAGATGCTGCGAAAAGCATTCAAAAACTAGATATTTATGAAAAAGAGAGACCCGTTGGAATTCAAATTTTTGGATCAGATTTAGACGCCATGTTGCGTTCTGTTGAAATAGTTGAAGCTTCAGGCCCAGATATAATTGACATCAATTTTGGTTGTCCTGTTAAAAAAGTTGTGTGTAAAGGAGCGGGTGCAGGAATATTAAAAGACATTCCGTTGATGGTAAAACTAACAGAAGCTATGGTCAAACACACCTCATTACCAGTTACTGTCAAAACACGGTTAGGATGGGATCACGACTCTATTAAAATTGTAGAGGTAGCTGAACGGCTTCAAGACGCTGGATGTGCCGCACTTTCTATTCATGGGCGCACACGTGTGCAAATGTATAAAGGGGAAGCCGATTGGCGTCCTATTGCAGATGTAAAAAACAATCCTAGAATGACCATCCCTATTTTTGGTAACGGAGATGTTTCCTCACCAGAGCGGGCTATTGAAATGAAAGAAGTATATGGATTAGACGGGGCTATGATTGGACGAGCAAGCATTGGTAACCCTTGGTTTTTTAATCAAGTTAAACATTATATGAAAACAGGGAAGCATGCTGAACAACCCTCACTCAAAGAACGAGTTGAAGCGGCAAGGCGTCATTTGCAAATGGCAATTGATTGGAAAGGAGAGACACTAGGAGTCCTAGAAACACGGAGGCATTATACAAATTATTTTAAAGGGATTCCTAATTTTAAACCCCTACGCACTCAATTGGTTACCTCTGATTCTTCAGCTGATGTATTTGCAGCGTTAGATCAAGTTTTACCTACCTATTCAGATTACGAGATGGCATAGCTACTGAACTTTTTTTGAAGCCCTCGAGTTGCCCATGCAGTACTAATTGTTCCCAAGAATAAAAGAGTGGTAAGAACTAAAACAATATTTTTAAATTCAAAAACTACAGGGTAGGCAAGACTTGTACCAGGCACTAAAATAAATGAACTAAGAGATTGAGCGACTACAAGGACACTTCCTAGAATTATTCCAATTGCACCCCCCAAGCCACAAATTAGCAAACCTAAAGTGAAAAAAATACGGTGAATTCCTTTTGGAGTAGCTCCCATAGCAAGAAGAATTTTTAGCTGAGGGGCTTTGTCTAAAATCATCATAATTAATGCCCCAATAACATTAAAAAGAGCTATCAGCATAACTAATGAAAAAATAAAGTAAACAGCCAGGTGCTCAGCGTTTAACATTTTGTGTAATGCAGCATTTTGATTTGCTCTAGAAACTAATCGAACAGGGCTATTAAACAGTGTACTAACTTTTTTAAACAAAAGAGCTTCATTAACATTTGGAATTGTTTTAATGGCCAAAGAAGTATATTGATCTTCATCTACTTGTAAAAGCGATTGTCCAAAGGCAAGACTTGAAAAAACATATTTTTTATCAAGCTCTTCATTTATTTGATATAGCCCAGTTACCATAGCTGGCTGTGACAAAAAGGGATTTTGATTTAAAAGGGAGTTTCCTTTCTTTTTGGGAACAGTCAGAAATAAGAATGAATTATAATCAAACACCCCAACACTTAAACCGCTTGCTATTCCAAACCCCAATACTACTTCAGGGCGGTTAAAAGAAATCCATTGTCCTAGCGTAATGTTTTTTTCTATCTGAACCACTTTATTAAAACTGGAATCAACAGCTTTTAAAAAAGCAACCTGATTTTTTTCTTCATAGGTCAAAAACACCTTTTCCTCAATTTCTGGTGCAGCAGCAATTATTTCTGTAAATAAACGAAGCCTGGTTAAATCAGCAGGAGGCAAACGCAAATATTTACCTTGTTCGGGCACAATTTCATAATCAGGATTAAACGTTTCAGAAAAAGAAAGTCCAAATGCCTTTAGGCCATCAAAAGCGCTTAGAACCACAAACAAAGACGCTGTTGCAATCACTACCATAATGAAGGCAAAAGCATTAATACGGTTAATTACGGTTTGTTGACTTTTTGAAAAAAAATAACGCCATGCAATTTTAATTGGATACGCCATGCACTGCTATTTACGTTGGCGTGAATTGAGAATATTGGGGGTTTTGATTGGATTTTCTCCATGGTCTAATTCCTTTTCAATACCTTCAATATAGTCTAGAGAATCGTCTAGATAAAATACCAATTCTGGAATTTTTCTAAGTTGATTTTTCATACGTTGTGAAAGGTCGTGTCGCAACTGACTTCCATTTTGTTTCAATGCCTCAAAATAAGGGAGCGCTTTTTGGGAAGGAAAAATACTCAAGTAGACCTTCGCTAAAGAAAGATCAGAGGTTACCATTACTTTGGTTACTGAAAGCATTAGCTGAGCCCCTCCTCCTTGTCTAATGGCTTGTTGAAGAAGCGTGGCGATTTCTTGTTGTAAAACGACCCCAATTTTTTTCTGCCGAGGAGTCTCTTGTCTTTCCATGGTATAAAAATACAGAGAAAAAATGGAGTGGAGAGTTCAATTACGCCAATCCCATAGCACAATGTCCCATAATGTTCCGCAATAGGTTAGCGTTCCAATAACAGTAAACCCTCTGGAGCGATGTGTTTTTAAAGAACGCGTATTTTTCTGATCCACATCAGTCACGCAATATTCAAAGGTTTTGGAATATGTTTTTTTAAAATGATTGTAAAGGCCTAAGGCAATTCCACGATTTCTATATTCTTTATCAACACATAATTGACCCACCACTATATATGTGCTAGAGGCTAATGAACGACCTTTGTAATTTAACTTATTAATATTTTGAATCAAATCATCTAAAAGAGGATGGTGCCCAATAAAAGATGGAGAAATTACAAGAGAATAGCCAACTAATTGATGATCAACTTTAGCAATAATAGCAGGATATTTGGCGTTCATTTTTTTTAATACTTCAATAGAGTATACGGCAGTAACAAACCCTTCACGAAGTTGTTCATCTTCGTTTAAAAGGGATTTTAAATTAGCAGACTGTAATGCTTTTATCTGCTCTAATTCAGAAAGTGAATTACAAAGAGTAAATGTTATTTCAGGTGTGTTAACCATAATGCTAAATTAGGATTGATAAAAAACAGCTAGGGGATATGTAATGGAGTGTTGAAAGAACATAAAATCTACCCTTCAGAAGACAAATACAAAGATAAATTAGTATTACAGCTTTTCATATTGCAAGAGTTTAGAATCTTTACTAAATTACATAAAAACAAGTCAAGATTTTTTAAACCCTCTTTATCGTATTGGTGATTAATTCTAATGAAAAGAAATGAAAAATAGAACTCCTAAAAGAAAAGCATTCAAAATAATTCATCTTGTAGTACTGCTTTTGGTTGCCGCTTGTGTTCAAGGGCCCAAAGCCGATGCTGTATTTCGCTTGCTTCCCTATCCTCAAGAATTCACTTTATTTGGCCCTAGCGAACTGTACCCATCCTCCATAAAATCATTTCATTCTTCATCAGACACTCCTTTGCCACACACAATTCCATTTGCCTCAAACTTAACAAGGGCAACTTCTGCTTCTGAAGCACAAGTGCTTTTTTCTATTGATTCTCTGCTTGAAATAGGAGCAGAAGGATATCTTTTATCTATTACTAAAGATCAAATTACTCTTCAAGCAAATGACCAAGCGGGTCTTTTATATGCCTTTACCACTCTAGAGCAGCTTATAGAAGACGCCATTTCACAAAAAGTCAGTTTGCCCCAATGCAACATTAAGGATGCCCCCTTACTAGCCTATCGTGCCATTCATATTGATGTAAAGCATCATCTGGAAACGATGGATTACTATTACAAATTAATGGATCGATTACGGCAATATAAAATCAATGGAATAATATTGGAAATAGAGGATAAATTAGCATACCCAAGTCAACCAAAAGTAGGTGCGCCAGAAGCGCTATCAGTCGAAGAATGGAAGGCACTAAGTGACTATGCTTTAGAACGAAATATTAAAATAAGCCCTTTGGTTCAAGGGTTAGGGCATGCTTCATTTGTTTTAAAACATGAAGAATACAAGCCCTTTCGCGATGATCCTGAAAGTGACTGGGCCTTTAATCCCTTAGACCCCAAAACCTATGCTGTTCAATTTGATCTTTACCGTGATGCTTTGGCTGCTTTTCCGCACGGGCAATATTTACATGTGGGAGGCGACGAGGTTCATACCACGGGCCGGGGCAGCACATTGTCTTCTCTCGAATTGCAATTGAATTGGTTAAAAAAAGTTTGTGATTTTGCAGAACAACAGGGAAAAACCCCCATATTTTGGGACGATATGCCACTAAAATTTGCGGAGGTATACCACCCTATGTTTCAACCTGAAATGAAAACAGAAAGCGTAGATAGTATTTGGAATGCAAATCAATACAAGCTAGAAGCATTTTTAGACTTATTTCCTAAAAATTGTATTTATATGAGGTGGAACTATAGCTCGCCAGAGTCTTATGGGAACAATAAGGCAATGCAATGGTTTAGCGATCATGGATTTTCTGTTATGGGTGCTACGGCAGGACAAACCCGATGGGTTTTAATGCCCCAAAACGAAAGCAATATGGACAATATTAGTGCTTTTGCCCAATCATCTATAGTAAACGGATTAGATGGGCTTTTATTGACTTTATGGGATGATGATTCTCCTCATTTTGAACTCTACCAAAGGGGTATTGTCGCTTTTGCATCAAATACTTGGTCAGGAGATAAATTAGGGAAGGAACAAATTAAAGCGTCATTTCGCCACAGAACCTTTTCACCAGAGTGGTCAAATGCTTCGTATGCGTTTATAGATTCACTAGAAATACCCGTAGGAAAATGGAAAAACTTGGTTTTACAGGGAAATCTTCGGAATTCACTTTCCTCAATGCCCAACCCTTTAGAAAAAGGTATCATAGAGCTACCAGATTTAACCCAACCAGGCACATGGACAATACAGTATAAAGACCGGTTGCTTGAAGCAGAAAAAATAGCTCAAGCCACAAATCGAGTCCTCTCTCTATTAAATGATAGTATAAATTCCTCAGTAGAAAACCATTATTTGTTAGAAGTGTATAAAAGTGTTGCAGAATTAACACAATATACCCCCAAATTATTAATGGGGTTAAAAGAACTAGATCAAGCGCCAACACTAGAGACTCAGACCGAAGCTTTCGAAAACTTATTTGAATTAGAAAAGGAATTTGACATTCTTAGAAATCGATTTGAAGCTACCTATGCCAAAACAAGGATCTTAAACAAATCAGAAAACTATTTGTTAGATCAAGACCATCATAGACATCTCGCTAATCAAAGCCGAAATTTTGACTGGCAATTTAATGCTGAATTATTGTTGTTTGAAAAAATTAAAAAGCATCCTCAACTAGTAATGCCAGATTCTCGTCAAAATTAAAGAAAGAGAAGTGAGGAAAATAGAAGTATAAAATTACCTTATTTGTTTTTGGATTTTGCCATATCAACAAATAGTGCAATTAATGTAATAGCGATAAAAAAAACGGTTATATAACCAGCTGTAACATGCGTCATATTTGAAATTTTTTGCAAGATACAGATTATATTAAAAGGAAGGTGTTTGGCTTAGATGGCTTTTATAAAAAAAGAGTTCAAAAACAAAGGGAGGAAAAATTAAATCACCTTGAATTAGCATATGGTTACAACTTTATTAACCTCCCTTTTAGTAAAAACGTAATGAAAAGTAGTTCAATATAATCCTATTACTTGTATTTTACAAGTAAATATTTTTATTTGAAAAAATTATAGAGAGTTTCGGAATTCTATAGAGAAGATTAGGCTAGAAAATCGGTATATCAAAAATTCAACTTGATAGACTCTTAATAAAATAGTTTTAAATTAAAAAAGGCTATTGAATCAAGCGCTACCAAGTTGAAAATCAAAAGTGAAAAATGGTTTTTACTAATATTAGATGAAATGAACTTTAAAAGGTTTAAGTACTAATTGAAAAAATATAAAATTGCGATTTTGAGAATACAAGTGATTTTTCAAAAAGAACATAAAAGAAAAAGACTTTAATATTAGAAGTAAAAATATGATAAGAAGTATTAATTTTGTGGCCTAGTTTATTGAAAGTTTTTCAATATGGTCCTATAGCTCAGTCGGTTAGAGTAGCTGACTCATAATCAGTTGGTCCCTGGTTCGAGCCCAGGTGGGACCACCAACAAAGAAAGGCGTTAACAGCGATTTTGCGGTTTGCGCCTTTTCTTATTTGTCCCCAGATTTGTCCCTAATTTTCAAGAAAAGGCAAAAAAATCGTAACCTAAAACTCTATAAATTGACCCCCTACCTTAAAATAAATTAGTTTTAATTTTTGGGATGGTTATTCTTGGATAAAAAGTTATTGGTATCGTGAGTTTAAGGTAAATAATTTATTTGGTAATTAGACTGATATGTTTTAACTCTACTTCATTAGAATACTTTAAAATTGTTAAATCTATCCTGTCATGAATCAAGTCACAAAGTTGTTTGGAAGACATACCTAGATATAAGGAATAGTTTTAATTTGATTTTTACAGTACGAGGGGTTGAAAAACATTTTTAACAATAAACAACATAACCTATTATTATTCAGTTTATTAGATACTTAAGTTTAC
>JALRBW010000002.1 GCA_023257625.1 Flavobacteriaceae bacterium | reverse complement strand
CAGGGCCGATCCCTTGCCACCCCAAACACGCATCAGCACCCAATCCCCCCACAAGACATTTCCTGAACAACAATTTATTCTTGATCATTTGGCAAAACCCGATATCAAAAACGGTAAAGTAAAAGAATGGGAACCCAAAATTAAAGAATTGGCTAAAGCTCCAAATGTAGCTTGTAAAGTTTCAGGAATGGTAACAGAAGCCGATTGGAATTCTTGGGAAAAAGAAACATTAACCCCCTATATGGATGTTGTTTTTGATGCTTTCGGAGCCCACAGAATACTCTATGGATCTGATTGGCCCGTATGTTTGTTAGCGGGGCAATACAAACAAGTTTACGACGCAGTAACCCATTATTGTTCTAAACTTTCAAAAAGAGAACAAGATTTAGTGTTTGGTGAAAATGCTATAAATTGGTATAACTTAAGCGTGTAATATTATAACGGTATGGATTTACACTTAAAGGATAAAATTATAATTGTCACAGGAGGCTCCAAAGGCATTGGATATGGAATTTGTGAACGTTTAGTAAAAGAAGAAGCGGTTCCAATTATTGTAGGGCGAAACAAAACCTCAATTCCTGAAGCGGTCAACACCCTTTCAGCTCTAGGGGGAAAAGTAGGTGCTGTCTATGCAGAGCTTTCAGACCCAGAACAGTGTAAAAAAGCCGTTGAAGAAATTCTCGTCCAATACGGCACTATAGATGGCCTGGTGAACAATGCAGGGATTAATGATGGAGTAGGATTAGAACATGGAAATTACGAACACTTTATGGCCTCACTCCATCGAAATGTAACCCATTATTACATGATGGCACATTATGCGTTACCCAGCCTTAAAAAAAGCAAAGGAGCCATAGTCAATATCGGTTCCAAAACAGCTACTACTGGTCAGGGAGGCACTTCGGGTTATGCAGCTTCAAACGGAGCACGCAATGCGTTAACGCGAGAATGGGCAGTAGAATTATTACCCTATGGAATTCGAGTAAATGCTGTAATTGTTGCAGAATGTTATACACCCTTATACCAAAAATGGATTAACACCTTTTCAAACCCTGAGGAAAAACTTCAGCAAATCACCCAGAAAATCCCCCTAGAAAATAGAATGACTACTGCGGCTGAAATAGCCAATACGGTAGCTTTTTTGCTCTCTGATCAATCGAGTCATACCACAGGGCAATGGATACATGTGGATGGAGGATACACCCATTTAGATCGTGCACTTTAAAACCCATTTATGAAAGCTGATTCTTCACCCTCCCTTTTGTCTCGCTCGCTTTTATTGCCGTTTGTATTAATAACGTCTCTTTTTGCCCTTTGGGGTTTTGCCAATGACATTACAAACCCAATGGTATCGGCATTTAAAAAAGTGTTAGAATTAAACAATACCCAAGCCTCGTGGGTACAAGCTGCTTTTTATGGGGGCTATTTTACCATGGCACTTCCTGCGGCCTATGTTGTACGGAAGTATTCCTATAAAACCGGGATAGTTGTCGGGTTGTTTTTATATGCTTTTGGAGCGGTTTTATTTTATCCCGCTGCAGCCTACGAAAATTATTTATTTTTTTTACTGGCACTCTATATTTTAACCTTTGGGCTTGCCTTTTTGGAGACTACCGCCAATCCTTTTATTCTCTCAATGGGCGATGAAAGGACGGCAACGCAACGGCTTAATTTAGCTCAAGCCTTTAATCCGTTAGGAGCTTTGACAGGTTTATTTGTGGCCCAAACTTTTATTCTTAGTGCCTTACAGTCAGACGATGTAGACGCTCAAGGCAACAGCACATACGAAGCTTTAACCGGAGCGGCAAAAGCAGCTGTTCGCACAGCTGATTTGGAGGTAATCAGAAATCCTTATGTCATTTTGGGCATCTTTGTTGCTTTATTGATGATTTTCATTGCAAGCGTAAAAATGCCCGAACAGAGATCAACTACTATAACTAGTTTTAAAGATTCCATTCGGCGAATTTTTAAAAATAAGCGATTTGTAGGAGGTGTTATAGCTCAGCTTTTCTATGTAGGAGCTCAGATCATGTGTTGGACTTATATTTATCAGTATGCAGAAAATTTAGGTATCGATAATCAATCAGCAGTAAATTATGCATATGCAGCTTTAGTTCTTTTCTTATTGGGGCGTTTTATTTGTACGTATCTCTTGCGTTTTTTTGACTCAGGAAAATTACTTATGTTTCTTGGATCAGGGGCTATTCTCTTTTGTGTTGGGACTATTTTTATTGAAGGTATTTTAGGATTATATGCACTTGTTTTGGTATCCTTTTGTATGTCTCTCATGTTTCCCACTATTTATGGTATTGCATTAAACAACTTAGGAGAAGACGCCAAAGCAGGTTCTGCCTTTTTAGTGATGGCCATTGTAGGAGGGGCTTTTATGCCCGTATTACAAGGTATGATTTTAGATTTGGGAGGAAGTGGATACAATGATATTTCTGTTTTAGGAGTACCTGAAGTAAATATATCATTTATACTGCCTTTGATTTGTTTTGTTGTGGTAACGTATTATGGTTTTACCTCAATTATAAAAAATCTTAATAAACCGTAAAATGGAGAAAAAACGTTATTGTTTTGCACTTGATTTGATTGATGATCCAAAACGAATTCAAGATTATGAAGAATATCATAAAAAAGTCTGGCCTGAAATTGAATCTCAAATATTAAAAACGGGAGTAACATCACTTGAAATTTACCGCGTAGCCAACCGCCTCTTTATGATCTTGGATGCACCACCGCACTTTTCATTAGAAAGTAAAGCAAAGCTTGATGCTGAAAACCCAAAAGTTCAAGAATGGGAAACCTTGATGTGGACCTACCAACAGGCCTTACCCTTCGCAAAACCTAATGAAAAATGGGTTTTAATGACTAAAATATACTCCCTTTCTAATGATTAGTTTTTGGGAAAAGACAGCCCTGCTAGAATACGATCTAATTGTAATCGGAGGTGGGATTACGGGCTTTTTTTGTGCGTTGTCCTATCGAGAAAAGCACCCTAATGCCTCAATTGCCATTTTAGAACGCGGTTTGTTTTCTTCTGGAGCAAGTACCAAAAATGCAGGTTTTGCTTGTTTTGGCTCACTCTCAGAATTGGCTACAGATTTACACACCATGAGTAAAGATGAGTTAGTTCAATTGGTGGATTTGCGTTGGCAAGGATTACAAAAATTACGAAGTACCTTAGGGGATAAGGCAATAGAATTTGAATCTTTTGGGGGCTATGAATTGTTTTTTGATGAACATCCCGAACCCCTTAACCAAATAGACGAAATTAACGAACTGTTAAGCCCCTTATTTTCAAAATCCGTTTTTTCCAACAACCCTTCTAAAATAAATGCATTTGGCTTTAATTCAAATAAAGTAAAACACCTTATAGAAAACCCTTTTGAAGGCCAAATCCACACGGGTAAAATGATGCGTGCCCTTCGGTCAAAATCGAATGAAAAAGACATTACTGTTTTTTCAAACACTCAGGTTCTGGGGTGGAATCAAGACCAAAAAAATGAAATTAGAATTGCCATTCACCATACGGAAATGGAATTAAAATGCGCAAAACTAGCGGTATGTAATAATGCTTTTGCCACTCAATTTTTTCCTGAGCTGGAAATCAAACCCGGAAGAGGGATGGTTCTTTTAACGAAGCCGATTCCAAAGTTGCAATGTAAAGGATGCTTTAATTATAACCAGGGGTATTATTACTTTCGTAATGTGGGCAATCAACTTTTATTTGGCGGTGGCAGAGAACAAGATATTGAAAAAGAGACCACTACAGAATTTGGCATCAACCCCATAATACACCAAAAGCTTGTTCAGGATTTGGCTGATTTCATTCTTCCCGATCAACCCAAAGAAATAGAAATGAAGTGGTCTGGAATTATGGCTTTTGGGAATTCCAAAAAACCCATAATTCAAAAAGTAAATGATAATCTTGTCATTGGGGTTCGGCTTGGGGGAATGGGCGTAGCCATTGGCAGTAGTATCGGAAGTGCAAGTGCAGCTTTACTTGATTAATAATATATCTTTAAAAGATATTGAAATTACCCCCATTGTAAATTATTATCTTTGAAGGAAACAACAAGTCACCATGAAATATTATTTCATCCTATCGTTAACATTCATCTTATATTGGAGCTGCACTTCTTCAAAGAAGTTACCGCCTAATATTGTTTTTATTCTTACTGATGATCAAGGATATGGTGATGTTGGCATTTATGGAGCTTCTGATATTGAAACTCCATATTTGGATAATATGGCAAAAAAGGGGGCCTATTTCACTTCTTATTACGCTACACAACCCGTTTGCTCTGCTTCTAGGGCATCAATTTTAACAGGCTGTTATCCAGATAGAATTGGTATTCACAACGCGTATAGCCCTGGTTCAAAAGTGGGATTAAACCCTGAAGAAACAACCGTAGCAGAAATGTTAAAAGCTAAGGGTTATGCTACAGCTATTTATGGAAAATGGCATTTAGGAGATGCGCCTGAATTTATGCCTCGTAAACACGGATTTGATGAATATTATGGAATTCTATATTCCAATGACATGTGGCCCAAACACCCACAACAAGGCGACTGGTTTAATTTTCCGGATCTTTATCTATATGATAACGAATCTCCAATTCAGAAACTTGAAGATCAATCATATTTAACTAAAGCTTTAACGGAAAAAGCTATTAACTTTATTCAACGAAATAAAAATAATCCCTTCTTTTTGTATTTACCTCATCCACAGCCTCATGTTCCTCTGTATGTAGATAATAACTTTAAGAATACTCAAGCCCGAGGTTTATATGGAGATGTTATACGTGAGATTGATCATTCTGTAGGTCAAATTATAACAGCCCTAAAAGCTGAAGGGTTGTTGGAAAATACGCTAATAATTTTTACTTCTGATAATGGCCCATGGCTCTCCTATGGAGGACATTCTGGTTCCCCTGGGATCTATAGAGAGGGAAAAGGAACAAATTGGGAAGGTGGGCATAGAGTTCCTGCAATTGTTCATTACCCTAAAAAAATTAAACCCAACACTGTAATTCATGCTCCAGCAATGGGAATTGATTGGCTCCCTACTCTAGCAGAGTGGACAAATAGTGAACTTCCGATACAAAAAATTGACGGTGCTTCTCTTGTTCCTCTGTTAACACAAAAGTCTTCAAATTCTCCACACGAAAACTTTTTCTTCTACTATCGAGTTAATGAATTGCATGCTGTACGTCATAAGGATTGGAAATTATATGTGCCTCATACTTACCGTTCTCTTAATGGTAGAAAAGGAACTAATGACGGATATCCGATAGATTACGAAATGAACACCATCGAAGAGGAAGAATTATATGACCTTAGGTTAGATCCGGAAGAAAAAAATAATATTGCTGCACAACATCCAGATGTGGTTCTAAAAATTAATGCAATAGCAGATTCAATTCGTTTAGTTCTTGGGGATCGCTTAACAGGAATAAAAGGGAATGAAGCACGACCCGTTGGACTTGCCGCTAGTAAAGTAGAAAATTAAACGCTACCCCTCTTTAAACCAAGGGCCATGAAGCCCAGAAAGATTAGGATTTTCTTTTAAAATGAGTCCATGACTCCCAAAATAATCGCGTTGTGCTTGAATTAAATTTGCAAAACTGTCTTCTTGTTTTATTCCCATAAAATACTGCCAGGCAGCTGAAATGCAGGGGACAGGAATTTGCAAATCAATAGCTTCAGAAAGTACTTTTCCCCAATCTGTTATTCCTTTTTTATAAGCGTTTTGAAAGCGTTCTGAATCTAAAACGGTTGAAGTAGAATTTGTGGCTAAATGTTCTAATAAACTCGACTTAATAATACAACCCTCAGACCATAAATTAGAAACAAGAGATAGAGGTGCCACCCACCCCCATTTTTTTTCAGCTTCACGGATCATTTCAAATCCTTGGTGATGATTTATTAAGCGACAAAGTGAGTAAGTGTTTTCTAATGTAGAAAAAATAATATTTGGACTAGAGGTAATTTTAGGAAATTTTTTTCCATAACGAACTCGTTGTTTTTTTTGAGCAGAAATAAATCGGGCATGTAAAGCAGCAGACATTGTAGTGTTCGGATTACCCATTAGTGATCCAGTTTCTGAAGCCCAAGCACCAGTTCCTTTATTAGAAGCAACATCTAAAACTTTTTCAAACCAACGGCTTTTCCCCTCCGTGTATTTTAAAATTTCAATTGTAATACCCAAAAGATAATTTTTGTGTTCATTGTCTTGCCATTTTTCAAGTTCTTCAATTAAGTTGTTTATTTTTTCTTCTGAATCAGAATAAGCGAGTGCAATAATTTCGGATAGAAGTTGCATTTCAGCATATTCAATTCCATTATGTACCATTTTCACAAAATGTCCTGCACCTCCTTCACCTAGCCAACCTACGCAATGAATTCCGTTCTTATTTTTAGCAGCCACTTTTTGTAAATCATGTTTTAAATCCTCGTAGACTTTTTTATTTCCCCCCAACATAAGTGAAGGTCCTTTTAAAGCCCCTTCAGCACCTCCAGAAACACCCATACCCATAAAGAATACGCCATACTTTTGAGCCAAAAGTACCCTTCTTTCAGAGTCTTTAAAATGTGAATTTCCCCCATCAACAATAATATCGTTTTCAGACAAAAGTGGAAGAATTTCTGTTAGACATTTTTCGGTAGCATCTCCAGCAGGAATCATTAATATTATTTTTCTTGGACACTCAATTGAGTTTACAAAAGGAATAAGCTCTTCGAAAGGAAGCGCGTCTTTCAATTCAGAATAGGATGCCTTTTTTTGCTCAGCTACTCTTTCTTCAATTCCTTTCACTCTCCTGTTGTACAAGGCTAATGAAATGCCTTTTTGTGCAAAATTTCGACTGAGTTGGGTTCCCATAACACCCATTCCTATAATTCCCCAATTAATTTTTTTGCTCATGGATAAACTTTTTAAGTTGTTGTATCAACTGTGTAATATTTTTAGTGCTGTCTAATATTAATGCATTATCACAATGCTCATATGTATCCAATTGATTTTGAAGTAATGAAACAGGCATAAAATGAGATCGATTTTTCATTCTATTTGTCAAGGTAATGACATCACAATTAAGTTGAACCCAAACTAGAGAATTAATTGGAATATCTTTAGTAATTTGATTCCGATATAATTGTTTTAAAGCTGAACAAGCAACAATAATTGTTTCCCCAAGATGAGTTTTTATTTTTTGATTTAGGGAAATTAGCCATGGAAACCGATCTTGATCTGTTAACGGAATCCCTGCTTTCATTTTTTCAATATTTGAAAAGGGATGAAATTCATCACCCTCTATGAATAACCCGTTATATTCTGAGGCGATAGCTTTTGCTAAAGTAGTTTTACCACTTCCACTAACCCCCATTACAATTATTATTCTTGACACGTTATAAAGGTAAGAAAACTTAATCCTCACACTTCAAGTTTTAAATTATCCAATCATACCCTATGATAAATAGCAAGGGGATTACAATGAAAACTTTTGTCCCTTGCGAGAAATTTGAAATCCAGCTTCTAATACCTGTTTTGTAGCAAAACTTTCAGGATTTAATAATGGATTGGAGTGATTCATATGAATAAAATAAATTTTATTCTTTATTTGAGGAGTCGCATCCTTTAGTAGTGACATTGTTTCTACTACAAAAGGATGGGGAATTTCTTTTAAAGAACGATTTGAAATTTCTTCTGAATCAAAAAAAGTACCATCAATGAAAGCGAAATCAACAGATTGTAAAACATTAAGTAAATCGTTATCCCAAAGTACCCATTTGTCGATATCAGGAATAAACAACGCTGCTTTTTTTGGCCCTTGAATATGATAACCTACAGTTTCAGAAAACTCATCACGGTGAGGAACTGTAAACGGAGTGATGGACAGATTTTCTGCTATTAAAATAGAAAGGTTTTCTTTTATCGGGCGAATGGAAATATTTTTAAGTTCTACCAATTGACTCCAAGGGCCATTTTTTTCCAAAAATGATTGTAATTTAGGCATGACATAAACGGGAATATTTTTTGCGCCTAAAACTTCTCTCCCCAATTGAAGCAAACCACTATAATGACCAATATGGGCATGGGTAATAAAAATTCCCTCTGGAATTTTACCTAATTGTTCCCATTGACTTTGAATGTCTGGAGTAGCCTCAAACAAAAAAACGGTTTGATCTGAAGGATGATGAAGGGCTAATGATGTTATACTTCTTTCATTTTTTTCTTTTTGTGTTAAAGCCAAACAGCATGATTTGACACATCCTAAATGTGGAGCACCTCCATCTTGAAGTGTGCCTAAAATTTCAATGAAAGGTGAAGAATTATTTTCTTGAGCAGAAATAATTTTATGATGAGAAAGATTAATTAAAACAAAAAGTAAAGTTGAATAATAATTAATCCTAAACATAGATTTACTCTATTTGATTTACAGTGATGATTTCAATAACTCCGGCTCTACCGAGTTGACCCCATTTATTTGTTTCTGCTAAAGATTCATAAACATTAACCTCTCTTATGTTTTGAAAGGCAATACTATTAGGGGGTACATTATATTGTTGACCATCTATAATCCAAAGCGGATAGGCTTGAGAGTTAGTGAAAGATTCTGATTGCCGAATTATTACTAGTCCCCTTTGTACATCTATTCTAGCAGATCCAAGATGCTCGCGAATTGCCAAAACTAAATTGGGTGCATTTTCATTTATTCCCCATTCATTAAGCCCTCTTTTGGCATATTGTTCTTTTTGTTTTTCATTGGCTTTTTCTCTTTTTAATGCTTTAATTTCCTTTTTTGTAAGCTCTTTGGCTACAATTTCATTTTGTGCAAAAGAAAAATTTATTGAAAAAATGAGAAGTAAAAGAAGTAATGTTTTTTTCATGATAAGTTTGATTTGAAGTTAACTATAAGACGACTTTCATAAAATAATGTAACAAAACGAAACACTTTTTTAAATTTAGAATCATTCATAGCACCAAATTTTAAGTAACTTGACAAAAATATTAAATACAATGAATCGATTTACAACAAAAACGCTTATTCTACTAATAGGTATTTTTATTTTTCAAAGTTGCAGTAAGGAAGATCCACCAATAGACAAATTGATTGGAGACTGGACTGTATATTCAACTACTGATGAAGCGAATAAAACTATAATTTGGGACGAATTAAAAGCAACCCTGGTTAATTTAATTTCAGAATATGATTGCCTAGATTTCACAGCTTCAGCAACAAAACAAATTGTTTCTACAAAATACACTTTTATCGATGTCAATTCCAGAGGATGTTTAAGTCCTATTATTTCTGTATATACTTGGTCTGTTGATTCAGAATCAGGGTTATATAAATTTATACAAGGCACAAATCAAATAACCTATCAAATTACGTTTTCAAACGATGATAAAAGGATGACATGGAAAGATCAAACCAGTGGTGCAGTAACCATTTGGGATAGAGTAGCCACAACAAACGAGACAACAAATTAATTCAAAATTATATTATATGAAGCAAGGAGTACTTTTTACACTACTAATTATTTTTGTAGGCTGTGGTGTTCAAAAAAACATTGTGAGTGACCCGTATGTTGGCACCTACAATGTAACAGTTTTTAATGTCGATACCTTTGGTGATATTCCTCTAGAAATAACCATTTCAAAAGAGGGAGAAAATTATTCTTCAGCAATAAAAGGGCAAGGTGAGGCTTCTGACAGTGTGTCTTTTGAAGTTAATGGGACTTCTAAAGACGAAAATAATACTATAATAATTGAAGCTTACGCAGGTGGGTATGACATATATATTGACCTTATAATTTCAGGTGATGATGTAAAAGGTTCTTTGATGGGAATGTTTAATTTAGAGGGAGTACGAATAAAAAGTAATTGAAATGGGCATTTCTTAAAAATAAAATGACCAAAACAGATTTTTAGGAGCTATTTTCTTAAGATTCAATTTATCGGTTTTAGAAATTTAGGAGTAGTAAAATTAAGAACGGTCTTTGTTTTTCATTCCTTTTACGGCGACATAAAGTAGACCAATAACTAAAGCTATGGCACTATACACCACAATATTTCTCAAAAAATAACCCATCTTAATTTAGATAACGTTCTTTAATCTCAATGATTAAAGCCAATACAAGACATAAAGCTAAACTTCCTAAAACGGTTCCGCCAACTCCCATAAGTTTTTCTTTTAAAGGTACATTATTTTTTAAATTTCAAATACCACATAATTTCTTTTGAAAGGATTCTGAAAAGATTTTTTACTTTTAGGTGTTAGTTTACAGATTTGATTAAATCCTAATTTTTAAAATCCAAATATGAAATCCATCAATAGACGAAATTTTATTAAGAAAACTTCCCTTTCAGCAGCCTCTTTTTATTTAGCCACTAATGCTTCGTGTACTGGGATTGATCAGCGTCCTTCTTCAGGCGGTTCATATATGGGAAATTTTGCAGCACCTAAGTTGGAAACTGTTAAAATAGCCGTTATTGGAGTAGGAGCTCGAGGGTCAGGTCATGCTAGGCAACTGGCAGCTATAGAAGGAACAGAAATAATTGCAATTTCAGATTTATATGAAGATTTGGTAGAACGCGCTGTTCAACGATGTGAGCAAGTTGGGAATGGAAGACATCAATCTATTGCACGATATTTTGGAGAAGAAGATGCATGGAAAATAATGTTAAGAGAAACAAAACCCGACATGGTTATCATCGCCACAAATTGGAAAAATCACGCCCCAATGGCGATTGAAGTCATGGAACAGGGAGCACATGCATTTGTTGAAGTGCCTATAGCAGTTACATTGGAAGAAATGTGGAATATAGTAGACACTTCAGAAAGTACCCATAAACATTGCATGATGATGGAAAATGTTAATTATGGGAGAGATGAATTACTCTACTTAAACTTATGCCGTAAAGGTATAATTGGAGAAATACTACATGCAGAAGCAGCTTATATCCACGAATTGCGTTTTCAAATGGAAGAACAAGATAGAGGAACTGGTTCTTGGCGGACTTATCATTATGCCCAACGCAATGGGAATTTATACCCAACACATGGATTGGGTCCGGTAGCTCAATATATGAATATTGGAAGAGGAGAGGATATGTTTAAAACCTTAGTTTCCTTTTCAACCCCTGCCCGAGGGAGAGCTTTATATGCCGAAAAAAATTACCCTGAAAATCATAAATGGAATGAGCTTACTTTTAAAGGAGGAGATTTGAATACCTCTTTAATTAAAACGCATTTGGGAAGAACAGTTATGGTACAATGGGATGAAACAAGTCCACGGCCATATACAAGACATAATCTTATTCAAGGAACAACAGGTACCTTAGCAGGATTTCCTACACGCGTTGCTTTAGAAGGAGGAGTTGCAGGAGTAACAGATAATCATCACAGTTGGGCACAAGGAGAAGCATTAGCTTCTCTTTATGAGGAATATGAACATCCATTATTTAAAAGAGTAGGTGCTTTGGCAGAAAAAATGGGAGGACATGGCGGAATGGATTTTTTAATGCTATTCCGTATCATTGAATGCTTAAGAGAAGGGTTGCCTCTTGATCAAAATGTATATGAGGGGTGTTTATGGAGTGCTGTAGGTCCATTAAGTGAAGCTTCAGTAGCTCAAGAGGGAATGCCACAAACATTTCCTGACTTTACACGCAATCAGTGGAATACTACACTTCCATTAGATATTATAGCCTAGATTTTTGAATCTTAATTTCAAATCCTTGATTGGAGTAAGCGCAGCAGCACGCATCTGTTTTTATGGCGATCACCAAGATTATCTTAAACTTCCTGTGATTGCAGGAACAATTGATCGTAAAATTTACATTAATGCACGTCCAAATGATATATCTAAATATATTTTACAACTTGTTGATATTAAAGAACATAAAGAAATTGATTTAAATAAAAAAATCAATTCTATATTACCAGGTGATTATTTTTTATCCTGCCTTTTACTACTTCAAAATAAGGGGGGTCGTTTTACTCAAGGATATGATATTGAAATTTCAGGGAATATACCTGTCAATGCGGGTATCTCTAGTTCTTCAGCATTGGTTGTTGCATGGCTTCGATTTTTATTACAAGCACAAGCTACAGCCCTAAATCCTTCTCAAGCTGAGTTAGGCCATTGGGCCTATGAAGCAGAGGTATTGTTTTTTAATCAACCTGGTGGATTAATGGATCAGTATACAATTGCCCAAGAAAATGTACTCTTTATTGATACCCGAACAGGACAATCAGAAATATTAACCCCTAAGATGGGGACCCTTATTCTTGCGGAATCAGGCATTCCAAAACAAACGCTCTCTGTTTTAAAGAATGCAAGGGTATATAGCCAAGAAGCCTTAAAAGCAGTTCAAGAATATGACCCCAACTTTGATATTTATAATGCTAAGACGGAAGATGTGGATAAATATAAATTTGTGGTTCCAGAGTTATATAAAAAGCATTGGAAGGCAGCAGTTTTGAATTATTTAATAACTCTTAAAGCTAAAGCACTATTGTCAGAAAACGCCCCAGACATAATTCGTTTAGGCAAATTAATGAATGAACATCAAGATCTTTTAGAAAACTGTATTGAAAATACGCCTATTCAAATGAAAGATCAGATGAAAGCTGCATTAAAAGCGGGAGCATTAGGGGCAAAAATTATTGGTTCAGGGGGTGGAGGGTGTATGGTAGCACTTACCACTGAACAATCTAAAGCAAATGTAATTAACGCTTTTAAGGCGGCAGGAGCAAAAAATGCTTATGAAGTTAATTTGATAACATCAGCAATAGTTTAAAAAGTATGGATAGTATTGTAATTATGGCAGGAGGCGCATCATCGAGAATGAAAAAATCTATTGGAGATACGGACCTTACGGATGAAACAAAAAAAATCATACTCTCTCGACATAAAAGCCTTATACCGCTTGGCAAATCACAAAAACCGCTATTGTATTATCTTATTCATAACGCAGTCAATGCTGGATATAAAACCATTTATTTAATTACCAGTCCTGATAATGAAGCCTTTAAACAGGAAGTAGGAAGTTTAAAAACACATAATTCATATGCTGGAGCAATGGTTCATTTTGCTTTTCAACACATTCCTGCGAATAGAGAAAAACCCCTTGGTACTGCAGATGCTGTTTTGCAAGCCATGGAACAATATCCAAAGTTACAAAATGAAACATTTACAGTTTGTAATGGCGATAACTTGTATTCAATGAATGCCCTTTCTTTATTACGATCATCACGAAGTATACCCCATGCGATGATTAGTTATGCCCGTTCAGGATTACAATTTTCAAATGATAGAATAGCTTCTTTTGCTATAATGAATATTGATTCAAAGGGTTTTGTAAAACAAATTATTGAAAAACCCGATCCAAACGTATTGTATCAATTTCAAGATGAAACCGGTGAAATACGTATTAGTATGAATATATTCAGTTTTAATGGAAAATTGCTTTATCCTTTCTTGAAAGAATGTCCCATACATCCCGAACGTGGTGAAAAAGAATTGCCTGAAGCAGTGCGAAGGATGATACAGTCCTATCCAGAAGGAATGCTGAGTATTCCTATTACAGAGCATATTCCCGATTTAACTTCAGCTGAAGATTTAACAACTTTTAATTCAATATAAAAAGCCAACAGGGTATCCTCGTTTTCCCTGGGCTTTAAATCGAAATAAGATTACTAACAAAAACAAAAATTCATGTTAACTAAATAAAACATTTATGTTAAATAATACGCTAGAGTTAAGCCTCCTAACCCTCATAACTTCATTTCTTTTAATCCATTGTAACAAAATGGAAAGCCCTTTGGATCATGCGTTAAGAAAAGCAGGACCTGCAGTTCAAGAGGTTCTAAAAGATAAAGATCAATATGAAATTCAAATTCGACTGACAGAGGTTTTAGAGAAAGAGGGAGAAGTAGAATTTAGAACATCAAGTTTTCAAGAAGACGATCAATTCTATTTTTATCCTGCGAGCACTGCTAAATTACCTGTTGCTATTTTGGCTTTACAAAAACTTAGGGCATTACAACAGAAGGGATATAAAATTAATGCCAATACTCCCTTTGAAATTATTAGCACACAAGGAAATGTTATTGAATATAAGGACACTACTGCACTCAATCAAAAACTTACAATTGCACATTTAATTAAAAAAATATTTTTGGTGAGCGACAATGATGCCTATAACTATTTATTTGACTTTTTAGGAAGAGACTATATCAATAATGCCTTACATGAGGTTGGTTTGCAAAACACCCACCTCTATCACAAATTTCTATTCGGTGCTGATAATATCAATACCTGGGAATATCGATTTTATAGCTCTGAACAAGACACTCTTTATTTTCAATCTACAATACAATCTACAGGATCGGGAAATACAAGCGAATTAAAATCAATTTTCAAAGGAGAGGGTTATGTTGAAAATGGAATTACAGTAGCTGCTCCTTTTGATTTCAGAAACAAAAACAGGATTGCACTTTCCGATCTGGAAGGTATTTTGAAGCGCCTCTTTTATCCAGATTCTTTTGAAGAAAAAGAACGTTTTTCTTTATTAGAAGAGGACTTAGAATTTTTACGTTTTTGGATGAGCCGTACTACCCTAGAAAGTACAGATCCAAATTATAACTATGGAGATTACTATGATAGTTATGTAAAGTTTTTCATATATGGAGATACCAAAGGGCAAATGTCCGATAGTGTTCGAATTTACAATAAAGTCGGTTTTGCTTATGGCACAGTTACAGACGCAGCTTATATTGTTGATCAAAAAACAAATACACAATTTTTTCTTTCAGCTTCAATACTGGTAAATAAAAACAAAATATTTTATGATGATGTATATGAATTTGAAACAATAGGAATCCCCTTTTTGGCAGAATTAGGGCGTTCTGTTCTAAAAGAATTAACTACGCCTTAAGGAGTCCTAAGGCGACAAGGCGTTGATGTAAAAATTCACCTGCAGTAATATCTTCATATCCTTTTGGATGCTCTTGATCAATAGTTTGTGGAAGACAATTTAAAGGCATTTGAGGTACAGGATGCATAAAAAAAGGAAGTGAATAGCGTGCTTTACCCCAGTCCTCTTTGGGAGGATTGATTACACGATGAATAGTGGAGGGCAAATGATTATTTGTTAAGCGTGATAACATATCTCCAATGTTTATCATCAATTCATCAGGTGCCGCAATTGCATCAATCCATTCATTATTTCTATTTAGAACCTGAAGCCCACTTCCTTGCGCACCCATAAGCAATGTAATTAAATTTATATCACCATGGGCTGCAGCTCGTTCAGCGTCTTGAGGAGGTTGTGTTAAAGGGGGGTAATGAATGGCCCTTAAAATTGAATTTCCTTCCAATATGTATTCATCAAAATAGTGTTCATCTAACCCAAGGTAAAGGGCTATAGCCTGAAGCAAAACCTGAGCAGTTTGTTCTAATTTTTTAAAAACCTTATTCCCGATCGTATTAAATTGATCTCGTTCTTTTACGACAATATTATCAGGATACATTGATTTTAAGTTGGGTTGTGAATCGAGGTCTTGTCCAAAATGCCAAAATTCTTTCAAATCACCAACAGTTCTGCCCTCTGCGTGTTCTTTACCAAAACCAGTATATCCCCTTTGGCCTCCACTTCCCATAATTTCATATTGGCTTTTTACCGATTGCGGAAGGGCAAAAAAAGCGCGAATTTCACGATATAAATCCTCTTGTAATTCAGCATTTAAAAAATGGCCTTTTAAGGCTAGAAATCCAATTTCTTTAAAAGAAGATCCAATATGTTGTACAAATCGTTTTTTTGTTTGAGAATCTCCTGAACGAAAATCGTTTAAATCGGCTTTTGGTATATGTTGCATTCTATTAAGTTGAAAAAAGCGAGCCCATCGACTCGCTTTACATTTAGATAAGGAAACTTACAGTGGTAACCAAGTGGGTACCTGCTGTCTATTGTTCCTCAAATAATCTTCATAAGACATAAGCACCTCCTTTCTAAATTTAGTTGAACATGACTGTTGTCACAGCCCTAACTACTCAATTCAAAAATAATGAAAATGTATTTTTTTTATCCTTATAATTTCACAATTTTTTTCAACGTTAAACCTTGACCCAAAATGGTGAAAAGTACAACTCCGTAGGTCAAAACTAAAATGAGATCTTTACCTGTCCCAATTGCATCAGGTAAGTTAAGTGCAAGGGCTATGCTTAATCCTCCCCTAAGGCCTCCCCAAGTAATAATTAAGGCAGTATTTTTTTCAAAAGTCTTTTTTATTGATAACAATTGAATTGGTAAAAATACGCCTATTGCTCTTGATAGTACAACCAGTACAATCACTATAAAAGTGATAAGTAGGTAAGAAAAATCAAAATTTTGGAAAATGGGAAGCATTTCTAACCCAATAAGTATAAATAAAATGGCATTTAAGGTCTCATCAATTAGATGCCAAAATTTATACACATAATCTCCCATAGCTTTTTGCACCCCATCGGTTTGCTTGTCAGCATCAATATTTTGATTTAAGAAAAGTCCCATAACCACTACGCCTAATACTGCAGAAAAATGAAAAACATTTGAAATTACAGGAACAAGTAATACCAAAGAAAGTGTGATAAGAACCTCTAGTTCAACATGACTGTTTTCGATATATTTCACAAGCTTTAGACCTAAAAAACCTAACGCAGCACCAAGTAAAACTCCACCAATAACCTCAGTAGCAAATAGACTAGTAACATTTTGAATGGTTATATTTTCTATGCCTTCAGATTGTATGTCTAAGAGGGTTAAAAAAACTACAACTCCTATACCATCGTTAAAAAGGGATTCTCCGGCTATACGAGTTTCTGTAATTGAAGACAGATTCATTTTTTTAACCATAGATAAAACAGCGATGGGATCTGTAGGGGCAATTAAAGCTCCAAAGAGAAGGCAATCAATATAATCTAATCCTAAATTTTGAAGTCCTAAAAAAGGTTGTTCTACTAACCAAAATACCCCTGTACCTACTGCGAATGTAGAAAAAACTACCCCTACAAAAGCCAACAGTAATATGGTGAGTTTATCTCTTAAAAGCTCGTGCACGTTTACCGTTATAGCACCTGCAAAAAGCAAAAAAGGGAGCATAACATCTATAAGCAAAACACTGAAGTCAAATCCCTGTGTTATAGAAGTAGCTAATAAGATAAAATCAGAATCAATAAGACCAATTAAAAACACTCCTAATGACAGAATTATGGCCAGAGTCATTAAACCAATAGTATGGGGCAACTTTAATAGACGCAAATTGATGATTGAAAAAAGAGAAGCCAATAACAACAAAAATGCTGAAAGTTCAAGTAAATTCATTTTTAATATTATTTTCTTAAAAGTAAGAATTTTAACTTTTTGAGACCAATTTAGCTAGGTACTTTCCAATTAAATCAAACTCCAGATTGACAACAGAACCTTTTTTAAGTGAATGAAAGGTAGTGTGTTCATAGGTATAAGGAATAATGGCTACAGAAAAGGAATTAGATCCACTATCTACAACAGTAAGGCTTACTCCGTTAACGGTAATGGACCCTTTTTCAATAGTAATGTTTCTTTTTTTATCATCGTAGGTAAATTTAAATTTCCAACTACCCTCCTCACGTATAGCTTCATTACATATTGCAGTTTGATCCACATGGCCCTGAACCAAATGGCCATCAAGTCGATCACCTAATTTCATTGCACGTTCTAAATTGACAAGCTCTCCCACGGATAATAATCCTAAATTGGATTTTTTTAAAGTTTCATTTATAGCGGTAACCGTATACTGCTCTGCATTACATGCAACTACAGTTAAACACACCCCATTGTGCGCAACGCTTTGATCAACTTTTAAAGATTTTGCTATTGGGCTAGAGAGGGTAATGTGAAGATTTTCATTGTCTTTTTTTAAGCTTTCTACTTTACCAAAAGCTTCAATAATTCCCGTAAACATGCCTTATTATTTAATTACCTTTGTTCAAAAATACACTAAAAGCAACGGATGTGAGTGAAATACCAAAAATTAACGTAGGGATTTCAGTTGGAGACCCAAACGGAATTGGGATTGAAATTATTCTCAAAGCCTTTCAGGACAAGCGTATTTTTGATTTTTTTACGCCCATAGTTTTTGGACACAGCACCAATTTTATTGAAGAACAAAAAAAGTGGGGATTACAAATCAGTATCTATACACTTCACGACATCAAAAAACCCAATAAAACACGTTTAAACGTGGTTAATACTTTGGACAGTCCTTTTACTATTCATTATGGAAAAGAACAACCCGAAGCGGGCGCATTTGCATTTGCTTCATTGGAAGCGGCTACAATGGCACTTAAAAAAAACCATATTCAGGCGCTAGTCACTGCACCTATTCACAAAAAAAGCATACAATCAAATACGTTTAACTTTCCGGGACATACGGACTACTTAAACAGTCAATTAGAAGGTGAAAGTTTAATGTTTATGATTTCGGAAGCGTTAAAAATAGCATTAGTAAGTGATCATATCCCATTACACTCAATTACCCACTACCTTACAGCAGAAAAAATCACACAAAAAATTCTCCTATTAGAAAAAAGTTTACAACAAGATTTTGGTATTCTACGTCCAAAAATTGCCGTTTTGGGGATTAATCCCCATAATGGTGACCAAGGAGTTATTGGGCAAGAAGAAGATCAATTAGTTAGGCCTTTACTTCAATCACTTTTCGAAAAAGGACATTTGGTTTTTGGTCCTTTTGCTGCAGACGGATTTTTTGGAAGTCAACAGCATAAAAAGTACGATGCCGTATTAGCAATGTATCATGATCAAGGGTTGATTCCTTTCAAAACCCTATCTTTTGGTGAAGGTGTAAACTTTACAGCAGGTCTTAGCCATGTCCGAACCTCACCAGATCATGGAACCGCTTTTGATATTGCTGGAAGGGGAATAGCTGACCCCAGTTCATTTATTGCTGCTTTATACAGCGCTCGGTCATTTTATTTACAACGATTAGAAGGTAAGGCTGAAACTTCAATCCAAGAGTAATAAGGGACTATCATTATAACCAATCCGAACAGCTTTTGCTTCAAGATTTTTATTTATGGGCAGGGGCTGTGTATAAGGATACCATATACTGTCTGACCTCCTTTTCCATATAATACTCACTCCTTTATGAGGATGTACAAGAGTATATTCTGATTCAGAATCTATTTTTTGAAGCTCGCTTAATTCGGGAACTATTCCATCGGGAAACCAATTTTGAAGTAATTTTTTTTCAGGGATTTCCCCTAAATCACCTGTTTCAATAATCCACTCGTCGAGTTTTTTTCTTAGCTGTTCAAGCACCTCTTTTTTTTCAAGATTAAAAGCGAGATTATTCAATTCATAAGGGTCTAAATCTATATCATATAATTCTTCAATTACTTTGGGTGTTTGAAACCATAACGCAGGTTTTTCAGGTAGCGAATTTGTTTCCCAAAGAGAATTTAATTCTTGCATCATAGGCATTTGTTCTCTGTATTTAACCGGAAGGGCATGGGGTAGAGTTACTGTAAAGTTTCGTATGTATTTGTATTGTTTATAGCGAACCGCCCTTACTCGATCGGTTTGTTCGTCAAAACGATCAGAAGAAGCAAAAATATATAAGGAAGGCTCGGTTTTAAACAAACCAAATCGAGCTTTTCCTTGCATATAATCTGGAGGTTTTATTCCAGCAAGAGATAAAACAGAAGGGGCAAAATCAATAAAACTAATGAATTGATTATCTCGCGTACCCGCCCCCTTTTGGTTGGGAAATTTAATTATTAAGGGGACTTTAATTCCGGTTTCGTAAAGGGCTCTTTTGTATCGAGGGAAAGGC
This sequence comes from Flavobacteriaceae bacterium, assembly GCA_023257625.1. Taxonomy (GTDB): domain Bacteria; phylum Bacteroidota; class Bacteroidia; order Flavobacteriales; family Flavobacteriaceae; genus MS024-2A. The sequence goes on along the minus strand of JALRBW010000002.1, from coordinate 9,552 downwards.
CCTCCATGATCACCATAGAAGAAAATAAAGGTGTTTTCATAGAGTCCTTCTTCTTTCAAGGCGTCAATAATTTTACCAATTTGTTTGTCTAAACGCACAAGGTTGCTATAGTTCACGGCAATGTCTTTTCGAACAACTGGAGTATCAGGAAAAACTGGAGGAAGTGGTACATCTTCTGGGCTTACTATCAAGGGCTCACCCTGTTGCCCCCAAATTTGTGACTCATGGCTTATTCCAAAGTTAAAAACGGCAAAAAAAGGTTGACCAGGAGCTCGATTTTTCCAATGTGCCTTTCCACTACTAGCATCCCAAGCACCATCAGTTTTTTTAAAATTATAATCTTCTTTAGCGTTGTTTGAACAATAGTAATTAGATGCCCGTAAATATTCTGTAAACATTTTTACCCCTTCAGGTAAAAGGGGTGAATAACTAGGAATATTGATAGAGGGTTGGTTTTCTGAACGATATCCATTATAGGTGCGCATATTGTGGGTTCCTAGACTTGTCGGATACATGCCTGTAATTAATGCACTTCTTGCTGGTGCACAAACGGGTACTGGGCTGTAGGCGTTTTCAAACACTACACCATCTTTTGCTAAAGAGGATAAATTAGGGAGCTCTACGGGTACCTCAGCATACATAGGGAAAAATTCTGGGGATTGATCTTCAGCAACTAACCATATTATATTGGGAGGAGATTCATTTTTAGAGGTTGAATAACACCCAAGAAATAGTATTCCGATTAAAAGAAGTAACATCCTTTTCATATTTATTTTTTAAAAAAACTAACAAAAAGCCCCCCGAGTAAAGAGTGTATAAGACTAGATAATGCAGCGGGGATTGCAACTTGCGGGCTAGTAAAATTTTCTCGGGCCAAAACGACTCCTAAACCTGAGTTTTGCATTCCAACTTCAATGGAAATAGTTTTAGCAACCTCCCATTTCTTAAAAGCCAGCCAACTGATGAGAAACCCTAAAACAAAACCTAAAACATGCAAACAAACTAAGGCAAGTAAGAGTTGAAATCCAGAATTTAAAATAATATCTTTCCCTTGCGCTACAATACTGGCTACAATTAAAGAGATCAGAACGGCTGCTAATGGGGGAGAAAAGGGTATTAGTTTTTGCGTTAGCTTGGGCAAAAAGCGATTTAACATTAAACCTAAAAAAACAGGAAGAAAGACAACTTTTAATGTACTGTATATAAGGCCAAGGGCAGACACTTCCAAATAACTGCCAGAAAGCTGTAGTGTTAAAAAGGGGGTCATTACAACTGCTCCAAGCGTAGAGAAAGCAGTCATGGAAACCGAGAGGGCAACATTGGCTCGAGCTAAATAAGCAATAACGTTTGATGCAGTTCCTCCAGGGCAACTCGCCACTAAAATTATACCCACAGCAAAAAAAGGAGGAAGCTGAAACAGTTTTGCTAACCCCCAACCCAACAAAGGCATAATGGTAAATTGCAATACCAAACCTAGACCAATCCATTTGGGATAATGAATGATGTGTAAAAAATCTTCCATTTTAAGGGTTAACCCCATTCCCAACATAATGAGACCCAACCCTAATGGGAGTAGGGGCCCCTGAAACCAAGTCATTAAGGGAGGGTGTAGAATTCCAGCCATTACGCAAGAACTAACAATCCAAGGGAATGCTCCCGTTATCTTTTCGGATAGTGAAACCATATAAAGATCCAATGTAGTTAAAATCTATAAATTGAGGTTTTCTATAATGGGGAAGTAAAAAAAGAAAGTGAAATTATTAAAATTAATAGTAATACTATTATATTTGCCCTATGCAAGCGTTACAAATCAATTTATCGATTGACAGTTCTCTTTTCACAAAAAATCCTGAATCTTCTGATTTAGGGAAAAACATTGTGAGAACAAGTATTGAAATGATTGATGAACTGGGTTATGAAGCCTTTAATTTTAAGAAACTGGGAGAGCGAATTCACTCTAACGAAAGTTCTATCTATCGTTATTTTGAGAGCAAACATGCACTTCTAGTCTATCTCTTTAATTGGTATTGGAGTTGGATAGAATACAAATTGGTTTTTTTAACCATGAACATAGAACAACCTGAAGTAAAATTATTAAAAATTCTTCGGTTGCTTACTGAAGAGGTAAAAGAGGACAGTGACTTTAGTTCTATAAACGAGGTATTATTAAATAAGATTATTATTTCTGAATCTGCGAAAGCGTATCACAATAAGGAAGTAGATGAAGACAACAAAAAGGGATTTTTTAAAGTTTATAAACGTGTAGTACAAAGGGTTTGTGACATCATTCTTGAAATTAATCCCAACTACCCCTACCCCCACATGTTGATTTCAACCATTATTGAAGGGGCTCATCATCAACGGTTTTTTTCCGAACACTTACCAGCTTTAACCGATGTTGACCAAGGGAATGATGCAATTGATCGATTTTATAAAGAATTGCTATTAAAAGCGATAAAAATTGAGGTTTAATTAAAAATGAAAAATGAAAGCAATTACTAAAGAAAAGCAAGCAAAAATGACCCCCGAATTAGCCCTTGAGGTATTAAAAGAGGGGAACAAACGTTTTTCAAATAATTTACAAGTAAAAAGAGATACTTTACAGCAAGTATCAGACACAAGTTTTGGTCAATTTCCATTTGCTACAATACTGAGCTGTATTGATTCTAGAGGCTCTTCAGAATTAATTTTTGATCAAGGAATTGGGGATATATTTAGTATTCGAATTGCAGGTAATTTTGTCAACGAAGACATATTAGGCAGTATGGAATTTGCCTGTAAACTTGCAGGAGCAAAGCTTGTTTTGGTTTTGGGCCATACGGCATGTGGAGCAATAAAAGGGGCTTGTGACCATGCTCGATTGGGAAATTTAACCGCCTTAATAAACAAAATTGAACCTGCTGTAGAGGCAGTTACTGAACCCAAAGACACCACACTTAGAAACTCAAGTAATGCCACATTTGTAGATGCCGTTGCTAAAAAGAATGTAGAAATGACAATTGATGCGATACGAAACTCTAGTAGCATATTAGCCGAAATGGAGCGCGAAGGAAGCATTAAAATTGTTGGGGGCATGTACGATATTAAAACCGGAAAAGTACATTTTTATTAATACGGATTATTTTAACTAAAACCAACCCTTCATTAGTAATCTTACATTGAAGGGTTTTTTTGTTACATTCGTTTTAAAATATACCGTAATGAAAAGAGTTTTCCTCCTGTATTTCCTGCTAATGTTATCCTGCCAAAATCAAAGTAGCAAACGGGAATACCCCGTAACTGAAAAAATACCTGTTGTAGACACCTATTTTGATCAAGAAGTGATTGACAACTACCGCTGGCTAGAAGATGACAACAGCGAAAAAACAAAGGAGTGGGTAGCCCAACAAAACGAAGTTACTTTTAACTATTTAGATCAAATACCATTTCGGAATCAATTAAAAAATCGATTAGAAGCGATTTGGAATTACGAAAAAATATCAGCCCCTTTTGAAGAAGGAGAATATACTTACTTCTATAAAAATGACGGGCTACAAAATCAATATGTGGTCTATCGGTCAAAGGAGGGTCAGGATCCTGAAGTGTTTTTAAATCCTAATTTATTTGCGGAAGACGGTACAACTTCACTAGCGGGGTTGAGTTTTTCAAAAACCGGAAAAATTGTTGCCTATTCTATAAGTGAGGGAGGAAGCGATTGGCGTAAAATAATTGTCATGGATGTGGAAACAAAAACCATACTTGAAGACACCTTGGTGGATGTTAAGTTTAGTGGCATTGAGTGGAAATCTGATGAAGGGTTCTTTTATTCAAGTTATGATAAACCCACAGGAAGCGAACTTTCACAAATGACAGATCAGCATAAATTATTCTATCACCGTTTGGGTACTTCACAACAAGAAGATAAGCTGGTTTTTGGAGGAACAGCAGAAGAAAAACACCGTTATATTAGTGCCAATGTCACCGATGACGGAAACTACTTACTTGTTACCGCCTCAAAAACCACTTCAGGAAACATTAGCTTTTTAAAAGACCTTACACAACTCAATGCTCCCCTAGTAGCTGTTGATACTGACTATGACACCGACAGTTATCTACTTGAAAGTAGGGGGTCAACCTTGTATTTGGTTACCAATAAAAATGCCCCCAATCAAAAGGTGGTTACGGCACAAGCAAAAGCGCCCAACGAATCCAATTGGATAGATTTTATTCCCGAAACGGAACACGTACTTTCTCCGAGTAGTGGTGGCGGCTATTTTTTTGCACGCTATATGGTAGATGCCCTAACCCAAGTAATTCAATACGATGCCAAAGGAAACGCCATGGGGGAAATTGAATTGCCCGGAATAGGTACGGCTAGCGGATGGAACGGCGAACCAGACGATGAAATTCTTTATTATAGCTTTTCAAATTACCACACCCCAGGATCAATTTATACCTACCATCTCAAAACCAATAAATCAGAATTGTATTGGACGCCTCAAATTGATTTTGATCCCAACAACTACGTTTCCAAACAACTTTTTTTCACTTCAAAAGACGGGACAAAAGTACCCATCATCATTACCCATAAAAAGGGAATAGAATACACAGGAAAAAACCCAACCATTTTATACGGATACGGTGGTTTTAACATCAGTGTTCAGCCTTCCTTTAGTATTGCCAATGCCGTGTGGATGGAACAAGGCGGGGTATATGCGGTTCCTAATTTACGCGGAGGGGGCGAATATGGAAAAGAATGGCACCTTGCCGGTACACAACAAAACAAACAAAATGTATTTGACGATTTTATTGCGGCAGCAGAATTCATCATTGCTGAAAACATTACCAGTCCGCAATATTTAGCCATTCGCGGAGGGTCTAATGGCGGGCTTTTGGTTGGGGCAACAATGACTCAACGCCCCGAGTTGATGAAAGTGGCTTTGCCAGCTGTAGGCGTTTTAGACATGCTGCGCTATCATAAGTTTACTGCAGGCGCGGGTTGGGCTTATGATTACGGGACTTCTGAAGACTCGCCCGAAATGTTTGACTACTTAAAAGGTTATTCTCCAGTTCATAATGTAAAAGAAGGAACACAATATCCGGCAACGTTAGTCATCACAGGCGATCATGACGATAGAGTGGTGCCGGCACATTCTTTTAAATTTGCGGCGGAGCTGCAAGACAAGCACCAAGGAGAACCCCCCGTTTTTATTCGTATTGAAACCAATGTAGGGCACGGTGCGGGAACTCCCGTTTCAAAAACCATTGAGCAATATGCCGATATTTTTGGGTTTACCCTTTACAATATGGGTTTTAAGGTATTGCCCGAAAATGTACAAAGTAAAATAAAAGGATAAGCCTTTCTTTTTTAGAGGATTCCTCATGCCTTCCTACCCTTTTGGGAGGCAGTTTTTTTATACACTTTTACTTCGTCCTACAAATTTCCCTACAAAACATAATACAAAATGTAGAAAGGAAAGGCGCTAAAACGCACAAAAAAATAAGGGAAAAACAGCTGATTTGGACAAACTGACAGCGAAACTGAAAAAATCTTTTAATAAACTGGGCGAGATTGACGGTCGGAATATTAAAAACTAAAGCTAACAATGGCTATAAGTAATTGCTTGTTCTCGCCTATTTCTGAAAATCCTCTCGGATTTTCTATTCGGTTTTTATTTCGCCAACCAAATCTAATCTTCCATAGAAAAGCTTTCCATAAACTTGGTTGTATAGTTCCCTTTAACATAATCGGGATGGCTCATCAATCGCAAATGGAAAGGAATGGTAGTTTTTATACCGTCAATATAAAACTCTTCTAGGGCCCGTTTCATTTTATTGATGGCCTCTTGCCGGGTTTGTGCTGTGGTAATCAACTTGGCAATCATAGAGTCGTAATACGGGGGAATAACATAACCGCTATACACATGGGTATCCACACGCACTCCGTGCCCACCTGGCAAGTGTAAATTAGTGATCATCCCAGGGCTTGGACGAAAATCATTGTAGGGATCTTCAGCATTGATCCGACATTCAATGGAATGCAATTTAGGAAGGTAATTTTTCCCTGAAATTTTTTCTCCAGCAGCTACTTTGATTTGTTCGCAGATCAGGTCATAATCAATAACTTGTTCTGTAATAGGATGTTCTACTTGAATACGGGTATTCATTTCCATAAAGTAGAAATTCTTATGCTTATCGACTAAAAATTCAATCGTCCCGGCACCCTCATATTGAATAAATTCAGCAGCTTTTACTGCCGCATCTCCCATTTTTTTACGCAAATCCGGCGTCATAAACGGAGAAGGGGTTTCTTCGGTCAGCTTTTGGTGTCTGCGCTGGATAGAACAATCGCGCTCAGACAGGTGACAAGCCTTTCCTGTAGCATCACCAACCACTTGAATTTCAATATGGCGGGGTTCTTCAATCAGCTTTTCCATATACATACCGTCGTTTCCAAAGGCAGCAGCGGCTTCTTGTCGCGCACTTTCCCACGCTTTTTTCAGGTCGTCTTCTTTCCAAACGGCGCGCATCCCTTTACCCCCTCCACCGGCGGTGGCTTTGAGCATTACAGGATACCCTATTTCTTTAGCTATTTTTTTGGCTTGTTCAAAAGAGGAAAGTAAGCCCTTAGACCCGGGAATGGTGGGTACACCTGCCGCTTCCATGGTAGCTTTTGCAGAGGCTTTATCACCCATTTGGTCAATCATTTTAGGAGAGGCCCCAATGAATTTTATACCGTGTTCTTTACAAATCTTAGAAAATTTAGCATTTTCAGACAAAAATCCATAACCCGGATGGATGGCATCAGCATTAGTAATTTCTGCAGCGGCAATAATGTTTGCCATTTTTAGATACGATTCTGAACTTTGCGCCGGGCCAATACACACGGCTTCATCAGCAAACCGAACATGCAAGCTGTCAGTATCGGCTTTAGAATAAACGGCAACTGTTTTAATGCCCATTTCTTTGCAAGTACGAATGATTCGCATCGCAATTTCACCTCTATTGGCGATTAAGATTTTATTAAACATGTATAAGATTTAGGAAGGATCAATCACAAATAAAGGTTGGTCAAACTCAACTGGAGAAGCATCATCAACTAATATTTTGACAATGGTTCCACTAATTTCAGATTCAATTTCGTTAAACAGCTTCATGGCTTCAATAACACATAGCACATCTCCTTCTTTTATAGTTTTGCCTACTTCTACGAAACTAGGTTTATCAGGAGCACCTTTTCGATAAAAAGTTCCTATGATTGGGGACTTGATTGTAATAAGATGGTCATCTTCCTTAACAGGTTCTTTAGCAGTAGGAGCTGCAGGTTGAGCAGGTGCAACAGTAAGGGCTGGAGCGGCAACTGTTTGTGCCTGTGGTAGCAATGTGGTGTGCTCAACAGGAAAATGCTCTCCACCGGTTTTAATGGTGATTTTTACATCTTCCATTTCTAATTTCACTTCACTTGCACCCGACTTGGCTACAAATTTGATTAAATTTTGAATGTCTTTAAGATCCATACATTTTTTAGTTTAGTTTTTATAAGCCCACGTTAAATAGGCAGCACCCCAAGTAAATCCTCCGCCAAAGGCAGCAAAAATCAACTTATCACCGGGAGTGAATTTTGATTCAAAATCATTAAGTAAAAGCGGCAATGTTGCCGCAGTAGTATTCCCATAATGAGAAATATTCATCAATACCTTTTCCTCAGAAAGGTTTAGTCTTTGAGCAGTAGCATCAACAATACGTTTGTTGGCTTGGTGAGGAACAAGATAATCAATATCACTTCCCTTTAAATGATTGCGCACCAGTATTTTTTCAGCCACATTTGCCATTTCAGAGACTGCAAATTTAAAAACCACTTTTCCTTCTTGGTGAATATTGTGCCATCCAGAATCGAGTGTGTTTTGCGTAGTAGGATACAATGATCCTCCCGCTTTGATACTCAATGACATTCGTTCAGTTCCATCACTTCGCAAATATTCATCTTCCCAACCAAATTCATTAGGGCTGGGCTCAAAAAGAACAGCACCCCCACCATCGCCAAATATAATACAAGTAGTACGATCAGTATAATCTACTATTGAAGACATTTTATCGGCCCCTATGAGTAAAATTCTTTTGTATTGTCCTGACCGAATATAGGAGGCGCAAATACTCATTCCGTAAAGAAAGCCTGAACAGGCAGCATTTAAATCAAAGGCAAAGGCGTTAGTGGCTCCTATTTCAGAGGCAACATATGCAGCAGTTGCTGCCACAGGCATATCTGGGGTAACGGTTGCTACAATTAATAAATCAAGGGATGTGGGGTCTATGGCGTTTTTTGAAAGCAGATTTTCTGCCGCTTTTATGGCCAAATAAGAAGTAGCTTTTTGATTGTCTTTAAGAATTCGACGTTCTTTTATTCCCGTACGAGAGGTAATCCACGCATCGTTAGTGTCCACCATTTTTTCCAAATCTTGATTTGATAAAATTGTTTCGGGAACATACCCTCCAACAGCGGTTATGGCTGCTTTGATTCTTTTATTCTCCTCCAGATTCATGCCTTTAGTTCAGCAAAAATTTTCAATCGATTAAGTGAAGATAGTGGTTTTTTGATGCAATCAAAATTTTTGTATATAAAAAAGCCCCTCCGTAAGGAAGAGCTATTGCATTTAATTCATAGGCTTTATGCCTCTGCAGAAACAGCGGCATCAACTAATACTTTACCTCGGTAATAAAGTTTTCCTTCATGCCAGTGAGCACGGTGGTATAAATGAGGTTCACCCGTAGTAGTGCAGCGCCCTATTTGCTGGTCTGCAGCTTTGTAATGTGTTCTTCTTTTGTCTCTTCTTGTCTTAGACGTTTTTCTTTTTGGATGTGCCATAATCTCAATTTTTCGTGATCTTTATAAAAGATCTTTTAATTTATTCCAACGCGGGTCATGTTGCCCGTTTAGTTTTTCTTCTTTCGGTTCTAATGCTTTGAGTTTTTCTAGAATTTCATTTTGCAAACTTCCGTCTTCAACCCCTGGATGAATTCGTTTAATTGGCAATGATAATACAATGCTTTCGTAGAGGTAATGCGCAATATTAATTTGATAAGTTCCCTCAGAAAGGATTACAATTTCGTCACTATCTTTTTCTTGCGCTGAGCCAAACTTTACAACTAGATCATATGTTGTTGATATCTTTTGATTATACCACTCCATAGAGACATCGCATTGCAGTTGCCCGTTTCCTTCAATTGCAAAGTGTAATTCCAAAAAGCTAGGCTTTTTATCTAAAGTCACTTTTGCATTGATTTTTACGTTTTGAAAATCAGTAAACCCAAAATGTGAAAAGAACGTGGGTTCAATTGTGTAAAGAAAGTCGTGTTTTCCAATTTTTAACCCTACAAAGGGAATGTCAAATTCTTTCAACACAGACATCATGCGACAATTGAGGGGCAAATTTATAAAAAAATTTAACGCGCAACTTAAATTTATGTCTTTGTTTTAAAGTAACCCTTTAGCTACCATATAGGAAGCAATTTGAATCGTATTTGTTGCCGCTCCTTTTCTTAGGTTATCTGCAACAATCCAAAGGTTTAAACCGT
>JALRBW010000065.1 GCA_023257625.1 Flavobacteriaceae bacterium | reverse complement strand
ATTGCCTGTCATCTAGCCAACGTTGGCTTAGAGGTTCTTATGCTAGATATAGTCCCTCCGAATTTAGAAGGCGCTTCTGCAAAAGACCCAAACCTTCGAAATAGCCTTGTAAACCAGGCTCTTCAAAATGCTCTAAAATCTTCACCTGCCCCATTGTATCATTCTTCATTTGCAAAACGAATAACGACAGGGAATTTTGAAGATGATTTTCATAAAATCGCTGAAGCAGATTGGATAATTGAAGTTGTAGTAGAGCGCCTAGATATTAAACAACAAATTTTGGAACAGGTAGACCGTTACCGAAAGCCTCAAAGCTTGGTGAGTTCTAACACCTCAAGTATTCCGATACACTTATTGGCCGAGGGAAGAAGTGCAGATTTCAAAACGCATTTTTGTGGTACACATTTCTTTAACCCCCCGCGATACCTTCGTTTATTAGAAGTCATTCCCATAAAAGAAACTCTAAAAGAGGTGACACAATTTTTTATGGAATTTGGAAAAATTACGTTGGGGAAACAGACCGTTTTATGTAAAGATACTCCCGCATTTATTGGAAATCGAATTGGGGTCATGTCAGGAACAGAAATTACTTTTTTAACAGCATCATTGAAGTTTCGTGTTGAAGAAGTAGACGCAATGACAGGTTCGTTAATCGGTAGACCCAACACGGGTAGTTATCGCTTACAAGATTTAGTAGGTTTAGATACAGGGGACAAAGTTAGTCGTTTTGTAATGGATAATGTTCAAGGCGACACCTACATTGATAGTTTGAAAAAAAGAACTCCTCCGGCCTTTATGCAGTTTTTAATAGATCGTCAATTTTTAGGAAATAAAACAGGAAAGGGATTCTATGAAAAAACAAATGAAAAAGATTCAGAAGGAAAAACACTCATTAAAGTTCTCAATTTAGAAACACTTACCTATGAGCCATCTCAAAAGCCCAATTCAATGGTAGTAAAAACAGCTAAAGGAATGGAGCTAATGAATAAACGTTTGCAATATTTAGTTGATGGCGACAGTAAAGAGCAACAGTTCTTCAAAGCCTATTTTGGTACTTTGTTTGCCTATGCTGCTCACCGAGTTCCAGAAATTTCTGATCAGTATTATCCTGTTGATGATGCTATGAGGGCAGGATATGTTTGGGATTTTGGACCCTTTGAATATTGGGATCTTATTGGATTAGACAGAGGAATAGCCTTAGTGGAGGAGCTAGGTGAAACCTTACCCGAATGGATTACACGTCTTAAAAAGGTAGGGGGTAATTCCTTTTATCGATTTGAAGGGGGACAAAAAAAATACTTTAATATTAATAATGAATCCTATGAGTCTTTACCCGATACCAAATCCTATGTATTACTCGATTCTTACCGGAGTCAAACACCCGTATTAAAAAATAGCGAATGTACGGTGCATGACATTGGCGATGGGGTATTATGTCTCGAATTTACCAGTAAAAGTAATTCTATTGGTGAGGGTATTGTTCGTGCAATGAGTGAAACCATACAAATTGCAGAAGAGGGCCAATGGAAAGGTCTTGTTATTGGAAACAATGCCAAACAATTTTCAGTAGGTGCCAACTTAATGGGTATAGGCATGTTGGCTATGCAAAAGCAAACGGATCTTTTAGAACAAATGATTGATGCATTTCAGCAAATGAACATGCGAATTCGAACCTCTAAAATACCTGTTGTGGTTGCTACTCAAGGATATGTTTTTGGTGGAGGATGCGAAATTTCAATGCATTGTGATGCAGGAATTTATGCAGCTGAATCCTATATAGGATTGGTTGAGGTGGGAGTTGGATTGCTCCCAGGCGGTGGAGGGACCAAAGAATTTGCGCTTCGCATTTCAGACGAATTAAGTGAAGGGGATGTGCAAATGCCAACTTTAATTGACTATTTTAAATCTATTGCCACTGCTGCAGTTTCAAAATCAGCCTATGAAGCATACGATCTTAAATATCTTCAAAAAGGGAGAGATTATGTGTGTGTTAATACCCAATTGAACATTGGAAAAGCAAAAGATAAAGTCTTAGAATTAGCAGAGTTTTACATACCACCTTCCGAACGTAATGATATACTTGCTCTAGGACGTTCTGGGTTGAGTGTTCTTTATTCTGCTATAAATGAATTTAGAATGGGTGAATACATGTCTGATTATGATGTAGAGATTGCTCGTAAAATTGCCTATGTAATTTGCGGAGGAGATTTAACTTCTCCTCAGCATGTAAGTGAACAATACCTTTTAGATTTAGAACGTGAAGGATTTATGAGTTTATTAGGCCAACAAAAAACTTTGGATCGTATCCAATACTTATTAATGAATAACAAACCCCTAAGAAACTAAACCATGGAAGCATATATAATTAAAGGATACCGTTCAGCGGTAGGAAAAGCTAAAAAAGGTGGATTCAAAGATTATCGATCTGATGATTTAGCTGTTGATATAATTCAATATTTAATGGCAAAAGTTCCTGAAATTGATCCTAAGCAAGTAGATGATGTAATTGTAGGATGTGCTAACCCTGAAGGGGAGCAAGGTTTACAAATCGGGCGACTTATTTCAGCCCGAGCACTAGGGAAAGAGGTTGCGGGTATCACAATAAATCGTTACTGTGCCTCAGGCTTAGAGGCTATTGCGTTAGCCGTTGCTAAAGTTAGAGCTGGTTTTGGAGAAATTTTTGTTGCTGGTGGAATAGAAAACATGAGTGTTATTCCAATGACAGGTTATAAATTAGCCCCAAGCTATAAAGCCAATCTTGATAACTTGAATTACCATGTAAGTATGGGAGCAACAGCAGAAGCTGTTGCACTTAAATACGGAATTAGTAGAGAGCAAGCAGACCTATTTTCTTTTGAATCACACCAAAAAGCAGCAAAAGCTATTGTAGAGGGAAAATTTGTAGATCAAATTGTACCTGTTGAAGTAGAATCAGTTTTTGTTGAAAATGGAAAAATTAAAAAAATCAAACATACAGTAGCAGTAGATGAAGGCGTTCGTAAAGACACTACAGTTGAAGCTTTAGCTAAACTGCGCCCTGTTTTTAAAAATGGAGGAGTGGTTACTGCTGGTAACGCCTCTCAAACTTCAGATGGAGCGGCTTTTGTGTTAGTTGTTAGTGAAGCCATTGTAAAACAATATAATTTAACCCCAATTGCCAGATTAGCATCATGCAGTGTAGGAGGAGTGGATCCTCTTTATATGGGAATTGGCCCTTGTGTAGCCATTCCAAAAGCACTGAAAATAGCCGGTTTACAATTGAAAGATATTGAACAGACAGAGCTCAACGAAGCGTTTGCTGCTCAAGCGTTAGCCGTGATTCAAGAAGCAGGATTAAACCCTGAAATAGTTAATGTAAATGGTGGAGCCATAGCCCTTGGGCATCCGTTAGGGTGTACTGGAGCAAAATTGAGCATTCAGCTTTTAGAAGAGATGAAACTCCGAAAACAGCGTTACGGAATGGTCACGGCCTGTGTGGGTGGAGGTCAGGGTATTGCAGGTATTTTTGAACGATTTGATTAAGTGACTCTACAAAATCTTAGTATAGGAAAGCGAGAGCTACAAAAACAACAAGTCCGTGAACGTTTGTTAGCTGAGGCCTTGTATTTATTTTCAGAGCAAGGGTTGGAAAAAACTACGGTATCCGATATAGTTGATCGCACAGGAATTGCACGAGGGACATTCTACAATTATTTTACAGACATTAATTCCTTATTTGATGCACTCATAGAGTCACTTAATATACGGGTAAAGGAATCCATTCAACAGGCAAGAATTCAAAGCGATAATGTGTATGATTATTTGTATAATACATTTAAAAACTATTTTGACTTGATCGGTACCGAAGAAATGATACGCTTTCATGTGGTGAACCAAGCCCATATCCGCCAAAGTTCCTACCAAAGTGAAATCATTAAGGTTATTGTAAAAAACTTAAATCGAGACCTTAAATCAGATTTGAAAATCAATGCTTTTTCAGAAAAATACGAATTTTTATTATTGAGCTATATGCTAGTTGGTGCGCCCCCTGAATTGTTTTTAGCTACGCATACTACTGATATAAACCTGAGTAGTGAACAACTTGCTACTTTTTTGGCAAAGCTTTTTCACAAGGTTTTGATGGAATAAAACTTCAAATGCCTAATACAATATAAATGGCCACAGTAATTACACACAAACCTATAGAAAAGGGTGTGGTGTATTTCCATGTTTTTAATTCCAATAGAGGAGTTTTAGAAACACTTGGTTTTTGCTCTTGAGGGTAAAAATAAGACACAGCGAACATAACGGCTACATTCAACAAAAATTCAATTCCCCACAGGTGAACAAAGTGAAGATCAACGGGGGTGATGAACGTGGTAAAAAGGTAAAAGACAAGTCCAATAAAAAGTGCTGTTTTTGCGGCTTTAGCTGAAATGTATTGGGTAAAAAAACCAGCCAACATGATGGAAGCAATAGGAATAAAAAAGATACCGTTGAGTTGTTGTAAAAGTTGATACAATCCTTCTGGAGCATTTGCTACCCAAGGCGCCACAGAAATTGCAAAAACAGCTAATACTAACGAAGTTCCTTTTCCGACACGCACCATCTTTTTTTGATCACTTTTTGGATTAAGGGTTCCCTTGTAAATGTCAACACTAAAAATGGTAGCGGCACTATTCAATACACTGTTAAATGTACTCAAAACGGCACCCATTACAATTGCGGCAAAAAGACCAATAAAACCAACGGGCAATATTTTTTTTATTAA
>JALRBW010000040.1 GCA_023257625.1 Flavobacteriaceae bacterium | reverse complement strand
ATTTTTTTTATTGGAGTAAATACCTCGTGGGCAGTAATTCGCTCATTGTGGGTTGCAACTAATCTATTTTTAACATCTGTTGAAAGTTGTGCTTTTCTTGAATCAATTAATGGCTTTCCATATTGACACCAATCAGATTCTACAAGGGCGTTATAAAATTCTCCATCGTAAAGTTCAGAATCAATAATGGCTCCATGAGCATATGACCAACTATCATCAGAAAAAATAATCTCTGAAGAACCATCTTCAAAAGTTAAATGGAGCTGAGCGATGAAGGCAAGGGAATCTCCATATGAATTTTTGTTATCAGACCATGCCAAATAACCCCGATGCCATCCACTCCCCAAAACTACACCAAGTGCATTGGTTGATTTTAAGTGATTTGAAACTTCATAGGTTTGATATTGAATTCGATTATCATAGGCTGTCCAACCTGGTGTAAGAAATTCATTTCCCACCTTTACACCATTAATATAAGCTTCATACATGCCCTGAGCACTAATATGTAAATAAGCATTTTTAATTTTTTTAGAAAATGAAAAGTCTTTTTTAAAGTACGGACTACGTCGGCTTTCATTATCTGGTTTTGTTTGGGTTATCCATTGAGCAATCCATTCTTTTTCAGATATTATTCCCATAGACCATTTCTCTGTGGCGCTTTTAGATGACTTAAGTTCTTGTGTATTCCAAACCTCAACTGTCCAATAATAGGTCTGATTTGAAGATAAGGTGTTACCCTCATAAGTAACATATAAACTTTGATTACTGTTCACTTTACCCGAATCCCAAACAATAGATGTTAAAGCAAAACTTGGATCAGTTGCTACTTTAATTTGATAATCCGTTTGTTCCAAATTGCTGAATGTAGATTTTATTTTCCATGAAAAATGAGGTGCAGTATTTCCCACTCCTAAAGGAGTTGTTTTACCCTCAACTTGAAGGTCATAAACTGAAGTTTGAACCGCAAAACAAAAAGAAAAATAGAGAAAAGTTGTTAAGTTTAAATAGAACGTTCGCATATCTGAAAATTTTTAGAAATCTACTAAAAACTTTTATAAATAAAAGGTAATAATACTGAAGTTAATAAAACAATTTCTCTCCAAAAGGGATATAAAACAAATTATAGTACCTTGTGATTTATTATTTTAAATCATACTTAAGCGTATGAAGTACTTAGTTTTTTGGGTATGTTTACTCTTCATTCTCGGTTGTGATTCTCCATCTAAACCTATACCAACATTTTTACATGATCTGAAATCAGCACCTTATCCATGGACTGTTCCGCTAAAACAAAATAAGGGTAATGATTTTTCATTTATCATTATTTCAGATTTAAATGGTGGCGAAAGACAGGGAGTATTTGCCTCTGCTGTAGAACAAATAAACCGTTTAAATCCAGTTTTTACTATTAGTGTAGGCGATTTGATCGACGGGGGCACCAAAGACACTTTGTTGCTCGAAAAGCAATGGACCTCCTTCAATCAACGAGCTTCAAAATTTAATGCACCTTTTTTTTATGTTGGTGGAAATCATGATTTAACCAATGCAGAAATGAGAGCCTATTGGGAAGCCACAATTGGACCTTCTTATTATCATTTTGTGTATAACAATGTGCTTTTTTTAATCCTTAATTCTGAAGATTTTGATTCAGAGCAATTGGAAAGAATTTTTAATGCACGAGCAGAAGCTCTAAAGATTTTGTCTGGTGAAAAAGAAGGAGTTTACACAGAAACGGAATATTTTAAAATGCCTGAGCGTAGTTTTGGTGCTATGAGTACTGACCAATTAAATTATTTTACCTCAGTATTAAATCAGTACAATAAAGTTCAATGGACATTTGTATTTATGCATAAACCCCTTTGGAAAAACGAAGAAAGTAAAACTTTTAAAAATTTAGAAAAGATATTGGCTATGCGAAATTATTCGGTTTTTAATGGTCATGAACATTCATTTTCCTATGAAAGAAGAAACCAGCAATCTTATACTACTTTAGGAACCACAGGTGGTAGTCAAAATACATCCGATCCAAATGCTTTTGATCATATTAGCTGGGTTTCAATGCAAGATAAACCCTATGTTACCCATCTTCGGCTAGATGGAGTTCTTGACGAAACAGGAAAGTCTCTAACCCCAAAAATTGAATAAATAGATGTTTTTTTTATCCACTTTATAAGAGTTTAATTCGCCATGTTCAAATTTACTTTTAGTTTCATTTTACTATTTATTATCATTCAAATTTCATGTCGTAATCAACCCATATACATTTCAAAACAACTTGATTTTCTAGAGGGAACCTATACTTTTAAAGGTCAACCTGTAACCGGAATTGTAGTTCAAAATAGAGAAAACGGCTATTATCTATTTAAAAAAGAAATTAAAAACGGATTATTAGAGGGAAATGCAGAATATTATTACGAGAATGGTAGTATTGAAACTATTGAAAATTATCAAAATAATATTCTTGAGGGAGAACAAAAAATACTTTTTGAAAGTGGCAAACCAAACAGTTTAATTTACTATCATATGGGATTAAAAAATGGTTTGGTTAAAGAATATTTAATAGACTATTCTCTTTTTTATCAAGGAGTTTATCAAAATGACCTGCCTGCAGATAACTGGCTTTATTTTATTGAAAATGATACGATTTTAATAGAAGAATTTGATGATCAAGGAAAATTGAATTTTATTTCTACTACTTCTGATTTTAATATTAATAAAACTATTAAAAAGGATACTTTAGAAGTTACTATTCAAAAAAACACTCCTCTAATTCGCTTTTCAGGAACTTATATTCAAAATAAACGTGAAGGAAATTTTGTGTTTAAATCAGATCAATCAGAAATAATAATTCAATTTTCTAATAACAAGCGAAATGGTACTTTTTTATACAAAAAAAACAATCAGCTATTAACGGAAGGAAATTACCAAAATGATTATAAAATAGGCAGTTGGAAATATCTTGATCAAACCCGATATGAAGTAATCAAATACCAAAACGGCAAAATAGCCTATTAAAATTTTATTTAGAACAAAAAACTTCAAAAGAACACCAAATTGAAGCATTCGTTGGAATAGATTAAATCATTATTTTTAAGAATTATATATTTTCTATGGAACCATACAACAGCAGAAGAATATTTATTCGAAATTTAAGTGTATCTAGTGGAGTACTAGTTTTAGGGATTGGATATTTGGAAGCTGGATTTACAAACCCCAATACTTCAATCCAAAATCTTTCTGAAGAAAATTTTATAAAACTAAACGGTTACATCAAGATTGACTCTTCTGGAAAAGTTAAACTCATGTCTCCTAATCCTGAAGCTGGGCAAAACATCAAAACAGCTATGCCGATGATTTTAGCAGAGGAACTGGATGTTGATTGGAATCAGGTAATAGTTGAGCAAGCACCATTAGATACAGCAGCATTTAGCTTTCAGTTTATCGGT
>JALRBW010000073.1 GCA_023257625.1 Flavobacteriaceae bacterium | reverse complement strand
TGAAAATGGAGGAGTTGATAAATGAAATGGAAACTATTGTATTTGCAGGAACTAGACTCAATATCAACTACTATTTGGAAGATATATTTGATGAAGATCAGATTGATGAGCTATATGAATATTTTATTGATGCTGATTCAGATTCATTAAAGGCGGCTCTTGAAGCTTTTGATGGTGATTATGAAGAAGAAGAATTACGTCTTTACAGAATAAAGTTTTTGAGTGAAATAGCAAATTAATCAGCTAGGCAAGCAGGGGATTCTTATATTTGCCCTCAAAAATAAATAATCATGGAAGGGCTTTTTGCTAAAATAGAAACCTCTAAAGGAACAATTAAACTTTCTTTAACTTACGATTTAACTCCAGGAACCGTTGGCAACTTTGTTGCCTTAGCAGAAGGAAAACAATCCAATACTCATAAACAAGAGGGGGAACCTTATTATAATGGATTAAAGTTTCATCGAGTAATTTCAGATTTTATGATACAAGGGGGATGTCCTCAAGGAAATGGAGTTGGGGGGCCTGGTTATCAGTTTGACGATGAATTTCACCCAGAGTTAAAACATAATAGAGCAGGAACCCTTTCAATGGCCAATGCTGGACCAGGCACTAATGGAAGTCAATTTTTTATTACCCATGGACCAACAACTTGGTTAGATGGTAAACATACTGTTTTTGGCTATGTAACAGAAGGTCAAGACGTGGTGGATCAAATTGCACAAGGCGATGAAATTATATCTGTTTCTATTGAGCGAGTGGGTCAAAAAGCCCAACTTTGGGATGCCAAAGAAGCATTTCATCTCTTCAATACTAGTGGCGAAGTACGTAAGGAAATAGCTCAAAAGGAGGCAGAGAAAGCATTATCTTCACTCACTGAGGGAATGGAAAAAACAGAAAGCGGTTTATATTATACAATTACAAAATCCGGATCAGGAGATTTCCCAAAAAAAGGAGTAACAGTTGCTGTTCATTACCGAGGTATGTTACTTGATGGGACTGTTTTTGATTCTTCTTACCAACGAAATCAGCCCCTTGAATTTACATTGGGTGTGGGTCAAGTTATTCCAGGTTGGGATGAAGGGATTCAACTTTTACAAAGAGGAGCTTCGGCACGGTTAGTAATTCCTAGTCAATTAGCCTATGGAACTAGAGGTGCCGGTGGAGTAATACCTCCTGATGCTACCTTGATTTTTGAAGTTGAATTGATAAATTTCTAAACTTTTTTTTCTTCAGGACGATTTCCCTCGTGCCATTTTATATTACATCCCATACTTGGATATTGCTTTTCAGGGGGAGGCGAATTTTTAAGAAGTAAATCAACAGCTTCATGCAAATCTTGACCTGAAATAGGCAAATTATTACCAGGACGTGAGTTATCATACCGGCCTCTATAAAACAATTTAAGGGCATCATTAAAAAGATAAAAGTCTGGAGTACATGCAGCTTGGTAACTATGTGCTACTTCTTGAGAGGCATCATATAGATATGGAAAAGGAAAATTTTTATTTAGAGCAAAGGTTTTCATTTCTTCTGGTCCATCTTGAGGATGTGAAATAAAACTGTTACTTGAAATAGCTATAGTATTAATTTCTTGTTTAATTAACACTTTTGCACTTTTAATAATTCCCTTTAAAAGATGAATTACATAAGGACAATGGTTACATATAAAAATTATTAGCGTACCTTTTTTACCTTTCAATTGGTTTAAATTTTGTGAAATTCCCAAAACGGTATTGGGTAGCTCAAAATTAGGAGCTTTAGTTCCTAAGGGGAGCATATACGATTCGGTTAGAGCCATTTACGTATTATTTTATTTGTATTTCTATTTATTGAACTGAGAAAAACTCAAAAATAGTATTTTTGTACCATTCAAAATTAGACTATGGAATTCAGTACGTTTGAAAAAATCGATTTCCGAGTAGGAACTATTCTTTCTGCAGATCCATTTCCTAAAGCTAATAAACCTGCTTTCCAATTAACGATTGATTTCGGTCCCTTAGGAATTAAAAAATCATCAGCTCAAATCACCCAGCGGTATACTCTTGAAGAACTTCCTGGCAAACAAGTCATTGCTATTGTAAATGTAGGGACAAAAAAAATTGCCGATTTTGAAAGCCAATGTCTTATTTTGGGTGCATCCGATGGACAAGGGGTTATTTTACTAACTCCAGAAAGCTCTTTACCCAACGGTCAGCAAATAGTTTAAATTACATCTTATCGGATAGGAACAAAGCGTTAGTTAAAATTCGATTAGTTCCATACCAAAAAGCTCTAAAATTAGTATTGTCTGTTATTGCAATTACCTTTCCTCTTCCTAAGGATTGTATTTGAAAAGGAACGCTGTTTTTAAGCAAGTCAAGATTTTCTTTTGAAATGTATCCACTTAATAAAGGTTGGTTTGTGTATTGAATAGGATTGTTGTAACTCTGTTTATCAGCTTTAATGTAGATATTAGTATTACGAAATAAAGGTAATGTTGAATTAAGAAATCCAAAATTTATGGGATGACTTCGATCAATGGAAGCATTAAATATAGCACCTCCGGTTACCTGTGCGCCATTAAAGTTTTCTTTGTCTCTGAAACGAACTTCTTTTGCAACGGGTATATGACTTAACAAGTCTAGATCCATAAACTCATTTCGATCTAACCATCGTACAGAATTTCGATACCCAATCAATGTACCTCCATTACGAACAAAAGTTTTTAATTTTTCTATGTGTTTTTCTAATCCACTTCCTGAAAAATTGGGAAGTATAAAGTGGGTATACCTACTTAAATCTGCTCTGCTCAACTGGTCTATATCAAGTTTAGTTATTGGTATTTGATGTCGAGTATCCAGTAAATGCCATATTTCACCAGCGTCATAGCTACTTACACCATCACCAACCAACAAAGCAATAATAGGTTTATTTACAGTAGTAAATTCGCGTGATCCAAAATCAATACCTAAAGTGAGTCCAGTGTCAACACCTTTTACAGGGACAAAACTTCCTTCTGCAGCTTCTTGAATTAATGAATAAAGTTTTTCTTCATCCATATTTTGGTTTTTAGTGGGGATCATATAGGTGCCATAATCCATTGAAAAACCCTCAACGGTAAAAGGTGTAAGTCCTACTTTTATTCGGACATTATTTTTTTGTAAGGCATATAATAATTTTGGAGAATAATAATGATGTGCCTCAAAAACATAAGCATAACTTCCTTTTCTGTCAATACCTCCTTTGGGGGTAGATAAATTTTCAATTTCTTCTCCAATTGATTGAAGTGAGGTTTCAAAACTATGATTTACATTAAAGGCATAGGGAAAAGTCCATGCTGAAATATCATAGAAAAGACTATCCTTGAACGTAGTTTGTTTTGAAAACATAGCTTGAATGACCTGGTATTTTTTTTGTTGAAGTGGAATTACAAAACTTGATTCAGGAAAATATGTTTTTCCTTCTCTGGTAAGGGTTTCTTTTAAATGGTGAATTTTAATTTGGTGTCGTTTTAAGGTTTCAGCAAAATGATAAGAAGTTGCGGGGTCTTTAGGACTTCCAATTACAATAAATTTTTGTTTTTCTTTAGCTGCTTTTGCCCTCATTTCTTTGTGAAAATCACGGAAGTATTCCAAAAGTTCAAAACGCATACTTTGAGCAGCTTTGAGAGTAGAAAAACCTGCGGTTAATTGATTGCGTATAGTAAAAGCGAAACTGAGTAATCCATTGTCACTTTCTTGTAAATGGCCCCTAGAACTAGCCTGTTCAAAAAGAATACCAATGCTCCCATTTATATCAGGATAAGTAGAACCTTTTCCGTAATAAAAGTCATCATAATCCTCTTCTGAATAGTAAAGAGATCCAATTTCATTAAAAGCTTCTGCATGGAATGTTCCGATTTTTTGAGTTAGTTTTTGGTTTAACTCAGGTGTAAGTGGATTCACTCGTTCAGGTATTCCAGGTTGGAAGAAAAAACTAGAATTAGTACCCATTTCATGATGGTCTGTCAAAATATTAGGTAACCATTCAGTAAAAGTTTTCATTCGGGCTTGTGACTCTGGAAGTTGAACAGTAAGCCAATCTCTATTTAGATCGAACCAATAGTGGTTGGTTCTCCCTCTAGGCCATTCCTCATTGTATTCACGATCTAATGGGTCAGCAATTAGATTTTGATTTTTATTTGTATTGGCCCAATGCGCAAATCGCTGAAGACCATCTGGATTAAAGCTAGGATCAAATAGGATAATTACATCATTTAATAATGATTGGGTTTCAGGAGCTTGACTTGCAGCTAAATGATAGGCTAATAATAAACCAGCATTAGCTCCACTAGGTTCATTGCCATGAATTGAAAACCCTTGGTAAAGTACAATGGGTTGATTTGATAAATCTATATTTTCACTGCCAGGTTCAGTTAGCTGAATGTGTCTTTGTTGAAGGGTTTTTATCTTTTGGTGATTTTCAGGGCTTGTAATAGTTAGTAATAATAATGGGCGACCTTCATAGGTTTGGCCTGTTGTTTTTATTTTTATTCGATCTGATAAACCAGCTAATCGGTGCATGTAAGAAACCAATTTATCATGAGATACATGCCATTCACCTACATTATAGCCCAATAATTCATGTGGCGTAGGAATTGATTTATCGTAAGGGTGGTCTGAATTAAGAAAGTAATTTAGATCTACTTGTGCGCTAACAGATACGATTGAAAGGGCAAAAAAAACATATACATATTTTTTCATCAAAATTATTTTAAAACATTAAAGTTGAAAATAAAACTTTAGAAGTAAAAATTAAATGGCTTATTTAGCAGCAAAGTCTAATTGTTTTCAAAAGATTCTGAAGTTAAAGTTTCTGGAGAATAATCTTTTTGATGTTTTTCACTAATAACTTCCTCTCCTCGCTCCTTGAATATAAAAGAAATTGTTTCATCTAATAGATTTCTGAAACTATCAAAATCTTCTTTATAAAGGTAAATTTTATGTTTTTTAAAATAAAAAGAGCCATCATCGTTGGTGAACTTTTTGCTTTCTGTTATCGTCAGATAGAAGTCACTTGCTTTGGTTTCTCTAACATCAAAAAAATAAGTTCTTCTTCCTGCACGTAAAACTTTTGAAAATATTTCATCTAAGTTTTCTTCCTCGAATCCATTCATTTTGTTTAAATTATTTGTCGATTTTAAATAAAATTATCAATAATAATTAAACAAAACAAGTTATTTCACATCGTCTCGTTGTTGTTTTTCGTAAAGTGCTTTATAATAACCCTCAACCCCAATTAAATCAATATGTTTGCCTTGTTGAATGATTTTCCCGTTTTCAAGAACAACAATTTGGTCAGCATGTTTTAATGAGGAAATACGATGACTCACAATTAAAGTAGTTTTGTTTTTAGTAAACTTTTTAAGATATTTTAAAATTTCTTCTTCCGTATCGGTATCAACTGCAGATAGACAATCATCAAGTAATAAAATTTTAGGGTTTTTAAGTAGCGCTCTTGCAATAGAAATACGTTGAATCTGACCGCCAGATAGGGTAACCCCGCGTTCACCTAAAAGGGTTTTGTAACCATTTTTAAATGCTTGAATATTAGTATGAACAGAAGCTCCTTTAGTTGCTTCTTGAATTTCTTCTTGGGTGGCTTTGGATTTGCCAAAACGCAAATTATCATCGATGCTTTCAGAAAATAAAAATGCATTTTGAGGGACGTAACCAATTGCTTCTCTAATTTGTTCTAAAGTAAAGTTTTTAAGGTTATTTCCATCAATTTTTATAATTCCTTTATCAGGGTCGTAAAGTCTTGGAATTAAATCTAAAAGAGTTGATTTTCCCGAACCAATGTTGCCTATAATACCAGTTGTACTTCCTGCCTTTAAGATTAGATTAACATCCGATAATGCAGTAATTCCTGTTTCTTCATATTTAAAGGTTACTTCCTTAAATTCAATTGTACCAATTAGGGGCTTAAAAACTCCTTTGCCATCTTTAATTTCTGGTACTTCTTTAAGAAATTCATTTATTCTTTTTTGAGAGGCTTCGGCTTGTTGTATAATGTTAGTTATCCAGCCTACAACTGCTACTGGCCAAGTTAGCATGTTAACATAAATAATAAATTCTGCCAATACGCCTATTTCAATTTCTCCTTCTATGTATTGATTTCCTCCTACAAAGATTACAATTATGTTACTAAACCCTATGAGTAGAATCATTAAAGGAAAAAACCAAGCTTGTACTTTAACCAAATCCATATTTTTAATATAACTCTCTTCAGAGAGGTTATCAAACTCCTTTTGCATGGTGGTCTGTAAGTTATAAGATTTGATAACAGTTATTCCGCTAAAATTTTCCTGAGCAAATGAAGACATTTTTGATAGCATTTCCTGAACAGTCGTGCTTTTATCATGTATTATAGTACTCAATTTGTAGATAATAAATGATAAAAGTGGAAGTGGAATTAAGGTATACAATGTTAACTTAGGGGCAATACTAATCATATATCCTATAACAATAACAAATAAAGCTATAGTATTGATACTATACATAAAGGCAGGTCCAACATACATCCTCACTTTTCCTACGTCTTCGCTAATTCGATTCATCAAATCTCCAGTTCGGTTATTTTTATAAAACCGCTGTGACAATTTTTGATAATGCCAAAAAATCTCATTTTTAAGATCATATTCAATGTAACGAGAAACATTTATGATTGTTTGCCGCATTAAAAAAGTGAAAAATCCAGAAATTAAAGTAGTCCCTACTATAATTAAAATATTATATAGTAAAAGCAATTTAATTGCTTCAAAATCTGCATTTTCTGAAGATAAAAAAGTTTCAACAGCAGTTAGAGAATTTCCTATCAAGCGAGGTGCAAAAAGGGAAAAAATACGAGCAATTACCGTAATTAAAAACCCTAAAATCAATTGGGTCCGATAGGTTATAAAATACTTGTTTAAATACTGAAGTTCTTTCATATAACTTGAAAATCAAAGGTAAATCATTTCTATTGCTTAGTGGAGATTCATAGTTGAAACTTTTTAAAATTTACTTTTTACATTGGTGGGAAACCATTACTTTTGATCGAATAATGTTCTTATACATGATTACCCGACGGCATATCCGAATTAAAGTATTACAATCCGTATATTCTTTCACTGTAGCAGAAAAAAAAGGGATAGCTGATGAAGTACAATTCTTTAAAGAGAGTGCTTTTAAAATTACAGATCTTTATCTGTTGATGTTGTCAATTTTTATTGGACTAAATGATTTTATACAAGAACAGCTTTCTATGTATAAAACCAATAAAATTGAAGACAATTTTTCAAATGACCTAAAACATTTCACTAAAAATCAAGTGATGCAATTTTTACATTCGCATCCAATTTTAAAAGAGCGTTTAAAAAATAAAAAATTTATACGTTGGGAAATTGAATTTGTTTTTTTAAAAGAACTACTTTACACGCTCTTCAAATCTTCAGTTTTTAAAACTCATCGATTAGAAACTTCACCTTCTCTTAAAAACGATGTGAACCTAATCGTGTATTTTTTCAAAGAAATAGTTGCCCCCTCAAACTATTTGTATGACTATTTAGAGGACAAACAAATAACCTGGATCGATGATCTTCCTGTAGTCAATACCTTTTTAGTTAAAAGTTTAAAAAATATTGATGTTAACCAAAATTCCAGTCTCCATTTTCCTGAGCTTCATAATTCAACTGAAGATTTACTTTTTGGAGTTGAATTACTTGAAAAAACATTACAAAACGATGTTGTTTTACAAAATGAAATTGAAGGTAAAACACCAAACTGGGACTCAGAGCGAATTGCATTGATGGATCGAATAATCCTAAAAACTGCAATTGCTGAACTACTTTATTTTCCTCTAATACCCTCTAAGGTCACCTTAAACGAATATCTTGAAATTGCAAAAGATTATTCAACACCTAAAAGCTTTCATTTTGTAAATGGAGTTTTGGATAAGATAGTTCGTGATTTTTCAATAGAAAACCGATTAAACAAAACGGGTAGAGGATTGCTCTAATCCTTTTTTTTCTTACTTTTGGTGCACTAAATAATATAACAGATGAAAAATTTCTTGCTTATTTTTTTAACATTTATTGTTTTTGTCATAACCTCTTGTAACGACAATGCAGCAAAAAAAGTTAATGAGAACAATACAACGGTTTCTGAAGCACCTCAAACGAATGGTGGAACCCCTATACTTACCTTCGATAAAACATCTCATGATTTTGGAACTATAAATGAAGGAGAAAAAGTGACTACAACTTTTGCATTTACCAATACAGGAGATGCTGATTTAATAATTGTGGACGCTAGAGGAAGTTGTGGTTGTACTGTCCCACAATACCCAAAAAACACACCTATAGCCCCAGGCGAAACTGGAGAGATTGTGGTGAGTTTTGATTCTAGTAATAAACCTGGGTTACAACAAAAAACAGTAACATTATCAGCTAATACAGCCACAGGAAGAGAAATGTTACGCATCAAATCTGACGTTACTCCAGATCCAGCCAAGCAAAAACTGCGTGAGGATCAAGCGCGTCAAAACTAAAAAGATACTATGTCAGAAGGATTTTCAGGCCAACTCCCTTTCTTATTGTTAATGCTGGTGGTTTTTTTCTTTTTTATTATTTTACCACAGCAGCGCAGACAAAAGAAAGAAAAAAATTTCATGAACACCCTAAAAAAGGGAGATCGTGTTATTACTAAAAGTGGCATTCATGCTAAAATAATGGAATTGAATGATAAGGACAACACTTGTGTAATAGAAACCCTTGCAGGAAAACTAAAAATTGAACGTTCAGCCCTATCCATGGAAATGAGTGTTAAGCTAAATGAAACTGGCATCAATAAATAAAATTTCATCCCGCACTTCGCGGGATGTTTTTTATATACCATGTATAAATTCCTTTTAAAACCAATTTTGTTTTTGTTTGATCCCGAGTGGGTTCATTATACAGTTTTTAAAGGAATTCAAATAGTGCATAAAATTCCAGGATTTTCTTGGTTTATCAAGCGTAACTTTCACTATCATGATAAATCCTTAGAGAGAACATTATTTGGACTAACTTTTCCAAATCCTATAGGTCTTGCCGCAGGATTTGATAAAGACGCTAAGCTCATTGAAGAACTTTCCAATTTTGGATTTGGCTTTATAGAAATAGGGACCCTTACTCCAAAAGCTCAATCAGGAAATCCCAAAAAAAGACTATTTAGATTAACTAAAGATAATGCCCTCATCAATCGAATGGGTTTTAATAACGAGGGAGTTGAGGCAGCAGTACTTCGTTTAAAAAAAAACAAAAATGTTTTGGTCGGGGGAAACATTGGTAAAAACAAAACAACCCCTAATGAAGTAGCTATTACAGACTATCTAACTTGTTTCAAAGCCTTATTTCATTATGTAGATTATTTTGTGGTTAATGTAAGTTCTCCAAATACTCCTAATCTGAGAGCTTTACAAGATAAAGCACCTTTAACACATTTATTAGTTTCACTTCAAACAGAAAACCAAGCTCAAAAAAAGCCTAAACCCATTCTACTCAAAATCGCACCAGAACTTACAGATTCGCAATTAAATGATATCGTAGAAATTGTTACTACCGTTCCAATTGATGGTGTTATTGCTACTAATACTTCTCTTTTAAGAATTGGGTTAAAATCAAAAAACAAAGAAGAACAGGGAGGATTAAGCGGTTTACCCATTAAAGATAGAAGTACTGAAGTGATACGATACTTACATCAAAAGAGTAAAGGTTCATTTCCTATTATTGGTGTAGGCGGAATACATTCTGCCAATGATGCAATTGAAAAATTAGAAGCAGGTGCCAGTTTGGTTCAGTTGTATACTGGATTTGTTTATGAGGGCCCAGGATTGGTAAAGCGTATCCTTAAGGCCCTGGTATAAAATGGGTTAATCGAAATAATTAAATGTATCGGTAGGTTTTAGGGTTAATAGCGTTTCATAAATAAGTCGGATGACATTTTCAACATCTTCTTTTTGAACCATTTCTACCGTAGTGTGCATATATCTAAGAGGTAATGAAATGAGTGCAGAAGCTACCCCACCATTACTGTAGGCAAACGCATCGGTATCTGTACCCGTATATCGTGAAGAAGCCATCCGTTGGAAGGGTATCTTTTTAGCCTCAGCCGTCTCAATAATACGTTCCCTAAGTAAATTATGAACTGCAGGTGCATAAGATATAACAGGACCATCACCAATTTGAGTTAAGCCCTCTTCGTTCTTATTAATCATTGGTGTGGTGGTATCATGACAGACATCTGTGACTATCGCTACATTTGGTTTTAGTGTTTGGGTTATCATTTCTGCTCCTCTTAAGCCCACTTCTTCTTGAACAGAATTTGTAACATAAAGTCCAAAAGGTAATTTGATTTTATTTTCTTTTAATAAACGTGCAACTTGTGCAATCATAAAACCACCAGCACGGTTATCAATAGCTCTACACACAAATTTATTTTTATTAATTATTTGAAAAGTGTCTGGGTAGGTTATAACACATCCTACATGAACCCCTAATTTTTCAACTTCACTTTTGTCTTTTGCTCCAATATCAATAAAAATATTATCAAGTTTTGGAATGTTTTCTTTTCCTGTTTTACGGGTATGAATTGCTGGCCAACCAAATACTCCTTTAACTATTCCCTTTTTTGTATGAATATTCACCCACTTTGAAGGGGCGATCTGATGATCACTACCACCATTTCTGATAACATAAATTAATCCTTCATCCGTTATATAATTAACATACCAAGAAATCTCATCGGAGTGACCTTCAATAACAACTCTGTATTCTGCTTCAGGATTTATTACCCCAACCGCCGTTCCGTAGGTATCGGTAATAAAAGTATCTACATAAGGTTTTATATACTCCATCCAAAGTTTTTGACCCTTACTTTCGTACCCTGTTGGTGCTGCGTTATTTAAATAATTTTCAAAAAAATCGATTGCTTTTTTATCTAATATTTTCATGTTATTACCCATATATTTAAGAGCAGCAAAAATAACAATAATCCAGATATTAAAATGCACTATAAATAATTTGTAATTTTGAACTATTCAAAAAATGACTTGTAGCTACGTCTCTCTTTAAAACATATTTTTATTTATGATTAAATCCCCGGTCTTTATCTTAATTCTTTGTCCTTTTTTTCTTCTCGCTCAAGATTTTTCAAAACCTGATTTTGAAGGAGAATTATTATATCAATTTGATACCGATTCTATTCCAAGTTCAGGAATACGTTTACATGAAGTTGTGTTGTTTCAGCCTTTACGGTTTAAAAGTATGAATCAATTAAGAGAATATGTTATACTTCGAAACCGAACTTTAAAGGTGTATCCTTATGCAAAACTAGCATCCGATCGATTGGATTCATTAAGCTTAAGACTTGAAAAAATGAAAGGCAAACGCCAAAAGAAAGTTTACATTAAACGTGTTGAAGACTTTATTTATGATGAGTTTGAGGGAGAGTTGAAAAAACTTTCCAGATCTCAAGGTAGAATACTAATCAAATTAGTTCATAGACAAACAGGTTCAACAACCCACGACTTAGTAAAGGATTTGCGTAATGGTTGGAAAGCCATGGTATACCAAACCACAGCTTCGCTATTTAAATTATCTTTAAAGGACACTTACGATCCCGAAACCAATTATGAAGACTTTTTAATCGAAGACATTTTGCAGCGTGCCTACGGTGATGGATTAATTGAACTTGATCCCACAGCACTGACCTATTCGTTAGACGCATTATACACTCAATGGAGAGCGCCCAAAACTCCATATTCTCAGGGTGTTGAAAAAAAATAAAATAATTTCTCAAAAACTTCTTGTTAAGCGAATAAAGGGTTTTATATTTGCATCCGCTAAAGAGGTGACCTTAGGGTTAATTCAAGAGAAGCGAGAAGTTCATTGAAAGAATTAAGAAATTAAGAATGACAGCGCGTATCGAGAGATACAAGTAAGAAAAAAGCATCATGACCTAATCAATTTTCTATTGTTTTTTTAAAAAAAAATAACAATGAAGAGTTTGATCCTGGCTCAGGATGAACGCTAGCGGCAGGCTTAACACATGCAAGTCGAGGGGTAACAGGGGTTGCTTGCAACCCGCTGACGACCGGCGCACGGGTGCGTAACGCGTATGCAACCTACCTTCTACAGGGGGATAGTCAATAGAAATGTTGAATAATACCCCATACGATCATGAATTGGCATCGATTTATGAGGAAAGTTCCGGCGGTAGAAGATGGGCATGCGTCCTATTAGTTAGTTGGTGAGGTAACGGCTCACCAAGACATCGATAGGTAGGGGTCCTGAGAGGGAGATCCCCCACACTGGTACTGAGACACGGACCAGACTCCTACGGGAGGCAGCAGTGAGGAATATTGGACCAAATGAGCAAAGAACATGTTCAAAGAATGCTTTCCAAGGTACCAAGAGGTAGATTTTTAGAAATACATGAATTTACGTCGTTAGTTT
>JALRBW010000057.1 GCA_023257625.1 Flavobacteriaceae bacterium | reverse complement strand
GTTCAGGATTAAATAATGAAGAGGCAGTTAGGCTTATAACTAAAGAGGCTCCAGAAGTTGTAAAATTTCTAGAGAAAATTAATATTCAATTTGACCGCGATGAGGCTAAAGAATTTCTTTTATCGATCGAAGCCGCCCATTCAAAAAGAAGAGTATTAAAAATTAATGGAGATCAGTCAGGTAAACATATTGTTCAAAAATTAATAACTTATGCAAAATCGCAAGAGCATATTACTTTTTTAGAAAATATTTCTGTTGATCACATTGTTCAAAATGAGAACAAATGCGAAGGAGTAGTTGGACATATTAATAAATCGAATATTGTAGATAATTTTGTTTTTTTGCAAGCGCCTAATGTAGTTTTGGCAACAGGAGGTATTGGAAGTATTTTTTCATGTTCATCTTCATCAAATATAAAAACAGATATATTAGTTATTGGTGGGGGAACAGCAGGAACAGCAGCAGCTATAAGTAGCGGAAGAATGGGAGTTTCCACAATTTTACTTAGTGAATTTCAATGGTTAGGAGGAATGCTAACCTCTGCTGGAGTAAGTGCAGTAGATGGGAATACTAAACTTCCTTCAGGTTTTTGGGGTGAATTTAGAGATAGTCTAATCCAGCGCTATGGTAGCTCTGAAGAGTTAAAAACAGGATGGGTCAGCAATCATTTATTTGAACCTTCAGTTGGAGATTCAATTTTTAAAAATATGGTCTCAAAAGTTCCAAATGTACAGATTTGGTATAACTCTAATTGGCAAACTATTACCAAAGTCAAAGAAGGTTGGCTGGTTGAAGTTATGGTAGATAAAACACAAAAAAAAATAGTAGCAAAAGAACTAATCGATGCCACTGAGCTAGGTGACGTGTCTAAAGAAATAGGGCTAGATTATTTTGTAGGAATGGATTCAAAAGCCCGTTATAATGAAGCTATTGCTCCATTAGAACCAAATGATATTATACAAGATTTAACCTATGTTTTAACTTTAAAAGAATATGAAAAGGAGGTAATAATTAATAAACCAGAGGGCTATGATCCCTCCCTTTTTTATTGTGCAACGGCAAACGATAAATGTAATCCTTCAACGCCAATGAATCGAACACTTTGGCCTAAAAAGGACATGATAACTTATGGTAGGTTGCCAGGTCAAAAATACATGATCAATTGGCCTATAAATGGAAATGATTATTATTTAAATGCTATTGAAATGTCTAGAGAAGAAAGAGAAATTGCCTATGAAAAGGCAAAATTAAAATCTCTTCAATTCCTTTATTATTTGCAAACGGAATTAGGCTTTGATCATTTGGGTATTGCTTATGATGAATATCCTACTAAAGATGGATTTCCTTTAATGCCTTATCATAGAGAGTCTAGAAGAGTAATAGGGGAAGAAACATTGACAATTAATGATGTTGCATACCCTTATGATCAGAAAAAAAAATTATATCGTACTGGAATTGCTGTTGGTGATTATCCCGTTGACCATCATCATGATGCTCATCCAGAGGCTGATAAATTACCAGAATTACATTTTTACCCGGTACCTTCATATAGTGTTCCTTTAGGAACTTTACTTCCTAAAAATGTAGATCATTTTATTGTTACTGAAAAATCAATTTCTGTTTCTAATTTAGTAAATGGCACCACACGTCTGCAGCCCGTAGTACTTCAATTAGGACATGCCTCTGGGATCATTGCCTCTCTAGCTGTATTACAAAATAAAAGTCCTAAAGAGGTCGCAGTGAGAGAAGTTCAAAAGTACCTTTTAAACCAAGGAGGATATATACTCCCTTATTTAGATGTACCAAAAACGGATCCTAATTTTAAATTGTATCAACGTATTGGAGCTACGGGAATTTTAAGAGGTACAGGATTAAATGTGGGATGGGAAAATCAAACTTGGTTTTATCCCGATCAACCGTTGAATCCAAATCAGGTATTTTTAGAAGATTGGTTAAAGGAGCCACATTCTGAATTTCCTCAACTCCCCACTCAAAAAAATATATTTGAATGGTTAAAAACAAATCCATTTCATCTAAATGGAAAGCAAAGTACTTTTTCGATTGAAGAATTTCAGAATATAATTGAATCTTATGATCCTGGTCAAGTAATTACTAGAGGAGAATTTTCAAAATTAATTGATCATTTAGTTAATCCTTTTGATAAAGAAATTGAAATTTCAGGGGATTTGAAAGTTAACTAGGTTAAAAAATTAAGTTGTGGAGTTAAGTAATTTAGATTTAGCAATTATACTGTCTTACATCTTAGTAGTATTGGCTCTTGGTTTTATATTGTCTAGAAGAGCAAAACAGAATTTGGATCACTATTTTTTAGGTGGAAACAAAATTAAATGGTATTTACTTGGCCTATCAAATGCATCAGGAATGTTTGATATTTCTGGTGTAATGTGGACTGTAACCTTGTTATTTGTATATGGACTGAAAAGTTCTTGGATTCCCTGGTTGTGGCCGGTATGGAATCAAGTTTTTGTTATGGTTTTTTTGGCGTTATGGATTCGACGTTCTAATGTTATGACAGGAGCTTCATGGATAATGACTCGTTTCAGTGGAAAAGGAGGAGAATTTTCAAAAAACATTATCATCATCTTTGCAGTTATAAGCTCAATTGGTTTTATTGCCTACTTTTTTGAAGGCATTGGAAAATTCTGTAATGCAATTTTGCCGTATGATTTGACTCTACAAATTGGAGATTTACTTATTAGTTCTGAAAATGTATATGCCATAATAATAATTTCAATTACAACCCTTTACACACTTAAAGGCGGAATACTCAGTGTAGTTGCTACAGAAGTATTTCAATATGTGATTATGACAATTTCAAGCATTGTAATTGCCTTTATAGTTTTTAATTCAATAGGTAACAGTCAAATTATGGCCGTTGTCCCTAAGGGTTGGGATGAGCTTTTTTTTGGCTGGACGATGGATTTAGATTGGGACAAAACAATTCCACAGATAAATTCAAAAATTCAAAATGACGGTTTTAACCTGATTGGCCCTCTTTTTATGATGATGCTATTTAAAGGCTTTTTTTCAAGTTTAGCAGGTCCTGTGCCTGGATATGATATGCAAAGAATACTATCAACAAAGACATCATTTGAAGCGGCTAAAATGAGTGGATTTACACTTTTGGTTTTGTATTCTCCTAGATATTTAATGATTGCTGCTTTTTCCATTTTGGCTTTAGTTTATTTAACACCAGAACTTCAAACCATGAGTCAATTAGATTTTGAAATTATTCTTCCAGAAACCATTTCGAGATTTGTTCCCATTGGTTTAAAAGGATTAATTCTAGCAGGTCTTCTCGCGGCCTTTATGGGAACTTTTGCAGCGGTTGTAAATTCTGCACCAGCATATATTGTAAATGATTTACTAAAAAATAATTTACTTCCTAATAAAGAAGAAAAAACATATGTAAAATACGGATATATTGTTTCTATCTTAATTGTTGGTATAGGAATGTTGTTTGGCGTATATGCTTCTTCACTCAATACAATAACGCTTTGGCTCACGTCATCTTTATATGGAGGATATACGGCAGCAAACGTATTAAAATGGGTTTGGTGGCGTTTTAATGGACAGGGTTATTTTTGGGGTATGGTCTCTGGACTTGTAGCATCAACTGTTAAGCTTTTTTTCTTTGGAGAAATAATTGACATCTATTTTTTTCCAATTATATTTTTAAGCTCCATTTTAGGGTGCATATTAGGTACATTTTTATCAAGACCTGATGATTTTGAAATTCTAAAATCCTTTTATAAAAATGTAAGACCTTGGGGGTTTTGGACCCCTATTTTAAAAGAAGTTCAAAAGGAAAATCCTTCATTTAAGCCCAACTTATCCTTTAAAAAAGATATGTTTAATGTTATCATTGGCATAGTTTGGCAAATGACACTTGTAGTATGGCCTATTTATTTTTTAATTAAAAAATGGGATCATTTTATCATTACCATTATCATCCTTATCATCACTACAGCTACTTTAAAATATTCTTGGTACAATCCATTGAAAAGTAAGGAAAACAATGAATAAGAAAAAAATTAGAATCACGGGTACTTTTTTAGACGAAATAAGTCATGATATACCACATCAAAATTGGGGAGCAAAAGAATGGTCTGAGGATTTCATTTGGATGTCAAAAGCGGATCTAAAAAGGGTTATCTTAATTCGTTGTGGGTATAAAAATTGGATTACTTATCCCTCAGAAATTTTAATAAAGCAAGAAAAAGCTATTCGTCCTCATTGGGATTTAGTTTCTTTTTTTCTGCAATGTTGTGAAAAAAATAATTTTGAATTTTATTTTGGTTTATATGACTCAGGTAAATATTGGGTAAATGGAGACTACAAAAAAGAAATACAATTAAATAAAAAAATTATTAGTGAGGTTTGGCATCTGTATGGACACTCAAAGGCCTTTAAAGGATGGTATCTCTCTCAAGAATGCAGTCATAATTCAGGTGAAATTATAGAGTTGTATCATGAATTGGGGTCACATTGTAAATCTGTTTCTAATGGATTAGCAGTTTTAATTTCACCTTATATTGACGGTGAAAAGAATGTATCTCAATACATAACAAACACTCAAAAGAAATCTTCAATTACACTTGACGACCATTTTAAAAGTTGGAATGATATATTTTCTGGAATTCGATCTGCTGTAGATATTGTAGCATTTCAAGATGGTCATGTGCATTATGATCAACTCTATGAATTTATTAAAGTAAATAAAGAATTAGCAGATCAAAATAAAATGACCTCATGGATTAATTCAGAAACTTTTGATAGAGACATGCCGATTAAATTTCTTCCAATTAAATGGGATAAATTAAGATTCAAATTAGATACAGCTTTTAAGGCGGGTATTGAAGATGCAATTACATTTGAATTTTCTCATTTTATGAGTCCACAATCTTCTTATCTGCAAGCAGGGCATTTATACAATAGATATTTAGAATATTTAAAAGAATAAATGATATGAATTATTCTTCACTTTATTTAGCTGAACTCACAGATCAGATTATCCCTTTTTGGCAAAAACACAGTATAGATAAGGTCAATGGAGGGTTTTTTACCTGCATTGATGAACAGCATCAGGTGTTTGATACAGATAAATTTATATGGCTTCAATGCCGTCAAGTTTGGATGTTTGGGACATTTTATGAAAAGATTAAACCTAATAAAGAATGGTTGGATATTGCAGAAAACGGAGCAGATTTTCTCTTAAAAAAAGGACATGATGGAAATTTTAATTGGTATTTTTCACTTGATCAACAAGGAAATCCCACAATTGAGCCGTATAACATTTTTTCTTACACTTTTGCTTGCCTAGCC
This sequence comes from Flavobacteriaceae bacterium, assembly GCA_023257625.1. Taxonomy (GTDB): domain Bacteria; phylum Bacteroidota; class Bacteroidia; order Flavobacteriales; family Flavobacteriaceae; genus MS024-2A. The sequence goes on along the minus strand of JALRBW010000057.1, from coordinate 36,863 downwards.
TTTTCAAAAATGTTTACAATTACTAAAAATGAAAAATATAAAGAGGCTTTTGAAAAGACTTTCGAGCAAATAGAAAAAAGAAAAAATAATCCAAAAGGTAAATGGAATAAGAGTATTTCTAAAAACAGACCGCTCAAAAATTTTGCTCTACCAATGATATTATGCAATCTTTACACCGAAGTAGGCACACTAATACCTTTAGAAATAAAAAAACAAAATATTGAACTTTGTGTTTTCGAAATTCTAAATCATTTCTGGATAAATGATAAAAAAGTTCTTGTTGAAAATACAACACTTGAAGGCAACTATTCTGATACATTTGAAGGAAGACTAGTCAATCCAGGTCATGGATTAGAAGCACTTTGGTTTATTATGGACCTTGGGGTCAATTATCAAAGAAAAGACTGGATTAATGAAAGCGTTGATAAGGCACTACTGCTCATTGAAAAGGGATGGGATTCCTTACACGGAGGAATTTATTATTTTTTAGATACAGAAGGACATCCACCTCAACAGTTAGAATGGGATCAAAAATTATGGTGGGTCCATTTAGAAGCAATGATATGTTTTTTGAAAGGGTTTGAATTAACTCAAAAAAATGAATGTTTAGATTGGTTTAAAAGGATTCATGACTATACATGGAATCATTTTAGAGATCACATTAATAAAGGAGAGTGGTATGGATATTTAAACAGAAGAGGAGAAGTATTACTCCCCTTAAAAGGAGGAAAATGGAAAGGTTGTTTTCATGTTCCACGAGCCTTGCTAAAACTTCATGAAATTGCACTCCGTTTGAGTATTTAATAAATTATCCTTTTCAGCAATTCTATTTTCACAGATTTAGAATTAATATTTGGAAATTATTCAATTTTAAATACCTTTTATTGAATTCTCAATAAAAATGATAAAATTGACATATTTATAAAAATATATTTACAAAAAAACCATTTTCTTTGCTAAAAGTTTTTCAAATAACAGTTTTCATTGATTATTTTCAATTTGTTTGTAATACGGTTGGGTTAGTGTAAGTTCTGGTTACTTCTAGATACTAGCCCATCCGTTTTTTTATTTTCCATTAAATAAAATCATAACACTGATCACAATACTTATAATTACAATAGACACTACAACATCTTTCCAATTGTAGGTAGCTTTAGATTCTGCTTTTGCTTCAGCCGTAATTGTACTATAGGTTAGGTTTTTAAGTTGTGCAAAATTAGGTTTTTCAGAGAGTAAACTTACACCAATTAATAAAAGAACACAGAGTACAAAGAACCAAGCACTAAAACTTAAAAAGTTCATGGAACCTAAGTAATATAATACCCCATTAGTATCTAAAGTGTTTTTAATTAATTCTAATATAATTCTTATTGCTGCGGCAATTAAACCAAATACAAGAGTTAAATATGCCCCTTTAGCATTTATGCGTTTATAAAAAATACCCATTAAAAAAACAGCTGTGATTGGAGGTGCTATATACGATTGAACTGATTGAAGATATTCATACAACACTCCAGATATATTTGACATTATGGGAATCCAAATGATCCCTATTATCACAACAACAAGAGTTGCTATTTGGCCCGTTTTCACAAGTTGTTTTTCGAGTGTATTGGGTTTTAGTTTTTTGTATATGTCAACTGTAAATAAGGTTGAGCATGAATTAAATACAGAAGCTAACGAACTCATTAATGCAGCTAATAATCCTGCTGCCACCAATCCTCTCAAACCTGACGGCAGTAAATTGCTCATCAACACAGGAAACGCTTCATCAGGAGAATCCCAATTTAATTCACCTCTCATTTTCAAGGTTAAGGCAATTACCCCTGGAATTAAAAATAAAAAGACTGGAAGAAGTTTTAATAAAGCGCCAAAAATAGTTCCTCGTCTTCCCTCTTGTAAATTTTTAGCCGTTAGGGCACGTTGAACAATATATTGATCTGTACACCAATACCATATTCCCACTATGGTACTAGAAATAAATAACGCTGGCCATGGAAAATCAGGATCAGATGCTGATCGCCACATATTAAGATATTCTGGTGTTACGGTTTCTTTCATACTCTCCCAACCACCCACATGATCAAGTCCAATGAGAGTGAGTACGGCAGCACCAATAACCAGAACAATGGCTTGAATGGCCTCTGTGTACACCACGGCTCGCATTCCACCTAAGACGGTGTAAATTCCTGTTAGAACTACAGTGGCTATGGCACCTGTCCAAAAATCTATGCCCAATAGGGCAGATACCACTACACCTCCAGCATATATAGTAACAGAAATTTTGGTAAGCACGTAAGCCGCTATTGAGAAAACAGATAAAATCCAACGGGAGCGTTGATCGAATCGTTTTTCTAAAAATTCAGGCATTGTAAAAACGCCACTTCTTTGGTAAAAAGGCAAAAATATCCATCCTAAAGCCAAGACAATCCATGCATGTATTTCATAAATTAACATAGGAAGTCGGTTTCCAGCTCCTGCCCCTGCTAAGCCCACTACATGCTCAGATCCTATATTAGAAGCAAATATGGAGGCACCTATAACAAACCATCCTACATTCCTACCAGCTAAAAAATAGTCTTCAGTACTATTTTTCTTTTTGCGTATAACCCAAATGGCTATTACTGCCAAAACCACAAAATAAAGAGCAATGGCAATCCAATCTAACAGATCAAGTGATTTCATAATTTACTTGTTAAAAATTCAAATTTGGTTGATGTCCTATAGGTTTCATTAGGATGTAAGACCACAGAAGGAAAATTTGGTTGGTTTGGAGAATCAGGGTAATGCTGTGTTTCTAAACAAAAACCACTTCGATAGTTATATACCCCTCCTTTTTTATTTGGAAGCGTTCCGTCTAAAAAATTTCCAGTATAAAATTGAATAGCAGGTTCATCGGTATAGATTTGAAGTACTCTGCCACTTGAGGGATGATATACACGAGCCGCCAAAGCATTGCTGTTATTTGAATTGAGAACCCAACAATGATCATATCCACCACCACGTTGTAGTTGCTCATTTTCCATTTCAATTTCTTTCCCAATCGGTTTGGGTTGAGTAAAATCAAAGGGGGTTTGTTGAACAGGAGCAATTTCTCCTTTGGGAATCAAGGTTGCATCAACAGGTAAATAATAATCTGCAACCAACTGAACTTCATGGTCCAAAATGGGGGTTTCAAAATTTGCTGACAAATTAAAATAGGAGTGTTGAGTTAAATTTACAATAGTGGTTTTATCAGTATTAGCTTTATAGTCAACTATCAAGGTATTGTTTTCAGTCAACCGATAGGTTACTTCAACAGATAATGTTCCCGGATATCCCTCTTCTCCATCGGGACTAACATAGCTCAAAATAAGAGCGACTTCTTCAGATGAAATTTTTGTTTCCGCACTCCAAACTACTTTGTCAAATCCAACATTTCCACCATGCAAATGATTTTTGCCATCATTTTGTACAAGCGTGTACGTTTTACCTTCAAGATCAAATCTTCCATTAGCAATCCGATTGCCATAGCGACCAATAAGTGCTCCAAAATAAGGGCTTGATTTTTCATAGTCCGCAAGTGTTGTATATCCTAAAACTACATCTTCAATCACTCCTTCTCGGTTGGGAACTTTAATGGATGTTATAATTCCCCCGTAAGTTATAATCTCAACGATCATTCCGTTGTTATTTTTTAATTCATATAAATCCACTTTTTGACCTTTTTGAGTTTCCCCAAAGGGTTGTTGTATTATTGATAATTTGTTTTTCATATTTTGATCACAGCTAACCAATAGTATCGATAATAAAATAAACAGGAAATTAATAGAATTTAATTTTTTAAAATACAGCTTCATTTGCATTTAGAGTTTGTTCAAGTTCGTACAATTTAGTGTTTTTGTCTATACAAATTAATTCAACACCAGCTAGGGTAGCAAAATCTTGAATAACTTCTGTTTCCAAAGCTTGTGAATATACTGTATGATGCGATCCTCCAGCTTTCATCCAGGCTGAAGCAGCAATTTCTAGAGATGGTTGAGGTGTCCATAATACCCTTGCAACAGGAAGTTTAGGAAGTTTATTTTTAAAAGGAATAGCGTTTACTTCATTTAATATTAAGCGAAACCGGGTGCCTAAATCAATAAGGCTAACATTAATTGCTTCTCCAGCTTTTCCATCAAAAACTAATCGTACAGGATCTTTTTTACCTCCAATCCCTAAAGGGTGAATTTCACAGCGAGGTTTATTTTCAGATATTGACGGGCAAATTTCTAACATATGAGCACCGAGTACTTGAGATGAATTTCCAAAATGATAGGTATAATCTTCCATGAAAGAAGTGCCACCAGGAGTATTTTGAGACATTACCTTAAAGGCTCTTACCAAAGCAGCCGTTTTCCAGTCTCCTTCACCAGCAAATCCATAGCCCTGTTCCATTAAACGTTGTACTGCAATTCCGGGTAATTGTTCAAATGTTCCTAAATTTTCAAAGGTATCGGTAAACGCTTTAAACCCTCCTTGATCTAAGAATTTTTTAAGTCCAAGCTCAATTTTTGCTGCGGCAATTAATGATTCTCTTTTTTTACCTCCCTGCTTGAGTTCAGAATCTACTTCATAGCTGTCTTCATATACTTTTAAAAGTGCTTCTACTTCTGAAGTGTTAAGAGTTTCTATGATTTTTGTAATGTCATCTGTATCATATCCATTAACGCTAAATCCAAACTGAATTTGTGCCTGAACTTTGTCTCCCTCAGTAACAGCTACCTCCCGCATATTATCGCCTATTCTGGCTACTTTAATTTCTTGTAGCTCGCTCCACCCTAAAGCAGCACGTGTCCAATTTGAAATGCTTTTTTGAACAGATATATCTTTCCAAAAACCGACTATAGTTTTTCGACGAATTTTCATTCGTGTTAAAAGATGAGCAAATTCTCGATCTCCATGGGCAGATTGATTCAAATTCATAAAATCCATATCAATCGAATCCCAAGGAATTTCTTTATTGAATTGAGTATTAAGATGACATAAAGGCACCTGAAGCCTTTTTAAACCATTGATCCACATTTTAGAGGGTGAAAAAGTATGCATCCAAGTAATGATTCCAATACATTGGCTGTCTGCACCGGCCGTAATGAATAAAGACGTTATTTCATCGGGTGTCTTGAGTATGGGTTGAAAAACAATTTCTACAGGTGAAGAAAGAGATTCATTAAGTGTTTGTGCTATTTCTTTAGCGTGAGCAGAAACTTGATTTAATACTTCAGGTCCATACAAATGTTGCGTTCCGGTAACAAACCATACTTTTTTTTTGTCTTTTGTTTTCATTTAGTCTTGTCCGTAATAAGAATTTTTTCCGTGTTTCCTATCGTAATGCTTCTTGATTAGTGCTTGTTTTAATCGTTCTGCTTTTGGATTTATTTGCAAGGTAAGGTAAGCCATCTCTGCAATCGCTTCGAGTACTTGACTATTATAAACGGCTCTAGAGGCACTAGCACCCCAGCAGAAAGGGCCATGGTTTCCTATAAGGATCATTTCAATTTCAGTGGGCGATAGGTGTAGTGCAGAAAAATAATCGGTTATTTGAACGCCTGTATTGTGCTCGTAAAGCCCCTCTATCAACAGATCACTCATAGGTGGGGTACATGGTATGTCATGTGTAAGGTGATCTGCATGGGTGGTGCCTAATATTGGGATTGAGCATTGAGCCTGTGCCCAAGCTACAGAATACAAGGCATGGGTATGGGCAATTCCTCCTAGGGTTTCCCACTTTTTATATAAATAGGCGTGGGTAGGGGTATCTGAAGAGGGTTTTAATTTACCCTCAATTACATGTGCATCAAAATTGACAATAACCATATCCTCAGCTTTTAATTTGCCGTAGGGTACACCGCTAGGTTTAATAGCAAAAACCTTTTGTTCACGATCTACGGCACTTACATTGCCAAAAGTATGAATAACTAAGCCAAGGGAATTAAGTTCCATATTGGCCTCATAGCATTCTTGTTTTAAGGTTTTAAAAGAAGAACTCATATGGAAGTGTGTGTTAGTCTTTCAATAGCAATACCCAAATTAACATATTCTTTTTGCAAGGGTTGTAGCGCTTTAACTTTATCTTTTTCGGGGATATAAGTGGCAACAAAGGTACTGCTCATTATTTTGCTAGCTGCTTCTACGGTTGGATGTAACCCTGCAGCAACTGATGCGTATATAGCTGACCCTAATGCAGGGGTTTGTTCTGAGTCAGCCACTTGAACAGGACAGTTAAGAACATTTGCTAGTGTTTGCATAATAAAAGGATTTTTTTTTGCAACACCACCTATGCCCACAACATTATTTATTTTTATACCTTCTTCTATAAAACGATCAACTATTAACTTAGAACCAAAACAAATGGAATGAATTAAGGCTAAAAAAAGATGTGGTGTTTTGGTTCCCAAATTCAAATTTGAAATAGCCCCTTTTAAGGTTTGATCAGCATCAGGGGTTCTTCTGCCATTTATCCAATCTAATGCAACGGGAAGTGCTTCTTCTAAATGAATTGATTGGGCAGATTGGGTTAATTTTTCTATGACTTGAGAATGGTATGCTTCTTTTAGATTATTTTTTTGTTCTTCTGTCAATAGAGAAGAATTAAAAACAAAATGCTCCATAGGCCAATCTATAATGGATTTAAACCAAGCCAGAACATCTCCAAAAGCAGATTGACCAGCTTCTAATCCTATCCAGTTAGGTAGAACTGATCCTTCTACTTGACCACAAATACCACGTACTGTTGTTGTTCCAATGTTTTTTTTTGAAGAAACAAGTATGTCACAAGTAGAGGTACCCATTACACGGATAAGTGTATTTTCTTTAATATCAGCTCCTACAGCTCCTGCATGAGCATCAAAAGTACCAACTGCAATTACGGTATTTTCGGTTAGCCCCAATTTTTTTGCCCAATGTGGATCAAGGGTACCTGCAATTTCATCTGAAGTGTAAGTTTTGGTATACAAGCGCTTTCTTAATTTGCCTAAATAAGGGTCAAAGGCGTTTAAAAAATCTTCTGGAGGTAATCCACCCCATGAAGTATGCCAAAGCGCTTTATGACCAGCAGCACAACGACTTCTTTTAAATTGACTTAAATCTTTATTTTTTACCAAAATGTAAGACATGTAATCACAGTGTTCCATCCAGGTATAGGCATGTTCTTTTACGTTCTTGTCTTTTCGAATTACATGAAGAATTTTTGCCCAAAACCATTCTGATGAATAAATTCCACCTACATATTGCAAATAATTAATAGCTAAAGAATTTGCATGTTGATTAATTTCTAACGCTTCTAAAATGGCTGTATGGTCTTTCCATAAAATCATCATAGCATTTGGATTATTTTCAAATCCTGGCTCAAAAGCCAAGGCATGGCCTTCTTTAGTTAGTGGAAGTGGTGAGGATCCTGTTGTGTCAATTCCAATTGCTTTAATTTGTTCAGGATTAATTTTTGTTTTTTTTAGAACAGCCAGAATGGTTTGCTCCATTCCTTCAATATGATCTTGAGGGTGTTGACGATATTGATTTTCAATAGGTTGACAAAAGTGAAAAGATTTCCATCTTTTATAATAATGAATTTCAGTTGCTAACACATCTCTATTATGACTATTCATTAATACAGCCCTAACAGAGTCTGTACCAAAATCTAATCCAATTACAAAGGTTGTCTTCAAATCACTTGTTCTTTTAAGGATTATAATCTACTAATGTAGCTACCTAGGTTGTCTTTAAATTGAAACCCTTCTAAAGTACGGTATTTGTTTAATTTTTTAAAAGACTCAAGCCCCCATAATAAAAACTCCATCATAAAATATATGTCTTTTGAATGGCAATTGGGTTGATGTTTATCAATAATTTCCTTAATTCCGGGTAAGCCATCAAGTGCTTTTTGATAGTCTTTTTCATTTAAACTATCTTCAATAAATAATTCATTATCACGGAAAAACCACCCTAGAAGTTGATCGTATGGACCTTCCTCACTAGCTTTTTCGAGTTTTTCAATTTTAGGAAAATATGAGGGGAATAATGTTTTAATGGCTTGTGAAATTAAATGATAAGAAATTTGTTCAGCCCCTTCCTGTTCTCCTTCATATACCAATTCAATTTTACCGTTAATTGCCGGAATTACCCCTAAAAAGTCTACTAGGCGAACGGAGGTATTTGAATCACCAGTCAACAATAATCGGCGTTCCGCTGTGCTTATTAAATTTTCAAAAGCTGTAATACTCATTCGCACACTTACACCACTTTTTAAATCTACAAATTCACTTTTTCTGGCTTCAAACCCAATCTGTTCAATTATATCTTGAGCAAGTTCAGGCACGTGTATGGACGTTTTTTGACCGGCAGTCAATTTCGTTTCTTGTGAAGTGATTGCCTTTGCAGTTGAAAGTGTAAAAGGGTAGTGGGTAAGTATTTGTGAGCCAATACGGTCTTTAAGGGGCGTTACTATACTTCCACGGTTGGTGTAATCTTCAGGATTTGCGGTAAAAACCAAAAGCGGATTCACGGGGAGTCGAAGTTTAAATCCTCTTATTTGAATTTCTTTTTCTTGTAGGATTGAAAATAACGCTACCTGAATTCGCGCTTGGAGGTCAGGGAGTTCATTTAAAACAAAGATACAGCGATGGGCTCTGGGAATCATCCCAAAATGAAGCACTCGCTCATCAGCATACGACAATTTTAAATTGGAAGCTTTAATCGGATCAACATCACCGATTAAATCAGCAACGGTAACATCAGGAGTGGCTAGTTTTTCAAAAAAACGTTCACTTCGATGCAGCCATCCAATTGGAGTTTTGTCCCCTTCTTTATCTATTTTCAAAATGGCTTCTCTACTTATGGGGTCTAAAGGATCATCATTAATTTCTGAACCTTCTACTACAGGTACCCATTCATCTAGTAAAGAGGTAATTTGTCGGGCTAATTTAGTTTTAGCTTGTCCCCGTAAACCCAAAAGATTGATATTGTGTTTAGATAATAAAGCACGTTCAACATCGGGTATCACGGTGTGTTCATATCCCAAAAGTCCTTCAAAGGTTGTTTCACCATGGGCTAATTTATGTCGCAAATTTTTTACTATTTCATCTTGAATAGATAAGGGTGTATACCCTGATTTTTTTAACTCTCCCAGCGTTTTAATCGCTTCTTTTTTAATAGTCATTTTCTTTATTCTAAGCGTTTTTTTCTGTTTTTTTCGTAATCTTCAAATATCATTTCTCCTAATCCCTTTAGTCCGGTAAAGAAAGCTTTGCCTTGATTTGCCTCGGTAAATGTCCGAATAAATTGCTGAAGATAGGGGTCTTGGGCAATCATAAAGGTGGTAATGGGGATGTGAAGTTTTTTAGCTTGTCTAGCCATTGTGTAGCATTTTTCCACAATGGTTTCATCCAACCCCACACTGTTTTTGTAATAGGAGCCATCGGCTAATTTTAGGCAACTTGGTTTCCCATCGGTAATCATAAAGATTTGTTTATTCGTGTTTTTCTTCCGACGAAGTAAATCCATTGCCAATTCAAGACCCGCTACAGTATTGGTGTGGTAAGGGCCTACTTCAAGGTAAGGAATGTCTTTTACTGCTATGGGCATAGCGTCATTCCCAAAAACCAAAATATCTAAGGTGTCTTTCGGATAACGTGTGGTAATAAGTTCTGCCAAAGCCATGGCTACTTTTTTGGCTGGAGTAATACGGTCTTCTCCGTAAAGAATCATACTATGGCTAATATCGATCATCAAAACGGTGCTCATTTGGGTTTTGTAAAAGGCATCTTCTACAACCAGATCTTGATCTTGAATTGTAAAATCATCACCAAGACTTCTGATTTGAGCATTTTTTAAACTTTCCGTTACTGCAATTTTGTCAATGGAATCACCGAATTGATAGGCTTTAAATTCTCCAGTGGCCTCTTGTCCTTGTCCTGTTTTTTGAGTTTTGTGATTTCCAGACCCTGTTTTTTTTAGTTTACCAAAAATTTGTTTTAAAGCGTGTTCACGTAATAATTTTTCTGTTTTTGGAGTCAATGCATACCCCTCACCTTTTGTCCCGTTCCCTTTTTTTGGTTGAATAAAAGCCCTTTGTTTTAACTCCTCGATAAAGTCGTCAATTGTATAATTTTCATCGGTTAATTCGTATTCTTTATCTAATTCTCTCAGCCAATCAATAGCTTCATCAAAATCACCTGAGGTGTGGGTAATCAATTCTTTAAAAATTTCAAAAAGCTTTTCAAAAGGGGTTTGGTCTTTTGGAGTAGGTTTTACAAATCTGAGTCCAGTAGAGATTTTTTTCCAATTCATATTGACTCAAAAATAAGGATATTTTTTAGGCTTCAAAGCAGAAGAAGCCTCATTATTAGTCTTTAAAGGTAAGGGTGCGTATATAATCTTCCAGCAACGCAACTCCTTCCTGATGTACTAATGTCCGACCTATTTCTGGCATTTGTATTGCGGGATCAATACTTTTCATTCGATATACCAAAATCGAAGCCTCTGGATGTCCAGGTAAAATACTGAATTCAAGATCACCTGACCCTTTTCCTGCAGCCACTGGGGGTTTGAGTATTCCTCTTTTACGTAAATCGTTTTCATCAAATGTTAAATAAAGTCCTGAGTTTTTTGCACTGCCCTTTGAATTATGGCAATGAGCACAATTGGCATCTAAGTAGGCTTTTGCACGATCTTCAAGTGTGGCTTTAGTATCATTCCAGACGGGAAGTTTGGATAATTTAAAAGGGTGAATAGGTAGATCAATTAGACTCCAATTTTGAAATGTTTCCAATTGGTTTAGGTGTTCTTCTGAAAAACTGTATTTCTTGTTAAGTTGTGCTATTGTAGGGCCAATAGGGGTAATGTCTTTACCTTTTATGTGGCAGTTTTTACACTCATTAAGGTTCGGAATTTGGTAAGAAAATGAACGTGTAGTATAATTTGCGTCAGTAAACTGTACAGTTTGTTTATCCCCGATAAAATTTAATTCTGCATCAGTTTGATCTTTATTCCATATGTAATTTAGGGGCTTCCATCCTTCCTCGCCTTTTATGAGAAGGCGGGTTTCAATATTTCGTACTTTTGTTTCTTCATCATTATAATCTGCTGGGTAATAAAAGTTTTTAATCAAAATACTTCCAACTTCAAAAGTAACTTCACCTGAATCTTCAATTTTCATTTTATTTCCAGAGGGTAGAAATACAAACCTTTTTTTTAAAGCATAATCTGAAAATAAAGGATTGTTAATATCGTATGGATAAACATCTGAATTAGGAATAAGTTCAGCAATTGGACCCTTAAAAAATCCGTATTCTGAAAGGAATTTTTTTTCATCAGTCAAGACATGATTTAAAAGAGACATTTCTGCTTTCACTTTTAATGCTGTAGGAGCTGAAATATTTGATTTATTTTGACACCCCAAGGTAAAAAAACAAACAAAAACTAAGATCCAAAAAAGTGTGCTATTAACGTTTTGCATTGTCAATTCTCAAAATTGTGTTTAGTTTAGTGAACACGTAAAAATATCTTGGTCATTTGAAAACGCTTTAAAGTCGTTTGCCGCATCAAGATACACAAAGTTAATATTTCCATTTTTTCTTAAACACAGCTTATTTATTTGCCCTTGTAGTTTGCTCCTTTCAGGTAAAATTCCATCATAAACTATATCTGGAATTTGGACTTTATTTTTAAGCCACATTAAAATACCATATTCATTACTTAAAGTGGGAAATGCATATTCATTTTCGAAACTATTATTATAAATTTCAACTTGTCCTGGATAGGGGTTATAGGAATTATCATCCTGAAAATCATTGTTAATCGCCCGAATACCTTTTTCTTGCACTTCTGTACTTAGGGTTTGAGTTTTGTCTTCTTCTCCTGCAAAAATGTGATAACTAACCACTGAAAGATTAGACGTTTTATGGTTTTTTACTGAATTGTTGTAAAATTGAACATTTTGTGTTGCCATTATAACCACACCTGTTCCCTTGGGAACAGCACTTACAATGGAACCTTTTACTCCAAAATTTTTGAGGTTGTTATTATATAGGGTATTATTATGGGCTTTAACATCTCTACCATATCGGGTTAATTTGGGAAGGTTAAATATCAAAAGACCACTTGTATTTTCAAACACTTCATTACCATATATTTCAACGTTGGTACTATTTTCACTTTCAATTCCTGCAACATTGAAAAAAGCTTTATTGTTTTTAATGACCACTTGATCTGATTGACCAACGTAAATACCTGCATCAGATGCACCAATAGCCTCACAATTTTCAATCAATAAATTTTTACACAAAACAGGGTAAATACCATAAGCTCCGTTTGCACTTGATACTTTTCCAGTCCATGCTGAGCGTAAATTCCGAATAACTACAGTATCCGAATCGGTAATTTTTAGATTATCTCCACTCGCATCTTCAAGGGTCAAGTTTTCAATAGTTATGTTTTCACTATTTGAAATTAAAATTCCTTGTGCACCTTTGGTTTGTCCCTTAAAAGAAAGCACTGTTTTGTCCATCCCCATCCCGGTAATTGTAATGTGTTTTTTATCGTTCAAACTCAATTCTTGTGAGAATAAAAAGTGCCCTTCAGGCAATTGAATTGTGGAACTGTCTTTCGCTAAAATAAAAGCTTCTAATATGTCAACTTCCATATCTAAATACTTCCTTTCTTGAAAGTAAGAGGGCATATTGCTTAAATTGATGAAGAGTACTATTGATAGAATAAAAAAAGAAACAAGAATTAATTTAATTTTTTTCATTTGTATTTAACAGATATTAAATTATTAAATACAAGATAACATTCTAAAATTGATGAAGACATTTAAAGTAAAATATATCTATATTTTGTTTTTTTAATAAATCCCTTATATTTGCGTAGAATTTTATCGAAAACAGTAAAGGTAAGAGGAGACATTAGGTCCCCTTTTTTTTTATATGACATTGAAAGATCGTGTATCGGAATTGTTAGAAACGGCATTTGAAGCTCGTAAAGATCTGTTTTTGATTGAGTGTTTAGTTACATCTGATCAAAAAATTAAAATTTATATTGATGGAGACAGTGGAGTTCAATTGCAAGATTGTATTGACATTAGTCGACATATTGAGCATCAATTAGATCGTGAAGAATATGACTTTTCATTAGAGGTTGCTTCTGCTGGTGTAGGGAGTAATCTAAAAAAGGTAAGACAATATCATAAAAACATTGGGCGAAAATTACACGTAGAATTCGATGGAGCAAAACCCATAGAAGGGACTTTAGTGAAAGCTGATGAAAATACTTTTACTCTTTCATGGAAACAACGTGAACCCAAACCCATTGGAAAAGGAAAAATAACAGTAGTCAAGGAAACAACCCTTTCGTACAATGCTATTGCAAGTGCGATTGTTTTAGTTTAAAAAGTAATTTTAAAAAAATGGAAAATTTAGCATTAATTGATTCTTTTTCAGAATTTAAAGACGACAAGCTTATAGACAGAGTTACCTTAATGGTAATTTTAGAGGATGTATTTAAAAGCACCTTAAAGCGAAAATTTGGATCGGATGAAAACTTTGATATTATTATAAACCCAGATAAAGGGGATTTAGAGATCTGGCGAAACCGAGTTGTAGTAGCTGATGGGGAAGTTGAAGATCCTAATCAAGAAATTGAACTTTCTGAAGCCCGACGAATTGAGCCTGATTTTGAAGTTGGTGAGGATGTTTCTGAAGAAGTTAAGTTAATTGATTTAGGAAGACGTTCAATTCAATACTTACGGCAAAATTTAGTTGCTCGTATTTTTGAACACGACAGCACCAATGTGTTTAAGCAATTTAAGGATCGTGAAGGTGAACTATACACGGCTGAAGTACATCATATTCGTAACCGTGAGGTTATTTTGTTAGATGATGATGGGAACGAAATTATATTAACCAAAGACCGACAAATTCCAAGTGACTTTTTCAGAAAAGGAGATAATGTTAGAGGGATTATTGAAAGTGTAGAATTAAGAGGTAATAAACCCAGAATTCTTTTATCTCGTACATCACCTAAATTTTTAGAGAAATTATTCGAACAAGAAATTCCAGAGGTATTTGACGGATTAATTACTATAAAGAAAGCGGTACGGATCCCTGGAGAAAAGGCTAAAGTTGCAGTAGATTCTTACGATGATCGAATTGATCCAGTAGGTGCTTGCGTAGGAATGAAAGGATCAAGAATTCATGGAATTGTTCGCGAGCTAGGAAATGAAAATATCGACGTCATTAACTATACCAACAACTTACAGTTATTTATTTCTCGAGCATTAAGTCCTGCTAAAGTAAATTCATTGAAAATTGATGAAGAAACCAAACGTGTAGAGGTTTTCTTAAACCCTGAAGAAGTGTCCAAAGCTATAGGAAAAGGAGGAGCCAATATTCGTCTCGCCGGGAAGTTAACTGGATATGAAATTGATGTTTATCGGGAAGGAGCCGAAGAAGATATTGAGCTTAAAGAATTTAGTGATGAAATCGAAGAGTGGGTTATTAATGAGTTCAAAAAAGTAGGTCTTGATACAGCAAAAAGTATTTTGGAACTTGATAAAGGGGAATTAATTAAAAGAACCGATTTAGAAGAGGAAACAGTGGCAGAGGTGATTAAAATCCTCAAAGCAGAGTTTGAAGAATAGACTGGAAAAAATATTCTTATTTTTGCAAACAGATAATAAAATATGTCAGAACAACCTAGTATTCGGCTCAACATAGTATTACGGGAATTAAATATTTCACTTGATCGTGTTGTCGAATTTTTAGCTCAAAAAAATATCGAGGTCGAAGCACGTCCCACTACCAAAATTACAAGTGAGATTTACAACATACTTTTAGATGAATTTGAGACAGATAAATCAAAAAAAGATGCCTCTCATGAAGTAGGTGAAGAAAAACGAAAGGAAAAAGAAAACCTTCGTATTATTCAAGAGCAGAAAGAGCAAGAACGATTAGATCTTATCGCTCAAAAAGAAGCATTAAAAAGTAATCGAGTTGCACTAGAAAAGCCTAAATCAATTGGTAAAATTGATTTAGAAGCACTAAAAAAACCCGCTGTTGTAAAGCCAAAAGAAGAGATTGTATTCGTTGAACCTGAACGAGAAGTCGAGTCTGAAGTTGTGTCTGAAGTTGAACCTGAAGTTGATGAGGTGGCTAAGCCAGTTATAGAAACTTTATTACAAGAAGAAAAACAAGAACCACAAATTGAAGAAACTTCAGATACTTTAAAGACACAATATAAAAAGTTAACTGGGCCTGTTAAAACAGGACAAACTATAAACCTTGATGAGGTTAACAAGAAGGAAAAAACAGTTGAAGAAGCGAGAAAACGCAAACGAAAAAGAATTAGTAAGGATGTAAAACCATCGAATAACACTTCTCATGCTCCAAAAAAACAAAATCTTCCAGTTATAAAAAAAGAGGAGCCCTCTGATGAAGACGTTCAAAAGCAAATTAGAGAAACTTTAGAAAAACTTCAGGGTAAATCAGGAAAATCTAAAGGTGCAAAATACCGCAGAGATAAAAGATCCCAACACCGTCAAAAAACGGAAGAGGAAATGGCTCAAATGGAAGCGGAAAGTAAAGTAATTAGAGTAACCGAATTTATTACCGTTGGAGAAGTTGCAACCATGATGAATATTTCTTCTACAGAAATCATTTCTGCTTGTATGAGCTTAGGAATAATGGTGACCATGAACCAACGTCTAGATGCAGAAACCTTAAGCATTGTGGCAGATGAATTTGGTTTTGAAGTTACTTTTGAAAAAGCCGAACTAGAGGAAAATATTGATGAAGTTCAAGATCGTGAGGAAGATCTAATTTCTCGTGCTCCAATTGTTACTGTTATGGGACACGTTGATCATGGTAAAACCTCATTGTTGGATTATATTCGAAACGAAAATGTTATAGCTGGTGAATCAGGTGGAATTACACAACACATTGGTGCCTATAGTGTAACTCTTGATAGCGGACAAAAAATAACCTTTTTAGACACTCCTGGACATGAGGCATTCACCGCCATGCGTGCTCGAGGGGCTCAGGTTACAGATATAGCAATTATTGTGGTAGCAGCAGATGATAATATAATGCCTCAAACCAAAGAGGCCATTAGTCATGCACAAGCCGCTGGAGTACCTATCGTATTTGCTATCAACAAAGTAGATAAACCAGATGCCAATCCAGAAAAAATTAAAGAGGCTTTAGCCAATATGAATTTAATGGTTGAAGATTGGGGAGGTAAAGTTCAATCTCATGATGTTTCCGCATTAAAAGGAACAGGGGTAAAAGAACTTTTAGAAAAAGTTTTACTTGAAGCGGAATTATTAGAACTTAAAGCCAACCCTTCTCGTCAAGCCAAAGGAACTGTAGTAGAAGCTTATTTAGATAAAGGTAGAGGATATGTTTCTACTGTTTTGGTTCAAAATGGAACATTGAGAAAGGGAGATTATATGCTAGCAGGAAAGCACAGCGGTAAAGTTAAAGCACTTTTCAATGAAAGAGGAACTCCATTAAACGATGCTCCTCCGGCAACACCTGTTTCAATTCTAGGTCTTGATGGTGCCCCACAAGCAGGAGATTCATTCCATGTATTGGAAGATGAACGTGAAGCTAAACAGATTGCAGCGAAACGAACTCAATTGATTAGAGAGCAAAGTGTTCGAACACAACGTCATATTACACTTGATGAAATTGGTAGACGTATCGCTTTGGGAGAATTTAAAGAACTCAATATTATACTCAAGGGAGATGTTGATGGATCAGTAGAAGCATTAACTGATTCTTTACAAAAACTTTCTACTAATGAAATTGAAATAAAAATAATTCATAAAGGAGTGGGGGCTATTACAGAGTCTGATGTATTGTTAGCCTCTGCGTCTGATGCTATTGTTATCGGATTTAACGTTAGACCAATGGGTAATGCCCGAATGTTGGCTGATAAAGAAGAAATAGATATTCGCTCCTATTCTATTATCTACGATGCCATAAATGACATTAAAGATGCCATGGAGGGTATGCTTTCCCCTGAACTTCGTGAAGAAATTACGGGAACCGCTGAAATAAGAGAAACCTTTAAAATTTCTAAAATTGGTACCATAGCAGGGTGTATGGTAACTACTGGTAAAATTTTTAAAAATTCAGGTATTCGATTAATCCGAGAAGGAGTGGTAGTTTTTACTGGAAGTTTAATTTCTCTAAAACGCTTCAAAGATGATGTTAAAGAAGTTGCTAAGGGATATGACTGTGGACTACAAATCAAAAATTATAATGACATTAAAGAAGGAGACATTTTAGAATGCTTCCAAGAAGTTGCAGTAAAAAAATCACTTTAGAGTATGGTCCTTTCGGGTCAATAAAAAAGCACCGGGGAATTCTTTTTTAATCGTATCTAAGGTTTTTAAACCTATAATTTTATCCTTAAATCTACCTGCTTGAACTTTGTAATTAGGAGTTTCAAAACTCAATTCAACTGTAATATGGGGAAAGGATTCTTGAAATGATTCAAGGGTTTCATTGGCAACATCTAAACTACCGTAATATAATTGAAGAGTAAAATACTCACTTTCATAACGCTCTCTGTCTAATTTAATTTTTAAATTTAAAAGCGTATCCAATTTAGCGTCTTGTTTAACAATCAATTTGGTTTCTTGTGAATATAAAAAAACACTAAAAAGAGAGAAAGCCAATAAAAACGAGGTTTTACATCCGGTCAATTTCATCACACAAAAGAACAAATTTTTACTTTTATGAAATAAGTATTTAACAAAATTTATAAATTATTTAGAATGAATATAAATTATAAAATTCTACATTTTTAATCTGAAGAAAAAGTGTTCTATGACTTATTTTTGCGGTGGATTTTAGACAAAAAATTTGAACAACTCAAAATATTCAAAAATTCGGATGAAAATTAGGAATCGATTAGTATCCTTTTTATCCCTTCTTCTTTTTTCTGTCAGCCTATTGACAACCCAAACTTCATTTGCACAAGATGATCCTGCGGTTATTGCTGGAAAATCATTATTTAACGCAAATTGTGCGGCATGTCATAAGTTGAATAAACGAGCTGTAGGGCCTGCATTAAAAGGAGTTTCTGCAAAGTATGACAAGGATTGGTTATACAGTTGGATAAAAAATAGTACGGCAATGGTAAAATCTGGAGATGCCCAAGCTGTTGCTATTTATGAAGAATATAATGGTTCAGTAATGACCTCATTTCCTCAATTATCCAATGAAGATATAGACAATATTATAGCATATACAGATTACACTCAACCTGCTGCTGCAGCTTCAGCTGCTGATGCAGCGGTCACAGTGGTTAATTCTTCCGGACCAGATAACACTTTAATCCTTGCCGCTCTTGTCTTGGTATTCGTAATTCTGGTGGTAATGCTTTTCTTAGTTCAACGAACACTCCTTAGAATTGCTGATGCTAGTGGTGTAGATATTCGTCCTGCTGCGAAACCAAAACGCACACCTTTATGGCTCGCTTTTGTTCAAAATCAATTTTTAGTTTTACTTAGTGTTATATTACTGCTTCTTAGCAGTGCCTATTTTGCTTACGGATATTTTATGCAGGTTGGTGTAGACCAAGGATATATACCTGTTCAACCTATTCATTATTCACATAAAATCCACGCAGGGGCAAATCAAATAGACTGTAAATATTGTCATTCTTCAGCTAGAGTTTCAAAGCATTCAGGGATTCCTTCTTTAAATGTTTGTATGAACTGTCACCGGAATATTGCAGAATATAACGGAGAAGAGGATATTGAAAATGGATATACTAAAGATTTTTATACCAAAGAAATTAAGAAACTATACGCTGCAGTGGGTTGGGATGAAGAAAGCCAAAGCTACACAGGAAAGTCACAACCTGTTAAATGGGTAAGAATTCACAATCTCCCTGATTTTGTTTATTTCAATCATGCGCAGCATGTAGAAGTAGGACAAATTGAATGTCAAAAATGTCATGGTCCCGTTGAAGAAATGGAAATAATGTATCAGTTTTCCCCATTAACAATGGGTTGGTGTATTAATTGTCACCGTGAAACTAACGTGAATGTTGAAAGTAATGAATACTATGCAAAAATTCATGAAGCACTTTCTAAAAAATACGGCGTTGAAAAATTAACAGTTGCTCAAATGGGTGGCTTAGAATGTGGTAAATGTCACTATTAAAAGTCGATTGATAAAGTATATGGCATCAAATAAAACATACTGGAAAAATATAGATCAGTTAGATCCCAAAAATGAAACGATTCAATCGTTAGAGCATAATGAATTTGCCTCTAAATTACCTAAAGACTTTTTAACCGATGAAAGAACTTTAGCAGACAGTAATACTTCACGAAGAGATTTTTTAAAATATGTTGGATTTAGTACAGCAGCAGCATCACTTGCTGCCTGTGAGGGGCCTGTAATTAAGTCTGTTCCCTATGTTATTCAACCTGAACAAATTCGTCCAGGTGTAGCTAATTATTACGCTACCGCTATTGCAGATGGATTTGATTTTTGTAGCGTATTAGTCAAAACAAGAGAGGGTCGTCCAATTAAAATTGAGAGTAATCCTGATGTTCCAACCCTTGGGGTAGCTAATGCCCGAGTACATGCCTCTGTATTATCAATGTATGATACAAAACGATTACAAGGCCCCTTAGCTCAGGGTGAAGACATTTCTTGGGACAATTTATATGTACAAGTAGGGGCAATGTTAAAAGCCTTAGTTGCCTCAAATAAAAAGGTTGTTTTAATGACCCCAACATTGGCAAGTCCAACTTCCCACAAAATCATTCAAGAGTTTATCGCTGCATTCCCTAATGTATCTCATGTTATCTATGATACTATTTCTGACGATGCCGCATTAAATGCTTACCAAAAACATTATGGAATTCGGGGTCTAGCTGAGTATGATTTCTCTCTTGCCAAAACGATTGTATCCGTAGATGCGGATTTTCTTGGCGATTGGCAAGGTGGGGGATATTCAAAAGGCTATGCTGCTGGACGTATACCTAAAAAACACAACCAAAAAGTGGACATGTCTTGGCATATGCAGATCGAGTCAAATATGTCTCTTTCAGGTGCAAATGCAGACCATAGAATACCCACTACTCCCGCCGTACAAATGAATGTATTGGCATACATTCACGATCAGCTTACGAGAGGCAATAGTGCTGTTTCTCTTTCAGAAGAGGTGAAAACAGCTGTTGATAAAGCTGTGATTCGACTTCGAACAGCAGGCAGTGACGCTGTAGTTGTTTCCGGATTAACAAATGAAACGGCTCAAGAAACAGTATTGGCCATAAATTCTCACTTACAAAGCAAAGCCTTTCAACCTGAGCAACCACGTCGTATTCGTCAAGGAAACGCTATGCAAGTACAAGAAGCCTTTGAAGGAATTCAAAAGGGTTCAATACACGGGTTAATTAGTGTAAATATCAACCCAGTATTTACTTCTGCTGGTGGTGCTCAATTAGGTGAAGCCATCAAGAATCTTGAATTTTCACTTGCTTTTACCTCAAAACTTGATGAAACTGCAGCCCAATGCCAATTTGTTGCTGCAACACCTCATTACTTAGAAGCCTGGGGAGATTATGAATTCAAATCAGGTCATTATGCCTTGGCTCAGCCCACCATAAAACCTTTATTTGATACCCAACAGTTTCAAGATGTTTTTCTTCGCTTAGCCGGACAAAATCAAAAATATTACGATGCAATTAAAGCGCATTGGAACGAAGCCATTCTAGGAAGTACTTCTTGGAACAAGGCATTACACGATGGCTACTTTGCTTCAGCAACCAATTTTGATGCGACTACTCCCGATTTTAGCAACCTAGACCTGTCAGCATTACGTACTGCCCAGGCACCTCAAATGAGTTTGGTTCTCTATACCAAAACCGGAATGGGAGATGGACAACAAGCGAATAACCCTTGGTTACAAGAGTTTCCAGATCCGATAACCCGTGTAAGTTGGGACAATTACCTTACTGTTTCTATGACGGATGCAAAAGCCCTTGGGCTTACCAACAGAAACACCTCAAATGGTGCGCTAAACGGAAGCTATGCAAATGTTAAAGTAGGAGAAACTTCTCTTAAAGTTCCTGTTGTAATCCAACCGGGTCAAGCCAAAGGTACCGTTGGATTGTCTTTTGGATACGGAAAACGTAACGGCATGCAAGACCAGATGCAAACAGGTGTTAATGCCTATGAATTGTATCTAAAGGCTCAAAAAACACAAACGGTATCCATAACTTCTTCAGAGGGTGAACATGAATTTGCTTGTGTTCAATTGCACAACACACTAATGGGACGTGGCGATATAGTTAAAGAAACTACTTTAGAAGTTTTTAGCACTAAAAATAAATCGCAATGGAATCCAATGCCTCAGGTATCCAAAAATCACATGGAATTTGATGTGACTTCACCAGAGGTAGATTTATGGCAAGAGTTTGATCGCAGTATAGGACACCATTTTAATCTTTCTATTGATTTAAATTCCTGTACAGGTTGCGGCGCTTGTGTTATTGCTTGTCATGCTGAAAACAATGTTCCTGTAGTTGGTAAAAGCGAAATTCGTCGTTCACGAGATATGCATTGGTTGCGTATTGACCGATACTATTCTTCTGCCATTACTTTTCAAGGAGACAATGAAACTAAAGAAGCCATATCAGGAGTTGGAGATTCACTCAGTACATTTAATGAGATGGAAAAAGCTGCTGAAAATCCACAAGTAGCATTCCAACCTGTAATGTGTCAACACTGTAATCACGCACCTTGTGAAACAGTTTGTCCAGTTGCTGCAACTTCACATGGTAGACAAGGTCAAAACCATATGGCTTATAACCGTTGCGTAGGTACACGTTATTGTGCAAATAACTGTCCTTACAAAGTGCGTCGATTTAATTGGTTTTTGTACAATAAAAATGATGAGTTTGATTATCATATGAACAATGACCTTGGCCGTATGGTATTAAATCCAGATGTAGTAGTTCGTTCCCGAGGTGTAATGGAGAAATGTTCAATGTGTATTCAAATGACACAGAAAACAATTCTTGATGCTAAACTCAAAGGAGAAGAAATTAAAGACGGAACTTTCCAAACGGCTTGCTCAAATGCTTGTACTACCGGAGCAATGGTGTTTGGAGATTTAAATGATAAAGAAAGTAAGGTAACGGCTTTACACCAAGATGATCGGATGTATCATTTATTAGAACACGTGGGAACAAAACCCAATGTTATGTATCATGTCAAAGTAAGAAATACCGACGAGGTATAAGAAACATATAGAATTAAAAGTATGGCATCGCATTACGAAGCACCAATTAGAAAACCCCTTGTTACCGGTGATAAGTCTTATCACGATGTGACTGTTGATGTGGCCGCTCCCGTAGAAGGCGCAGCAAATAAACAATGGTGGATAGTATTTGGAATTGCATTAACGGCTTTACTTTGGGGAGTAGGGTGTATTATTTACACCATCTCAACAGGTATTGGCAGTTGGGGACTTAATAAAACAGTGGGTTGGGCTTGGGACATCACCAACTTTGTATGGTGGGTAGGAATCGGACACGCAGGTACCCTAATTTCGGCAGTATTACTTTTATTTAGACAAAAATGGCGTATGGCCATTAACCGATCCGCAGAAGCCATGACTATTTTCTCAGTAATCCAAGCGGGTCTATTTCCCATCATCCATATGGGTCGCCCTTGGTTAGCATACTGGGTTTTACCTATTCCTAACGGATTTGGTTCTTTATGGGTAAACTTTAATTCTCCCTTACTCTGGGATGTATTTGCCATTTCAACATATTTATCGGTTTCACTTGTGTTTTGGTGGACAGGACTTCTTCCTGACTTTGCGATGATCCGTGACCGTGCAATATTACCGTTCCAAAAAAAGATATACAGCTTGTTAAGTTTTGGGTGGTCTGGGAGAGCAAAAGATTGGCAGCGTTTTGAAGAAGTATCTTTGGTGTTAGCAGGTTTAGCTACTCCTCTTGTGCTTTCTGTTCATACTATTGTATCTTTTGACTTTGCTACATCAGTAATTCCGGGTTGGCACACCACAATTTTCCCCCCTTACTTTGTGGCAGGGGCAATCTTCTCTGGATTTGCAATGGTAAATACTTTATTGATTATAATGCGTAAAGTGTCTAATCTTGAAAATTATATTACCGTTCAGCATATAGAGTTAATGAACATTGTGATTATGATTACGGGCTCTATAGTAGGAGTTGCTTATATCACAGAATTATTTATTGCATGGTATTCTGGAGTTGAATACGAACAGTATGCCTTTTTAAATCGGGCAACAGGACCGTATTGGTGGGCGTACTGGTCTATGATGACTTGTAATGTTTTTTCACCTCAGTTTATGTGGTTTAAGAAATTGAGAACCAGTATAATGTTCTCCTTCATCATATCAATAGTGGTAAATATTGGAATGTGGTTTGAACGGTTTGTTATTATTGTGACATCGTTGCACCGTGATTATCTTCCTTCATCCTGGACAATGTTTTCACCTACCTTTATAGATATTGGAATTTTTATTGGTACGATAGGATTTTTCTTTGTCCTCTTTCTACTTTATGCTAGAACATTCCCTGTGATTGCTCAAGCTGAAGTAAAAACAATTTTAAAGTCCTCAGGAGAAAAATATAAAAAAATAAGAGACGCTAAATCATGAGTAATAAAGTAATACATGCGCTTTACGATGATGATGATATGCTTTTAAGTGCAGTCAAAGAAATTCGTTCAGCAAAACACCACATTGAAGAAGTGTATACCCCTTTTCCTGTTCACGGTTTAGATAAAGTATTAGGTCTTGAAGATACACGAATAGCCATTATGTCATTTATTTATGGTTGTATTGGACTCACTGTTGCTATTGCTATGATGAATTTTATAATGATAGAAGACTGGCCTCAAAACATTGGAGGTAAACCTAGTTTTTCCTATTTAGAAAACATGCCTGCCTTTGTTCCAATTATGTTTGAAATGACTGTATTTTTTGCAGCACATTTAATGGTTATTACTTTTTACATGCGTAGTAAATTGTGGCCTTTTAAAAAGGCAGAAAATCCAAATCCTTTAACTACGGATGATAAATTTTTAGTAGAAATCGAACTTCATGATAATGAAAAAGAGCTTAAGGCTTTGCTTAAAAAGTCTGGAGCCATCGAAATTTCAATTGTAGAAAAGCCAGAATAAATGAAATATATAGGTTTTTTATTAAGTATGCTTCTAGCCTTGGGAATTCAAGGGTGTTTTAATCCTTCGCAACCCAACTATCAGTTTTTCCCTAATATGTATGAGCCTGTAGGGTACGAAACCTATGCAGATTCAAATGCCTTTTCTAATGGTGTAGAAGCTCAAGTTCCTGTAGAAGGAACAATTTCAAGAAATTGGGAACCCTATGATTATCCTAATACAAATGAAGGATATGAAGAATCAAAAGTAGCTCTACTGTCTCCTCTTGAAATTACAGAAGAAAATAAGGCAGTCGGTAAAGAACTTTACACAATATATTGCGCAGTTTGTCATGGTAGTAAAGGTGACGGACAAGGCATTTTAATGACTCGAGAAAAATTCTTAGGTGTACCCAGTTACGCTGATAGAGAAATTACCCCCGGAAGTATTTATCACGTCCTTATGTACGGTAAAAATGCAATGGGATCACATGCAGGGCAAGTGAACGCTACAGAACGTTGGCAAATTGCACAACATGTAATGGAATTGAGAAGTAAACTTGTAAAATAATTAAAGGAAATCGAATGATGTATACCTTTTCAAATCGACTTAGAAATTTAGCCATTGCGTTTATGGTAATTGGTTTTCTAGGACTTGTTTATGGGTTTTTTACTGCGCCTAAAACCATTGAAGAAGCCAAAGCTATTGTAGCTGCTTCTGCCCACGGAGATGAGCACGGCGCTTCCCACGATGACGCATCCGTTGAAGCTCACCATGACACCACTGATGCACATGGAACTGATGCAAGTCACGAATCCCTTGCCGCTGAAGAAGGGGGCCATGAAATAAGTCATGATGAACATGTGTTTCATCAATTGAGTAATAAGCCATGGGCGGCATTGTATGTTGCTGCTTTTTTCTTCTTTATGATCGCGTTGGGTACTTTGGCTTTTTACGCTATTCAACGGGCAGCACAGGCCGGTTGGTCTCCAGTTTTATTTAGAGTCATGGAAGGTATTACAGCGTACCTCTTACCAGGTGGTTTAATTGTTATAGCGATATTGATACTTTCTTCAATGCACTTCAACCATTTATTTATTTGGATGGATCCAGAGGTGGTTGCACATGATAAACTTATTTCTGGAAAGAAAGGATTTTTGAATGTTCCTTTCTTTTTAATTCGTGCCTTTTTCTTTTTAACAGGTTGGACTTTATATCGTTATTTTTCACGAAAATTTTCCTTGGCACAGGATAATTCTAATGATATTTCTAATCACAAAAAGAATTTCAGAATATCAGCAGCATTTTTAGTATTCTATATCGTAACAGAGTCTATTATGTCATGGGACTGGATAATGTCTATAGACCCCCATTGGTTCAGTACTCTGTTTGGTTGGTATGTATTTGCAAGTATGTTTGTTTCAGGAATAACTACTATTGCTTTAATTACAATATACTTAAAGTCAAAAGGATATTTGGAATTTGTAAATGACAGCCATATACATGATTTAGGAAAGTTCATGTTTGCCATAAGTATATTCTGGACATATTTATGGTTTTCGCAATTCATGTTAATTTGGTATTCTAACATACCTGAAGAAGTAACTTATTTTATTACACGAATAGAAGATTATAACCTTCCATTTTTTGCAATGGTTGCTATGAATTTTATTTTTCCACTTTTAATATTAATGAACAGTGATTATAAACGTGTAAATTACTTTATCATTTTGGCGGGAATTGTAATCCTATTAGGCCATTACATGGACGTATTCAACATGATTATGCCCTCTGCGGTTGGCAATCAATGGTTTATTGGAGCAGCTGAAATTGGTGGATTTTTATTTTTCTTAGGGCTTTTCATTTATATCGTGTTTACAGAAATAACAAAAGCCCCTTTGAAAGCAAAAGGTGATCCTTACATGGGAGAAAGTGAACGGTTTCATTATTAAATTAAATTGACAGCTTAAATGAATATAGCCTTAGTATTTACTGTTTTAATTCTCGTTGCGATTTCGCTTTGGCAAATCACAAAAATCTTTGAGCTTTCTCAATCGAAGAATGAAAATAATCAAGTAGCAAACGATAATGACAACAATTTGAATGGTAAATTAATGTTTGCCTTCTTATTGTTTATTTATGGTATTACTATATATTCTTTTTGGAGTTACGGCGATGTGTTTTTGCCAGAGGCGGCTTCAGAACACGGTGCTGATTATGATCAGTTAATGTGGATATCGTTTGCGATCATTTTGATAGTTCAGACAATTACTCAAGCCTTGTTGCATTATTTTGCCTATAAGTATCGAGGAAAAAAAGGAAATAAAGCACTATTCTATGCTGATAATGATAAGCTAGAAATGATCTGGACAGTAATTCCTGTAATTGTATTGGCTGGTTTAATTCTATATGGACTCTATACTTGGACCGACATTATGAATGTGGAAGAAAATGATGAGGCGCTAGTGGTAGAGCTTTATGCCCAACAATTTAATTGGAAAGCTCGATATGCTGGAGAAGATGGAGTGTTAGGAGATGCTAATGTTCGTTTTTTACAAGATTTTGACGGTAGAAATTTAGTGGGGATTGATGCTACTGACCCCAACGGATTTGATGACGTTGTAGTTCAAGAATTGCATTTACCTGTAGGAAGAGAAGTTATTTTTAAAATGCGTTCTCAAGATGTACTTCACTCAGCATACATGCCACACTTTAGAGCTCAAATGAATTGTGTTCCTGGAATGATTACTGAATTTGCCTTTACACCCACTTTGACTACTGAAGAAATGAGACAAAATCCAGATATGTTAGCCAAAGTCAAAAAAATAAATAAAATTAGATCAGAAAACAGTAAAGAACTTGTTGCAAAGGGTGAAGAAGCCCTCGAGCCCTATGAATTTGATTACATGTTGTTATGCAATAAAATTTGTGGAGCTTCTCATTATAATATGCAAATGAAAATTATTGTAGAATCTAAAGAAGATTTTGAAAAATGGATGGAACAACAGCAAACATTTGCTGAAGTTATTCAATAACTAATAAATATTTAAGATATGTCAACAGTTGAAGCACATTCAGGAGAGGATCATGGACATCATCACAAAGAGACTTTCGTAACTAAATACATTTTTAGTCAAGATCATAAAATGATTTCAAAACAGTACCTCATTACAGGACTGTTTATGGGAATTATTGGAATAGCAATGTCATTGTTATTTAGATTACAACTTGCATGGCCAGAACAGTCATTCGGTGTATTTGAAGTATTATTAGGAAAATGGGCCCCAAATGGCGTGATGGATCCAAACGTATACCTAGCTTTGGTTACCATTCATGGAACTATAATGGTCTTTTTTGTTCTAACTGCTGGCTTAAGTGGAACGTTTAGTAACCTATTAATTCCTTTACAAATCGGAGCGCGTGATATGGCTTCAGGGTTATTAAATATGATATCTTATTGGTTATTTTTTCTTTCAAGTGTAATCATGGTGCTTTCACTTTTTGTTGAAGCTGGACCTGCAGCTGCAGGATGGACAATATATCCACCCCTTAGTGCATTACCTCAAGCACAACCTGGGTCAGGATTAGGAATGACACTTTGGTTAGTTTCTATGGCTATTTTCATTGCTTCCTCGTTATTAGGATCGTTAAATTATATAGTTACCGTAATCAATTTGAGAACAAAAGGAATGAGCATGACTCGCTTGCCATTAACTATTTGGGCTTTCTTTATTACAGCAGTAATTGGTGTGGTTTCTTTCCCTGTTTTACTTTCAGCAGCTTTACTTCTGATTATGGACCGTAGTTTTGGAACATCTTTTTTCTTGTCTGATATTTTTATCCAAGGAGAGGTGCTTCATTATCAAGGGGGTTCTCCTGTTTTGTATGAACATCTTTTCTGGTTTTTAGGACATCCTGAAGTATATATTGTTTTATTACCTGCCTTAGGAATAACATCTGAAATTATTGCTACAAATGCCCGTAAACCCATTTTTGGATATCGAGCCATGGTAGCATCTATTTTAGCGATAGCGTTTTTATCCACTATTGTTTGGGGACACCACATGTTTGTGTCTGGAATGAATCCCTTTTTGGGCTCTGTATTTACATTTACTACCCTTTTAATTGCCATCCCTTCTGCTGTAAAAGCATTTAATTATATTACTACTTTGTGGAAAGGAAACCTTCAATTAAACCCCGCAATGCTCTTTTCAATTGGGTTGGTATCTACCTTTATTACTGGAGGATTGACAGGAATTATTTTAGGAGACAGTACCCTTGATATAAATGTACACGATACATATTTTGTGGTAGCTCACTTCCATCTTGTAATGGGTATTTCAGCATTATATGGTTTATTTGCAGGAGTCTATCATTGGTTTCCTAAAATGTTTGGGCGTATGTTAAATAAAAACTTAGGATATATCCACTTTTGGATTACCGCGGTAAGTGCCTATGGAGTATTTTTCCCAATGCATTTTATTGGAATGGCAGGTTTACCTCGTCGTTATTATACCAATACTGCTTTCCCTTACTTTGATGATTTAGCAGATATTAATGTTTTGATCACCCTTTTTGCCTTATTGGCTGGTGCAGCTCAAATTGTGTTCTTATACAATTTTATTCATAGTATGTTTTATGGAAAACCCACAGAACAAAATCCATGGAAATCAAACACATTAGAATGGACAGCTCCAATTAAACATATTCATGGAAATTGGGAAGGTGAAATTCCTCATGTTCATCGTTGGGCTTATGATTATTCTAAACCAGGGCATGAAGACGACTATGTACCTCAACATATCCCTTTGAAAAAAGGAGAACAAGAGCTGCAACATTAAATTCAATTTAAATTCATAACCCTTGTTGAAGAACAAGGGTTTTTTGTTTCTTCAATTTCAGTTCTTTTAAAGAAATGGTTGGAAGAAAAGCACAGTTTAAATTCCAAAAAGAATAAAGTATCTTTGGAGCAATGAACGAACATTTAGATCCGGATAAAGTCAATTTAAGCCCAGAGGAACAAGACATTGATAGGGCTTTGCGGCCACTTCATTTTGATGATTTTACAGGACAAGAATCGATTTTAGAAAATTTACAAGTCTTTGTAGCTGCGGCAAAACAGCGAAATGAAGCTTTAGATCATACATTATTTCATGGTCCTCCAGGTTTAGGAAAAACCACTCTTGCTCACATTCTAGCCAACGAATTACAGGTAGGAATTAAACTTACTTCAGGCCCTGTGTTAGATAAACCTGGTGATCTGGCAGGCTTGCTAACAAATTTACAACCAAGAGACATCCTTTTTATTGATGAAATTCATCGATTAAGTCCTGTAGTAGAAGAGTATTTATATTCTGCTATGGAAGATTATAAAATTGATATTTTAATAGAATCTGGTCCAAATGCTCGTACTGTTCAAATTCATTTGGAGCCTTTTACTTTGATTGGTGCAACAACACGTTCAGGATTGTTAACTGCTCCAATGCGAGCTCGTTTTGGAATTAGCAATCGATTAGAATATTATTCTACCGAATTACTTTCTACAATTGTAGAACGAAGTGCTTCGATCTTAAATGTTCCCATTGAGCAAAATGCAGCTATAGAAATTGCTGGCCGAAGCAGAGGTACTCCTCGGATTTCAAATGGCTTGTTACGACGCGTTAGAGATTTTGCTCAAATAAAAGGGGATGGTGCAATTGATATGAAGATAACCCAATATGCTTTAAAGGCTTTGCAGGTCGATACTCATGGACTAGATGAAATGGATAATAAAATTTTAACTACACTTATAGACAAATTCAAAGGGGGGCCTGTGGGCATTAGCACCTTAGCAACGGCCGTTTCAGAAAATGCAGAAACTATTGAAGAAGTTTACGAGCCTTTTTTAATCCAACAAGGATTTATAGTACGAACTCCAAGAGGTAGAGAAGTAACTCCAAGAGCCTATGAGCATTTAGGACGTATAAAGAACAATCAACAAGGGCTTTTTTAAAATTTCACAATTGAGTTCTCCCTATTTAAATAGTCAAAAAATTAAAACCCAGGCACTTGCACTGGGTTTTTTATCCTGTGGAATTTCTAAGGCAACTTTTTTAGAAGAAGAAGCTCCAAAACTTGAGCAATGGCTTAAAGAAAAACGGCATGGTACAATGGAGTATATGGTAAATCATTTTGATAAACGATTAGATCCCAAAAAACTGGTTCCTGGAGCAAAAAGTGTAGTGTCATTATTATATAATTATTACACCGATCAAAAACAAAAAGATCCCTTAGCGCCTAAAATTTCAACCTATGCTTTTGGGGAAGATTATCACCAAGTGATTAAACGGAAGTTAAAAGATTTAATGGCATTTATTTATAAAGAAATTGGAGCTGTTGAAGGTCGAATATTTGTTGACTCAGCTCCAGTAATGGATAAAGCATGGGCTGCCAAAAGCGGATTAGGTTGGGTGGGAAAAAACACTAACTTAATTTCCAAAAAAGTAGGTTCTTTTTTCTTTATCGCAGAACTAATTATCGATTTAGAACTTGTAGAAGATGGTCCTGTTACTGACCATTGCGGTAGTTGTACTGCATGTATAGATGCCTGCCCCACAGATGCCCTTATTGCTCCTTATCAAATAGATGGAAGTCGATGTATTTCCTATTTAACAATAGAACTAAGAGAATCTATTCCCACAGAATTTAAAGGAAAAATGGACGGTTGGGCATTTGGTTGTGATATTTGTCAGGCGGTTTGTCCATGGAATCGATTTGCTCAACCGAATACAGAAACTGCATTCACTCCTTCGGATGAATTCCTTTCTATGAAGGCCGAGGAATGGACAGAATTAACAGAAGATATTTTCGAGCAACTTTTCTCTAATACTCCATTAAATAGGGCCAAATGGAGTGGGTTAACTCGAAATATAAAGTTTTTGAAAGAATAGAAAACGTAATCTACAATGTATAAAATAAGAACATGATTTAAGATTTCATTTATTTAAATAATAGTAACTTTAAACTCTTTTTAGAATAAATTGATTCGGTAGAAATAATCAAATATTTTAATAACAATTTTAAAATGAAATCCCAAGGCCTTTTAATTTTTTTAATTCTATTACTTCTATCAAGTTGTGCATTTGAAAAAAACACCGAATACCTTGATAAGTTAAAAGAACCTGAATTGTTTTTAAGTGCAATGCAGAATCTTACAGATATTGTTGTTTATGATATTTTTTCACCTCCTGTAGCTTCAAGAGTTTATCTTTATCCTACCATTGCAGCCTATGAAATTATAGCACAATCTTTTCCAGAGCAATATGCATCTTTAGTTGGACAAGTAAAAGATTTAGCATCTATCCCTAAACCTAATAATGATCTCGTAAATCCTCATCTTTCTTCACTTTTTGCATTTAATAAAGTGGGGAAAACATTGATCTTTTCAGAAAATAAAATGGAAACTTTTCAAGAGCATTTTTTGAATCAACTGAAAGAAAAAGATGTACCCCGCTCAGTAATTAATGCATCTAAGGAGTATGGTGAAAGTGTAGCAAAGGCAATATTAGATTGGGCTGCTAAGGATATGTACAATCAAACACGTACATATCCAAAATATACCATAAGAGAAGAAGATCAGTTTTGGAAACCCACTCCACCAGACTATATGGACGGTATTGAACCTCATTGGAAAGAAATTAGAACAATGGTTTTAGATTCTTCAAATCAATTTGAGCCTAAAGCACCTTTACCTTTTGATTTAACTGAGGGGAGCCCATTTCAAAAACAATTAAAGCAAGTTTTTGATATTGGAAAAAATTTAAGTGAAGAACAGATTGAAATTGCTAAGTTTTGGGATTGTAATCCCTACGTTACTCATCATAGAGGTCATGCAATGTTTGCTACCAAAAAAATTACTCCTGGAGGTCATTGGATTGGTATTACGGCAATTACTACCCGTCTAGCGGGAAGTTCTTTTGAAGATACAGTTAACGCTTATGCAAATGTAACTATTGCACTTTTTGATGCTTTTATTAGCTGTTGGGATGAAAAATGGAATACACTAGTTGTTCGACCAGAAACCTTAATTAATCAATACTACGACGAGGAATGGTTACCCTTATTACAAACTCCTCCTTTTCCTGAATATACTAGTGGTCATTCAGTTATTTCAAGAGCAGCAGCGGTTACACTCACCGATTTGTATGGTGATAATTTTTCATTTACAGATACAACAGAAGTAGCCTATGGACTTCCCATTAGAAAATATGATTCTTTTTTAAAAGCATCAGAAGAGGCTGCTATTTCAAGGCTATATGGTGGAATACATTATATGATGGCCATTGAGGAAGGGGTTGCACAGGGACAAGCTGTGGGTAATTTTGTGGTACAAAAAATTCAAACCAAAAGGAGATTAGAGTAATTTTTTAAAATATGCAAAAAAAAGCACTCAACTTTTGGCAAATCATAACCATGAATTTTGGTTTCTTTGGTGTACAATTTAGCTTTGGACTTCAACAGAGTAACATGAGTGCCATCTATAAATATTTAGGTGCTGAAGAATCTGAACTTCCTTTATTATGGCTAGCAGGACCTGTAACAGGGTTAATTGTACAACCCATTGTTGGAGCAATTAGCGATGGTACTTGGTCACCTAAATTTGGAAGAAGAAAACCCTTTTTTCTTGTAGGAGCAATAATTGCGAGCTTAGCTCTTATTGCTATGCCTTATTCCAATGCAATTTGGATGGCAGCGGGATTATTATGGATCCTTGATGCTGCAAACAATATAGCTTTAGAACCTTACAGAGCATTTATTTCTGATAAATTACCTGAAAAACAATTTTCATTTGGATTTTTAGTTCAAAGCTTTTTTACCGGATTAGGTACCACACTAGCCAATTTTACACCTGCAATATTAGTTTCATTTGGAGTTCTTGCATTATCTGATAAAATGGATAATGGGATACCAGTTTATACATATTGGGCATTTGGTATTGGTGCAGCTGCATCTATAGTAACAATACTCATTACTGTATTAACAACCTCTGAATATCCTCCAACCCCTGAAGAATTAAAAGAAATTGAAGCCTCAAAAAAAGAAAACATTTTAGTAAAAACGATTCAAGATATTGTAATTGCTTTTAAAGAGATGCCTCCAACGATGAAGCAATTAATTCCCGTAATGTTTTTTCCTTGGTATGCAATGTTTTGTTATTGGCAATACTTAACTTCAGCTCTTTCTCTCTCGCTTTATGATACTTTAGATCAAAGTACTTCTTTTTTTAATCAGGCCCAAATCCTTACGGGTAACCTTAATGGAACCTATAATATAATTTGCTTTATGATTGCCTTTGCCTTAATACCAATAGCTCGAAAATTAGGGGCTAAGCAATTGCATTTTTTAAGTCTAACAATAGGTGGGATTGCCTTACTGTGTATGCCCTTACTTAATGATACAGAGGTATTGTTTATTATACCTATTGCGGGTGGAATAAAAGTCACACAAATCTACTTATTTTCTTTTGGCATGGGAATTACATGGGCTTCTATGATGGCTATGCCTTATGAAATGTTAGCCTCGTCAATCCCTAAAGGAAAAACTGGAATTTACATGGGAATCTTTAATATGTTTATTGTAGTGCCTATGATAATTCAAATCTTTTCAGTGCAATACTTTGTTTATGAACTTTTAGGAAGCAACCCGATCAATATAATTTTATTGGCAGGTGTATTTCTAATTCTAGGTGGACTTTTTTCCTTACGTGTTCGTCAACCTATTTCGGAGTAGTTCCTTACCTTAGACAATAATTTAAATATGGCAAACGAACAACAACGACGCGCTGCGTTAGTCTATCACGCTAAACCTAAACCAGGAAAAACAGAGGTTGTTCCTACTAAAAATTATGAAACTCAAAGAGATTTAGCATTAGCCTACTCCCCAGGAGTGGCTATACCTTGTTTAGAAATTGAGAAAAATAATTCTGACGTTTATAAGTATACTAATAAAGGCAATTTAGTTGCTGTAATTTCAAATGGAACTGCAGTGCTAGGTTTAGGTGATATAGGACCTAATGCAGCAAAGCCTGTAATGGAAGGGAAGGCTTTACTGTTTAAAATTTTTGCTGATATTGATGTTTTTGATATTGAGGTTGATGCAAAAGACCCAGACAAATTTATTGATGCAGTAAAAGCCATTGCGCCTACTTTTGGTGGAATAAATTTGGAAGATATTAAATCACCTGAAGCTTTTGAAATTGAGCGCCGTTTAAAAGAAGAGCTCAATATACCAGTAATGCATGATGATCAACACGGTACAGCAATCATTTCTGCAGCAGCATTATTAAATGCTTTAGAATTGGCAAATAAAAAAATTGAAAAAGTAAAAATAGTAGTCTCAGGGGCTGGTGCTGCAGCTATTTCTTGCTCAAAATTATATTGCGCATTAGGAGTTAAGCATGAAAATATTGTAATGCTTGATAGCAAAGGAGTAATTCGAAAGGATAGAGAAACATTGAGTTCTGAAAAAATTGAATTTGCTACAGCTAAAAAATTAGATACACTAGAGGAGGCAATTGAAGGAGCAGACGTTTTTATCGGACTATCAACTGCGAATATTTTGACGCCGGAAATGTTATTAACTATGGCTTCAAATCCAATAGTTTTTGCTATGGCTAATCCTGATCCTGAAATAGGATATGATTTGGCTTGTAAAACTCGAAAAGACATTATTATGGCTACAGGAAGATCTGATCATCCAAATCAAGTCAATAATGTTCTTGGTTTTCCTTTCATTTTTAGAGGCGCATTAGATGTACGATCTACCGCAATTAATGAAGAAATGAAAATGGCAGCGGTAAAAGCCTTGGCTTTATTAGCGAAAGAGTCTGTACCTGAACAAGTAAATATTGCCTATGATGAAATGCGTTTGAGTTTTGGAAAGAACTACATAATACCCAAACCATTTGATCCAAGATTAATAACAACTATTCCACCAGCAGTAGCAAAAGCAGCTATGGATTCGGGAGTTGCTACAGCGCCCATTGAAGATTGGGATAGGTATTTAGAAATTTTAGAAAATAGACTTGGAAATAGCCAAAAGATGGTTCGGCTTTTACATGATCGAGCGAAAGCTGCTCCAAAACGATTGGTTTTTGCGGAAGCAGATCATCTTGACGTTCTAAAGGCTGCTCAAATTGTACATGAAGAAGGTATAGCTATTCCTATTTTATTAGGAAACCGGGAAATAATAGAAACGCTTTGTAATTCACTTGATTTTGATTCCCATTTAGAAATTATTGACCCTAAAGAGTCTGCATATGAGTCAAAACGAAAAGTATATGCAGAGCTTTTTTGGAAGGAACAAAAACGTAAGGGATATACTTATTATGATTCAGAACGATTAATGCGCGAACGAAATTATTATGCTTCCATGATGATTAAAAATAAGGATGCAGATGCAATGATTTCTGGATATTCAAGAAATTATAGATCAGTTGTTAAACCCATTTTAGAAACTATTGAAAGAGCAAAAGGGGTAAATCGGGTAGCAGCAGCAAATTTAATGCTTACAAAAACAGGGCCTTTATTTTTATCTGATACGACTATAAATGTTGATCCAAGCGCATCAGACTTGGCTAAAATAGCGCAAATGACGGGTCAACTTTCAAAGCTTTTTGGTTTTGAACCTATTATTGCGATGTTGTCATTTTCAAACTTTGGTTCTTCAAAATTTCCACAAGCAAAAAAAGTTACTGAAGCAGTTGGTATTTTACATCGTAGCAATCCTGAACTTACAGTTGATGGTCCAATCCAGTCTGATTTTGCTCTCAATAAGGAAATGTTACAAAAAGGTTTTCCTTTTTCAACATTAAGTAACAAAAAGGTAAATATACTTGTGTTTCCTAACCTAGATGCTGCAAATATTACCTATAAATTGATGAAAGAATTAAAAGAGGCCGTTTCAATTGGGCCCATTTTAATGGGATTAAGTGAACCCATCCACGTTATTCAATTAGGGGCATCGGTTGAAGAAATTGTTAATATGTCAGCTATTGCCGTAATTGACGCTCAATCCAAAAACAAATAATACATGATTACTCAATTAATTGGTCGAATGGTAGAAAAAACACCAACACAAGTGGTGATTGATTGTAATGGAGTAGGGTATGCTGTTCATATTTCATTACATACCTATTCCCAATTAGGAACAGAGGAAAATGTAAAACTATATACACATTTGCAAATTCGTGAAGATGCCCATACACTCTACGGTTTTTTTACACCTATGGAACGATCTGTATTTCAGCTACTTATATCTGTTTCAGGAATTGGTGCAAGTACTGCACGCATGATGTTATCATCCCTTGAACCACATCAAATACAAAGAGCTGTAATTTCAGAAGATTTAGTTACCATAAAATCAGTTAAGGGTATTGGACTAAAAACAGCTCAACGTGTATTGATCGAATTAAAGGATAAAATGATACATCTTTTTGATGGTAAAGAAATTCAAGCCCTTGCAAACAATACAATTAAAGAAGAAGCGTTATCAGCACTAGAGGTTCTTGGTTATTCAAGAAAGCAGTCTGAGAAAGTAATTGATAACGTCATTCAGAGCAATCCGGAGTATTCGGTAGAAGCCTTGATTAAAGCGGCTCTGAATAAATTGTAAACCATTTGTTTGGAA
>JALRBW010000026.1 GCA_023257625.1 Flavobacteriaceae bacterium | reverse complement strand
ATATAGCTCATCAATCTGATCTTCATCAAATATATCTTCCAAATAGTAGTTGATATTGAGTCTAGTTCCTGCAAATACAATAGTTTCCATTTCATTTATCAACTCCTCCATTTTCATTCCCTTAGCAGAAGCAATATCATCTAGGGGAAGCTTACGATCTATACTTTGAATTAAATACAATTTTAACGAAGAGTTTACGCCGGTACTTTTTACAATCAAATCATCTGGACGTATAATCTCATTTTCAACAACATACTGGTTAATTAATGCAAGAAATTTGGTCCCATAACGTTTTGCTTTTCCTTCACCTACTCCATTAATATTTACCAACTCATCTATAGTTAAAGGATATTTCAAACTCATATCTTGTATTGAATACTCTTGAAAAACGGCATAAGGAGGAACATTATTCACTTTAGCCACATCTTTTCTTAATTGCACTAAGAGCTTCATTAATACTTGATCTGTATCGCCTTGCCCCTTGGATTTAACAATAATCACTTCGTCAGATTCGTCATAACTATGATCTTCTGCTATAGTAAAAGAAATTGGATTTTGTATAAACTCTTGTCCGCTACTACTCATCCTAATAATACCGTAAGTTTCAATTTCCTTTTTCAAATACCCTGCTACTAAAGCTTGTCGAATTAATGCCATCCAAAAGTTTTTATCCTTATGTGTTCCACTTCCAAAAACAGCTAAAGCATTACTTTTATGTGACTTAATAAGAGCATTATCTGTTCCTAAGAGTATTTTAATGATTTCTTTTGCTTTATATTTTTCTTTGGTTTGTTTAATCGCTTTGAGTAAGAGAACCAGTTCGTCTTTAACTTCAAATTGTTTTTTAGGGAAGCGCATATTGTCGTCCATTTCACCCCCTTCACCAGTTGTATTATCAAATGCTTCCCCAAAATAATGAAGGATAAATTTTCGTCTTGAAATGGAAGTTTCAGCATAGGCCACCATATCTGAAAGCAAAGCCATACCTATTTCTTGTTCTGCAATGGGTTTTCCAGACATGAATTTCTCTAACTTTTCAATGTCTTTATAGGCATAAAAAGCGACACAATGTCCTTCACCACCATCTCTTCCGGCTCTCCCTGTTTCTTGATAATAACTTTCAATACTTTTAGGGATATCATGATGTATTACAAATCGAACATCAGGTTTATCAATTCCCATTCCAAATGCAATGGTAGCGACAATTATATCACAATCATCTTTTAAAAACTTATCTTGATGATCAACCCTTGTTTTAGCATCTAAGCCTGCATGGTAGGGCAAAGCATTAATGCCATTAACCTGAAGGGTTTGTGCAAGTTCCTCTACCCTTTTTCGTGACAAACAATAGATAATTCCAGATTTACGTTCTTTCTGCTTAATGAATCGGATAATATCAGAATCTATTTGTTTTGTTTTGGGGCGCACCTCATAATACAAATTGGGACGATTAAAAGAAGCTTTAAAAACTTTTGCGTCGGTAATTTTTAAATTTTTAAGTATGTCTTCTTGCACTTTGGGTGTGGCTGTAGCCGTTAAAGCAATAATTGGAATTTTTTGACCAAACTGTTCAATTATAGTCCGTAAATTACGGTATTCCGGTCTAAAATCATGTCCCCATTCTGAAATACAATGCGCTTCATCGATAGCTAAAAAAGATAATGTTACAGACTTAAAGAAATCTATATTTTCCTTTTTTGAAAGCGATTCAGGAGCAACATATAAAAGTTTTGTTAGTCCATTTTGAATGTCTTTTTTTACTTGATTAACAGCTGTTTTGTTTAAAGAAGAATTTAATACATGAGCAATTCCATTTTCTGTAGAAAGCCCTCTCATAGCATCAACTTGATTTTTCATCAATGCAATAAGTGGTGAAACAACAACTGCAGTTCCCTCTTGAATAAATGCAGGAAGTTGATAACAAAGTGATTTGCCACCTCCAGTGGGCATAATCACAAATGTGTCTTTTTTTTCTAAAACGTTTTCTATTACCTGCTCCTGAAGACCTTTAAACGTTGAAAATCCAAAATATTTTTTCAGCTCTTTTTTAAGTTGTTCTGAGGTCACAACACTATATTCTTAATTTCTTAGACAATTTTAACTGTAATATACTAATAATTTCAAATGAAAAACAAAAAAATAACCTCAAAGTATCCGATTAAAAAGTTAAGGGTCCTGTTTGTTTTTATATTTTTGCAGCCTAACATGTCGGCAATTAGAAATGAGTAAAGCCAACACCAAAGACGAAATGTCTTTTTTAGATCATCTTGAAGAATTAAGATGGCACTTAATCAGATCAGTGCTTGCAATTGTTATTATTGCTTGCGTGGCTTTTGTATTTAAAGATTTTATTTTTGATGTTTTAATTTTTGGTCCTAAAAATAAAAATTTTGTAACCTACCGCTGGTTTTGTTCTTTAGCCCAATCTATTGGTCAAGATAGTAGTTTTTGTCAAGATGAATTACCTTTTCGAATTCAAAGTCGTACGGTTTCTGGTCAATTTTCAGCCCATTTATGGACTTCAGTTTTAGCAGGCTTTATTTTGGCATTCCCTTACGTAATTTTCGAATTTTGGCGTTTTATTAGCCCAGGTTTATATGAAAAAGAACGTAAAAATGCACGTGGTTTTATTTTTATTGCCTCACTTCTTTTTTTCTTAGGGGTTTTGTTTGGATATTATATTGTGACTCCACTTTCCATCAATTTTCTAGGAAATTACTCAATTTCAGATCAAATATTTAATGATTTTGATTTAAATAGTTATATCGGATTACTAAGAGCCTCCGTTCTTTCCTCAGGCATAATTTTTGAATTGCCAATTATTATCTATTTTCTCACTCGAATTGGAATAATTACTCCTGCTTTTTTGAAAAAAAATCGTAAGGTTTCTTTGGTGCTCGTTTTGAGTTTATCAGCTATCATTACCCCTCCCGATATAGCTAGTCAAATTATTGTGAGTATTCCTATTTTGATATTGTATGAAGTAAGCATTTTAATTGCCACTATTGTCAACCGAAAACAAGAAAAAGAATTAAAAGATGTCTAATCCAGTTAAAGAATTTAATGACTACAGAAGTAAAATGAATGAGCGTTTGCTTAAAAATGCTTCTACAACCTTAAAAAGGATTTATAGTTTAGACAATCAAGCTTATCAAGAAGGTACCTTAGATCGGGCTACAAAAGAATTGTTGGGATTAGTTGCTTCAACTGTCCTTCGTTGTGACGATTGTGTTAAATATCACCTTGAAAGATGCTACGCAGAAAAGTTTACAAAATCACAGGTAATGGAAGCCTTAGAAATAGCCACTTTAGTGGGTGGCACTATTGTTATTCCACACCTTCGACGTGCCTATGAATTTTGGGAAGCCTTAGAGTCAAATACAAACTCCTAATCCAATGCAATTACGTGCAGAAAAAATTGAAAAAGAGTACAAGGGAAGAAAGGTAGTGAAAGGAATTTCTTTAGCTGTTTCTCAAGGTGAAATTGTTGGATTGCTTGGGCCTAATGGGGCTGGAAAAACTACCTCTTTTTACATGATTGTTGGGTTAATTAAAGCCAATAACGGAGCGATTTTTTTAGATCAAACAGAAATAACAAAATTTCCAATGTACCGAAGAGCTCAACAAGGTATTGGGTATTTAGCTCAAGAGGCTTCTGTATTTAGAAAACTTAATGTTGAAGACAACATTTTAAGTGTATTGCAAATGACTACATTAACAAAACCTGAACAGAAAGATAAAATGGAATCTCTTTTAGAAGAATTTGGTTTAACTCATATTCGGAAAAACCGAGGAGATTTACTTTCTGGTGGAGAACGCAGGAGAACTGAAATTGCAAGAGCCTTGGCTACAGATCCTAAATTTGTGTTATTAGATGAACCTTTTGCAGGAGTTGATCCTGTTGCTGTAGAAGACATTCAGCGAATTGTAGCGCATTTAAAGAAAAAAAATATTGGAATATTAATTACAGACCATAACGTACAAGAAACCCTTGCAATCACAGATAAAACCTACTTAATGTTTGAAGGTAGTATTTTAAAAGCAGGAACTCCTGAAGAATTGGCTTCTGATGCTATGGTAAGAAAGGTTTACCTTGGGCAAAACTTTGAACTTAGAAAAAAGAAACTAACTTTTTAAATCCTCCTTACTATTCAAAACTGGAACGGATAATATTCAAAAAAATATAAAATAGAATCACCAACGGCACTGCTACCCATTGAAAAAAATAAAACAAGGGCATGGTAGAAACCAACAGAATCAATTGATAGGTATAATCTTGGATTTTATAGCTTTTGATTTTAAAAGAAAACAACGGTAACCGAACATTCATTAAAAGTGCTGAAAAAAGGGTGATACCGAAAAGAACAGAATAATTGGTAAAATATGGCTTAAATACCAAAAACAAAGGGTGATCAATTAACAAAGGCAATGAAACTATGAAAAGTGCATTTGCAGGTGCCGGAAGCCCTTTAAAATCAAAACGTTGTCCTTCATCAACATTAAAGTTTGACAGCCGTATTCCTGCACCTAATGCAATCAAAAAAGCAACTAATCCATAAGGTGCAAATGAAAAAGTAAACTCATTAGAAAGTAATGGAAGACTAAAATCTATCTCATGAATTCCAATTTCTAAAATCAATTTATACATCACCATACTGGGTACAATTCCACTTGTAATAAGATCAGCCATAGAATCAAATTGTAAACCAAAAGCGCTTTCAGCTTTAAGTAAGCGAGCAAAAAAACCATCAAATAAATCAAAAAATGCTCCAATTACCACCATTAAAAAGGCAGCCTCGAAGAGATTTTTAAAGGCAAGATAAACACCCAGGCATCCACACATAAAATTTAGTGCAGTAAAAAGGTTGGGTATTAATTTTTTTAGGAACAGCACAAATTAGATTCTATTTTTTGACAAGATAATAATTGCTAGAGCATCAAAAAAATTTAAATTCGCAGAAATGAGAATTTTACAAAATCCCTTATTTCTCGCTATAGCCTCTGGACTCTTACTTGGATTTGCATGGCCAATTAATGGTATTACTCTTTTAATTTTCATTGCCCTAGTTCCATTACTACAATTAGAACACAATATTCGGACGGACAAAAAGCGATTTAAAGCACTTCGTGTTTTTACATTTAGCTATCTTAGTTTTCTTCTTTGGAACTTAATTACAACCTGGTGGCTTATCCATTCAACATTTTGGGGAATGGCATTTGCCAATTTATGTAACAGTTTGTTCTTTTCTATCCTTTTTACCCTATTCTATTGGGTTAAAAGCCAGATTCCAAGAAAAAGTGCATATGTATTTTTAGTAGCAGTATGGCTAGCTTTTGAAAAACTACATCTCGAATGGGATTTTTCATGGACATGGCTAAATCTAGGAAATGTATTTTCAGAAAAGATATATTGGATTCAATGGTATGAATACACTGGTACCTTTGGCGGATCACTATGGGTTTGGGTTATTAATATTTGGATTTATAACCGATTGCAAAGCCATTTTCAGAATCCGAGCATAAAATCGGCGCTTACTACCCTATCATTACCTTTAATTGCAATTGCACTTCCTATTGCCTTTTCATTGTATACTTACCAAAAA
The DNA here is from genome assembly GCA_023257625.1 of Flavobacteriaceae bacterium. Classification (GTDB taxonomy): domain Bacteria; phylum Bacteroidota; class Bacteroidia; order Flavobacteriales; family Flavobacteriaceae; genus MS024-2A. Next base: position 15,842 of record JALRBW010000026.1, on the reverse strand, counting down.
GTTCCTTTAGCGGAAAAGAAGCTTAATATAGCACTACTCCAACCCAACATTGATCCTTACGGTGAAAAATATAAGCTTACTAATCTTGAATTATTAGAGCAACTTATAAATCAAATGAAACTTTACAGAGACATCAATTTAGACTATTTACTTACACCAGAAACTTATTTTGCTGAAGGATTTGGAGAAGAACTTGCTACTTATGACAGCTCTATATTACATCAAGCCATTCAAAATGAATTAAACTATTTCCCAAATACCCAGTGGATTACAGGAATTCAATTTTACGATGTTTACCCTCAAAAAAATACACCTTCCCTTACTGCAAATAAAGTCAGAGAAGGGCTTTGGGTTGATTATTATAATAGTGCTTTACAAGAAAGTTTTCAACAAGTACCTGAAGTATATCACAAATCAAAATTAGTAGTTGGTATTGAAAATATGCCCTTTAAAGAAGTTTTAAAACCTATTTTGGGTAATGTTTTAATTGACTTGGGAGGTACAGTATCTAGCCGTGTAGTTCAAGAAAATAGAAGCGTTTTTTCTCATCCTATACTCAATACCAAAGCTGCTCCAATAATTTGTTGGGAGTCTGTATTTGGTGAGTTTGTGACGGGTTATATTCGTGAAGGTGCTCAGTTTTTGGCAGTCATTTCTAATGATGCATGGTGGGATAATACTCCCGGTCACAAGCAATTATTAAGTTATACTAAACTTAGAGCAATTGAAACCCGTAGAGCTATTGCAAGAAGTGCGAATACAGGCATTTCTGCTTTTATAAATGCTAAGGGGGAGATTGAACAACAAACAAACTTTAATACTAAAACAGTATTAATTGGTTCTGTTGCCCCTAGAGACATAATAACCTTTTATGTCCGTTACGGTGATGCACTATCAAGAATAGCCATTTTGGTTTGTGGATTATATTTACTTCTAGCTATAAGTGGTAGAATAAAACCTAAAAATCAAAGTTAAACACGTTCGCATTTTACATTAATTTTGTTGAATTTTAATTTGTAACTTTGACCCAATTGCGCTCAAAATTAAGAGTGAAATATGAAGAGAATTGATGAGAGAGCACAAAATTTATACTAAGACTGGTGACAGCGGTATTACCAGCTTAATTTCAGGAAAAAGAGTACCAAAACACGATACTAGAATTAAAGCCTATGGCACCGTTGATGAATTGGTTGCATGGTTGGGTCTTATTCGTGACACTACAGAGCAGCTCACAATTAAAGCTACACTGTTAGAAATTCAAAAACATTTGATGACCATTGCCTCACAGTTATCTATTGAAGAGGGTTGTGATTTTCCTAAAAATTTACACCCTATACAATCTCAAGCTGTTTTTTTTATCGAACAAGAAATTGACACCCTAACAGAACAGTTACCAGAACTAAGAAATTTTATTATTCCTGGTGGTCATCCCGCAATTTCATATTCACATCTTGCGCGTTGTGTATGCCGAAGAGCTGAACGCTTTGTTACCGAATTAAATCAAATCTCACCGGTTTCTCCTATCTTAATTGCCTATATGAATCGGCTCTCTGATTATTTCTTTACCCTTTCAAGAAGCTTTAGTATTGAATTTGGGGTAGAAGAAATAAAATGGAATGGAAACTAATTTTTTTAACAATTGTTGTACAAAATAGATAAAAATCTATTTTTGCAAAAAAATGTAAACCTATGTACTGGACATTAGAATTAGCTTCGTACTTAAGTGATGCCCCCTGGCCTGCTACTAAAGACGAATTGATAGATTATTCCATTCGAACCGGAGCGCCTCTTGAAGTGGTAGAAAATTTACAAGCCATGGAAGATGAGGATGACATCTATGAGTCAATTGAAGAAATATGGCCTGACTTTCCAACAGAGGAAGATTATCTTTGGAATGAGGATGAATATTAATCTTGATTAAAAACCAATTTAAAAAGTCTCGTAAAGAGGCTTTTTTTTTGCTTATTTTTGAACAAATTTTGAACGTGACCCCATTACCTCATGAGTATATTAAATAGCATATTAAAAATTTTTATCGGTGACAAAACAAAAAAGGATTTAAGTACCATAATTCCTATTGTTAGCGAGATTAATAATCATCATAAACAATTTAAAAATTTATCAAACGATGCGCTTAGAGAAAAAACATTGCATTTTAAACAACGATTAGGTGAGGCACGAAAAGAATACGATACCGCTATCGAAAAATTAAAAGATGCAGCTAAAAACACTTCTGATTTAGACGAAAAAGAATCCATCTATCAACAATTGGATCAACAACAAGAAGCTGCACACCAAGCTGAAGAAGCAATTTTAAATCAAATTCTACCTGAGGCCTTTGCAGTAGTTAAAGAAACTGCTCATAGGTTTGTTGTAAACTCAAGTATTGAAGTTAAGGCTTCTGCCTACGATCGAGAGTTATCACAAACTAAAAGTTATGTCACACTTAAAGGAGATCAGGCAATTTGGAATAATGCATGGGATGCTGCAGGAAAACCCATCACATGGGATATGGTTCATTATGACGTTCAGTTAATAGGTGGAATTGTACTGCATCAAGGAAAAATAGCAGAAATGCAAACGGGTGAAGGAAAAACATTAGTGGCCACTCTTCCTGTATACCTAAATGCGCTAACAGGAAAAGGGGTTCACCTAGTCACTGTAAATGATTATTTAGCAAAAAGAGATAGTGCTTGGATGGCCCCTCTATTTGAATTTCACGGCTTAAGCGTAGATTGTATTGATCATCACCAACCCAACAGTACAGAACGTAGAAAAGCATATAAATCAGACATTACCTACGGTACAAACAACGAATTTGGTTTTGATTATTTAAGAGATAATATGGCTCATACTGTTGAAGATTTAGTTCAACGCAAACCTAATTTTGCAATTGTTGATGAGGTTGATTCTGTATTAGTAGATGATGCACGAACCCCGTTAATCATTTCAGGTCCAACCCCAGAGGGAGATCGTCATGAATTTGATGAACTCAAAGCTAAAGTAGCAAACTTAGTTAGTCAGCAACGTTCTTTCTTAAATGGTGTTTTGGCAGAAGCCAAAGCAAAAATAGGTTCAGGGAATAATGAAGAGGGAGGACTTCTACTTTTACGCGTATTTAGAGGGCTTCCTAAAAATAAAGCTTTAATTAAATTCCTTAGCGAAGAAGGCGTTAAGCAATTGCTGCAGAAAACTGAAAACTTTTATATGCAAGATAATAACCGCGAAATGCATAAAGTGGACGAAGCCTTACTGTTTGTTATTGATGAAAAAAATAACCAGATCGAACTTACTGAAAAAGGAATAGAAATCTTATCAAAAGATAGCAACGATAAACACTTTTTTGTTCTCCCTGAAATAGGAAGTGAAATTGCAAAAATTGAAGCCCAAGAACTTGGTATCAAAAAAGAAGCTGAACTAAAAGAAATTCTCTTTAAAGAATTTGATATTAAAAGTGAGCGTATTCACAGTATGAATCAATTGCTTAAAGCCTACACTCTATTTGAAAAAGATGTAGAATATGTTGTAATGGATAACAAGGTGAAAATTGTTGATGAACAGACTGGGCGTATAATGGAAGGACGTCGATATTCTGATGGTTTACATCAAGCAATTGAAGCAAAAGAAAACGTAAAAATTGAGGCCGCTACTCAAACCTATGCCACCATAACACTTCAAAATTATTTCCGTATGTACCAAAAACTAGCGGGAATGACGGGTACCGCTATTACGGAAGCGGGGGAATTCTGGGAAATCTACAAATTAGACGTAATTGAAATTCCTACAAATAAACCTATAGCCCGTAAAGATGAAGAAGATCTCATTTACAAAACTAAAAGAGAAAAATATAATGCAGTTATTGAAAAAGTTACCGAATTATCGTTAGCAGGTCGACCTGTCCTTATAGGAACAACTTCGGTAGAAATTTCAGAGTTACTTAGTAAAATGCTCACTATTCGAAAGATAAAGCACAATGTACTTAATGCTAAAATGCATAAAAAAGAAGCTGAAATTGTAGCCGAAGCAGGTAATGCTGGTGTGGTCACCATTGCAACAAATATGGCAGGGCGCGGAACGGATATCAAACTCTCTGAAACAGTAAAAGAAGCTGGGGGCTTGGCAATCATTGGTACAGAACGTCATGACTCTCGTCGAGTAGACCGCCAGTTGCGGGGGCGCTCTGGGCGTCAAGGTGATCCAGGAAGTTCCCAATTTTATGTGTCTTTAGAAGACAATCTTATGCGTTTGTTTGGATCAGATCGAGTTGCTAAAGTAATGGACCGAATGGGGCTTGAAGAAGGAGAAGTAATTCAACACTCCATGATGACTAAATCAATTGAACGAGCACAGAAAAAAGTAGAAGAAAATAACTTCGGAATACGAAAACGTTTGTTGGAGTACGATGATGTAATGAATGCTCAACGTGAGGTTATATATAAACGGCGACGCCATGCATTAGAGGGAACTCGTTTAAAACTAGACGTTTTGAATATGCTTTATGATACTTGTGAAGATATTGTAATGCACAATAAGGCTAGCAATGACTTTAAAAATTTTGAATTTGAAGTGATTAGTACCTTTTCAATGACTTCTCCTTTTTCAGAAGATAAATTCACAGGAGCTTCCGAACGAGAATCAATTCAACAACTGTATGATGCATTATTAGCTCATTATGAAGAAAAGACTGCTCGTAATGCCAATATTGCATTTCCTGTAATTAAAGAAGTTTTTGAACGCCCTAACAATAGTTTTGAAAGAATTGTAGTTCCCTTTACTGATGGAGTAAAAACACTTAATGTTGTTACTAATCTTAAAAAAGCGTATGAGTCAGAGGGAAAACAATTAATTCAAGATTTTGAACGCAACATTACACTTGCCTTAATTGATGAATCTTGGAAAGTTCATTTACGCAAAATGGATGAGCTCAAGCAATCTGTTCAATTAGCTGTTCACGAACAAAAAGACCCCCTATTGATTTATAAATTTGAAGCTTTCGAATTGTTTAAATCTATGATTAATGAGCTGAACCGTGAAGTATTATCCTTCCTAATCAAAGGAAACTTACCCAATCAAAATCCAGCTGCTTACCAAGAAGCCAAAAAAGTACGTGCTAAACAATCGTTTAAAACCTCAAAAGATGAGGTGCTTAATACAGAAGAATTAGCACAACGAAATAGGACTGTAGGTGCAGGTGCTAGTCAAGTAGCTCGACAAACCATAGAAACTATTGTGCGTGAAAAACCTAAAATTGGACGCAATGAAAAAGTGACCATTAAAAATGTGGCTACAGGTGAAACAAAAGAAGTAAAATACAAACAAGCTGAGCCATTGATTGAAAATGGAGGATGGGTGATTAGCTCCTAATTTCTTATATTTAATCAAATTAATTTGTGATGGAAGTTTACGCGAGTATCTTGTTGTGGGCCATTCCAGGTTTTTTTGTACTTGTATTGATTGAAATCGCCTACGGTTATTTTTCAGGAAAACAAACTTATACTTTTATGGATACCCTTTCAAGTTTAAGTTCAGGAATGACCAATGTTATAAAAGATGTATTAGGATTAGCATTGGTTTTAATTTCTTATCCCTGGGTTTTAAAACATGTTGCAATCGGATCTATTGAAGATACAATCACCACTTATATTGTTGCTTTTATATGTATTGATTTTGCTTCCTATTGGATTCACCGCTTAAACCATAAAATCAATATTTTTTGGAATCAGCATGTCATTCACCATAGTAGTGAAGAGTTTAATTTAGCTTGTGCACTCCGGCAAAGTATTTCTAATCTTATTGGGTTTGGGGGTCTTTTTTTAATCCCTGCTGCGTTATTTGGAGTTCCTGCAAACGTAATAATGACATTGGCTCCATTACATCTTTTTGCACAGTTTTGGTACCACACACAACATATCGGAAAAATGGGAATTTTAGAATATATTTTAGTTACCCCTTCGCAACATCGAGTACATCATGCCATAAACCCTATTTATATTGATAAAAACTTGGCTGCAGTCTTCTGCATATGGGATCGCTTTTTCGGAACGTTTCAAGAAGAACTAGAAACTGACCCCCCCGTGTATGGTACCTTAAAACCTGCTAAAAGTTGGAATCCTATCTGGATAAATTTTCAACATTTATTTCTTTTGATTCGCGATGCATGGTACACTCAAAAATGGTCTGACAAAATAAGACTTTGGCTGATGCCTACAGGTTGGCGACCAAATGATGTGGCTGAGCGTTTTCCAGTGTCCACTCGAAATCTTGCTTCTCAATTAAAATATCAACCAAATTACAGCTTCCAATGGAAAACTATAGCACTTTTTCACTTTGTTTCCCTAGTAAGCCTTTTACTATTTCTTTTAGCTACTTTTAGTGAAACGAACAACACTATTCATTCTGCTTTAGGTATTCTTTTATTCTTATCTATTTTCGGTTACACCAGCTTATTGGATTTTCACGCGTGGAGCCCTAAATTTGAAATGGTGCGTGGAATAATAGGTATTTTCGTCTTGTCGAGCCCTGTTAGTGATTTTCTCCAGCAAAACTATCCTTACTTTACTGTTTTATCGCTTCTTTATTTTACACTAACTTTTGCTATTGGAATTTGGGCACAACGGCTTGGTTTACAGCGTCAATTCGCACTTTTTTCAAATGATTAATCGACCCCTCGACTATTTGATCATTGGGCCTGCGCATCCTTTTCGGGGTGGAATCGCAGAAACACAGCACGAATTAGGTAAAGCCTTAATTGCACTGGGTAAAAATGTAACCCTCTTAACCTTTACATCTCTTTATCCGAATAGATTTTTTCCTGGAAAAACTCAAAAAAGTAAACAACCCGAGCCCAAATCACTTCATAGAATTGAAGAACTTCATGCCTACAACCCCTTAAAATGGAATAAAACCATAAAAGCTATAATAAGCCTACAACCTAAAGTAGTTGTTTTTAGGTATTATACTCCATTTCTTGCACCAGCATATGGAACGATTGCTAAAAAATTGCCAAAGTCAATTAAAAAAATCGCCTTAGTAGACAACTGGATTCCTCATGAATCAAGCTTTTTTGATACCCTGTTAAATCATTATTTTGGTGCCCAAATTGAAGCATTTACTACCTTATCTGATACGGTAGGAAATCAAATTGAAAAGGTATTTAAAGTGCCTGTATGGAAAGGATTTCATCCTATAGCGACCGATTTACTTCCCCCTCTTTCAAAAAAAGTGGCACGTAAACTTTTAGGTTGGGATAATTCAAAAAAAGTAGTCTTATTTTTTGGTTTAATCAGAAAATACAAAGGCCTCGAACTCTTAATTCAGTCGTTTGCTGAACCTGCTATACAGGGTGAAAATGTGTTTTTACATGTTGCAGGTGAATGCTATGAAAAGGAAAAAAAATACATTGATTTGGTTCACTCCTTAGAAATTGAAAAAAAGGTCCATTTTGATTTTAAATTTCAAGACAAAAAATCAATTCAACTCTTGTTCTCCGCTGCCGATGTAGTAGCACAAACCTATCACTCAGCTACGCAAAGTGGAATTACTCCTTTGGCTTATTATTATCAAAAACCTTTATTAGTTAGCGATATTAATGGATTAAAAAATCCAATCCTTCAGGATGAATCTGGAACTTGTGTCTCAAAAAAACCAAGTGAAATTGCCAATAATCTAGTCAGAATAATGGAACCTAAAATTGCCTCCTTCCACCAAAAAAAAATCATTGAGGCACTACCCAAATACAGCTGGGAATCCTATGCAAAGGCTTGGGACCATTTTATAACAAAGGTTTAGTATCTAGGTTATTTGAATCTTCTTTTTTCATTGAAAAATCGTAGATTCGATTAAACTTACATTTATGTGGCACCGTTTATTATTTTGCCTTTCCTCTTTAATTTATTCTAACCTATACTCCCAAATAAACTTTGAACAGTATCGTTTACCCATACAAAAGACTAATGAGAAGATAATTATTGATGGTGATTTAAATGAATTGATATGGACGCAAACACAGGTAGCAGATGACTTTTTTATGATTACCCCTGTAGATACAGGCAAAGCGAATCAACTCTCTGAAGCACGCGTAACCTACGATGATGAAAATATTTACCTCGCCATTATTTTTTATAATACCGCTGTAAAAGGGAAATATGTTGTAGAGTCCCTAAAAAGAGATTTTTCTTTTGGAAAAAACGATAATTTTTTAGTTGCTATTGATCCATTTAATAATCAAACCACAGGTTTTGCCTTTGGTGTTAATGCCTATGGGGCGCAATGGGATGGAACCATGTATGAAGGACGAAGTGTTGATTTGAATTGGGATTCCAAATGGTATTCAGCAGTCCAACTAGATGAAGAAAAGTGGGTGTGTGAAATTGCTATCCCTTTTAAATCTATTCGATTTGATGATGAAAATACAGTGTGGGGAATCAACTTTAGTCGGTTGGATTTAAAAGCCAGCGAAAAGTCCAGTTGGGCTCCAGTTCCACGTCAATTTCCTTCAGTATCCTTAGCTTATGCTGGTGCACTAGTTTGGGATGCCCCTCCCCCTAAACAAGGAAACAACAGTTCATTAATTCCCTACTTTTCTAACCGTATTGTACAAGAAAATCAATCAAATGCTCAAAATCAATTCAAGGTTGGAGGAGATGTAAAATTCAACCTCACCTCTTCGCTTAATATTGACCTTACAGTAAATCCAGATTTTTCACAAGCCGAAGTAGATCAGCAAGTAACCAACCTTGATCGATTTGAATTGTTTTTTCCTGAACGACGACAGTTTTTCCTTGAAAACGCTGATTTATTTTCCAATTTTGGATATTCCACAATACGTCCATTTTTCTCTAGAAGGATAGGCTTAGAGGTCCCGATTGATGCCGGTGTGCGATTGAGTGGAAACCTCAATGAAAATTGGCGTATTGGGGTAATGGACATTCAAACTCACGCTGATGAAGATCAACAGATCTCAACTCAAAATTTTGGTGTTTTTAGCTTACAACGCAAGGTACTTGACCGATCTAATATCAATTTTATTTTTGTAAACAAACAGGACGTAAACGAAAATAATCGATCCAATTCAACTTCCCCCTACAATCGAAATGGAGGTATTGAGTTTAATTATTTTTCAAAAGATAATTTATGGGATGGAAAACTCCTTTTTTTAAAATCTTTTAGCGCTTTAAAAGAAGCTCAAGGAAATACATTTGCTTCTCACTTTGGATATCAATCCACACGATGGAAATGGAGAATCCAGCAAGAATATGTAAGTGGTGATTACAGTGCTGATGTTGGGTTTGTTCCACGCAAAAATTACCACAAACTTCAAGCTTTAGCAGCGCATTTATTTTATACTGCAGATGAAACTATATCACTATTGTCTCATGGCCCCTCTGTTGAACGAATTTATTTTTTTGATACCGACTGGGATAAAAAAGACCTTTCCAATCATTTTAAATACTTATTTAATTTTAAAAATCGAAGTCAGTTTAGTCTAGGTATCCAACGTCAATTTATTGAATTGCTTCGTAATTTTGATCCCTTACGCAATCAGATTGCCACTCTAAAAGCGGGAACCCAACACGAGTGGATTACCTACACGGCGGCGTATAACGCCAAACCCCAAAACCGATTCACCTATTCTCTTGAAGCCTTAAGTGGGGGGTATTATCAAGAGGGGACACGAACAGCATTTAGTGGAGAATTTGGATACCGATTTCAACCCTATCTTGAACTCAATTCGTTACTTAATTTCAATCATATTGATTTACCACAACCTTGGGACACTACTGAGTTTTGGCTATTGGGCTTCAAGGCCAACATCACATTTACGAATACCCTGTTTTTCTCCAATTTATATCAATATAACGAGCAATTAGGATTATGGAATTTTAATTCCCGTTTGCAATGGAGATACAAACCCGCCTCAGATCTATTTATCGTATTCAATAGTAATGAAATGCAACTGCCACAATTAAGTTCAGGTTGGAATCTAACCTTTAAATTAAACTACTGGCTCAATCTTTAATTTATGGATATTAAAGCACACTGGGAAAAAGTATACGCTACTAAATCACCAAATGAAGTTAGTTGGACACAAGAATATCCCATTCACTCTATGGAACTTTTTGAAACCTTATGTACCCCTAAATCTGCTCCCATAATTGACGTAGGGGGTGGAGAAAGTTCTTTAACCGCAGAATTAATAGCCCTAGGGTATACAGATATTACCGTACTGGATATTTCACAAAAAGCACTAGATCGGGCTAAAGTAACTCTGGGAGAAAAAGCAAAGCACATTCAATGGATTTGTAGTGATATTCTTAGCTTTTCACCCAAACGAAAATATCACCTATGGCATGACCGTGCAGCTTTTCATTTTTTAACCTCGCCCGAAGCCATAAAATCTTATGTTTCTCTTGTAAATCAGCAGGTTGAAAAAACCTTACTCTTGGGAACCTTTTCTAAATCAGGGCCTGAAAAATGCAGTGGGTTACCCGTTACACAATACAGCTGTTCCTCAATAGCAACCCTTTTTTCAAAGCGTTTTAAGACTGTACAATGTCATGAGGTTACTCATACTACTCCATTTAACACACAGCAAAACTTTATTTTTACTCGGTTAGATAAAATAGACTAGGGCAGAGAGAGAACCCGTTCAACCTCGGCTTTAATTATCGTATTCCATTCCGTATATCCGGTTGTATTTAAATGCAATTGATCTTTGACAAACCACTCCGGTTTGGGTTGTCCTTTTTCATCTAAAAAGTGGGGTACTGTATTAATGAAATAGAGGTTTTGTTGTGAAGTACAATAGTCTTCAAGTAATGAGTTTACTTGGCTAATTTTACTCCATAAATGCCATCGGCTTGGTGTGGGTGTAACTGCAATTTGAAGAATGGGAAGGTCAGGATGTTTTTCCCGAATTTGGTTTACAAAAACCTTAAACAATTGTAAAACTTCTTTTGGGGAACTGTCTTTGGGCGAACCACTAATATCATTTGCAATAAAACAAACCACCATTTTCAAATCGTGGTCTGCAAGGATTCGATCGGTAAAAAAAACCAAATCACGAAAGTGAGCCCCACCATACCCTCGTTGAATTACTGCATAGGGGTCCATGTCTTTTTCTAAGGTCTTCCACAAACGGATACTGGAACTTCCTACAAAAAGTAGGGAATTTTCCGGATAGGTTACGGTTTTATCTAAACGCTCAAAAGCTTCAATTTCTGGAATAGCCCAGGCCCGATCACCCTCAGGATAAAGCCTAAGAGGAGAACATGAATACAAAAACAGTAATAATATACTAGCTCCTATAAGTACTCTTGAATGACAGAATTTCAAAGGTAATTTCATAAAATTAAAGTAAGTACTCAGTAGAAACAAAATTGGAATCATCAGAGTTGAGCAAACGCTCCAATATTTCTTTATTGTAGGGTGTGTCTTTTGAAGCTACAAAGGTTCGAATAGAAAAAGAACGTAAAGCGTCATACACACTAAGAGTGCTTACTGCTGAATTTTTTCTACCTGTAAAAGGGTATACATCTGGGCCCCGCTGACAAGCTGAATTTAAGTTTACCCGACACACTAAATTAGCAAGTGTATCAATAAGAGGAGCAATTTTTTTAATGTCTCTTCCAAACAAACTTACTTGTTGTCCATAATTTGAAGAGGCCATTGCATCTAAGGGTTCGTCTATTTCTCTGTAAGAAATTATTGGAATAATTGGGCCAAATTGTTCTTCATGATACAATCGCATGGCTTCATTCACTGGATACATTACCGCTGGGAAACAGTAATTTTCTGACATTTCACCACCCCGTCCATTTAAAATTTTTGCTCCATGAGCCTTAGCGTCCTCAATAAGTTCTTTTATATATCCCGGTTTAGAGGGCTCGGGTAAAGGTGTTAAAAAAGTATCTTCCCAAGGCATTCCAAATTTTAAAGCGTCTACTGCATCTGAAAATCGACGGTTAAATTCATCAACTATAGATTCGTGGACATATAATATTTTTAAGGCGGTACAACGCTGTCCATTATAAGATAGTGTTCCTGATATACATTCCGAAATAGTAAGATCTAAATCTGCATCGGGTAAAATAATACCAGGATTTTTGGCTTCTAATCCTAAAACCAATCGCAATCTGTTTTTATTTGGATGTTCGTCTTGTAACGAAACTGCCGATGAACTGTGTCCAATAAGGGCCAATACATCAATAACTCCAGATTGCATTATGGGTGTTGCAATTTTTCTCCCTCGCCCAAATAAAATATTGACTACACCTGGAGGAAAACTTTCTTGAAATGCTTGCAATAAAGGAGCAATAAGTAAAACTCCGTGTTTGGCTGGTTTGAAAATGGCTGTATTTCCCATAATAATAGCGGGAATTAACAAACAAAAAGTTTCATTTAAAGGATAGTTATAAGGCCCTAAACACAAAACAACGCCTAGAGGTCCTCGTCGAATATGAGCATATACCCCTCCTTCTTTTTCAAATTTAGCGCCCTTACGATCTAAATTTTTATACGCCTCTATGGTATCGTAGATGTAATCAATAGTTCGATCAAATTCTTTATAAGAATCCGATTTGTTTTTACAAATTTCCCACATCAATAAGGTCACGATTTCCTCGCGATGTGCTTTCATTTTTTCAACAAAGGCCTCCATACATTTTAGTCGTTCCCCTACCTTCATCGTTGGCCAGAGACCCTGTCCTCGATGAAAAGCATTTTTGGCAGCTTCTAATGCCTCTAAAGCGGTTTCTGTTTCCATATCGGGAATTGTTCCTAGTAAAGTAGGACCGGTTTTTCCCGCTGAATTGGTGGAATAAATGGAAGAATACACTTCAGTAGTTGCTCCTTTCCATTTTTTTAATTGCCCATTCACCAAATACATATCGCAGGTGTAGGGATTAAGTTGGATTGATTCTGGTAATTTATTTTCTTTTTGCATAGCTATTTTTGTTCTATTCAAACTAAAAACTGAAATAGATCAGGTTTATCATTTAAATATTGAAACTTGAATTTATGTTTTTTCATTCTTTTTACCAAAAGATCAAAATCTGAGGCTTGTAGTAATTCAATTCCTACAACAGCTGGGGCACTATTACGATAGTTTTTTTTAGAAAATTCAAAATGGGTAATATCATCTGTAGGACCTAGAACATGAGTAACAAACTCTTTTAAGGCCCCTGCTCTTTGAGGAAATTGAATTAAAAAATAATGCTTCAAATTAGCATAGATCAGAGCACGTTCCCGAATTTCTTGCATCCTTAAAATGTCATTATTTCCGCCACATAACATTACCCCTATAGTTTTCTTTTCATAGCTTTTTCCAAGTTGATCTAATGCGGAAATAGCCAGTGCACCTGCGGGTTCAGCAACAATACCGTCCTTATTATACAAATCGAGAAGGGTTTGGCAAATTTTACCCTCATCAACTGTTAGGATGGTTTTTAAATGTGAATTACAAATTGAAAAAGGAAGAGCACCTGCCTCACGCACAGCGGCTCCATCTACAAAACGATCCATTGTTTGTAAGGGAACTCGATAACCGGTATCTAAAGCTAATTTCATTGATGATGCTCCTTTAGGTTCAACACCTATAATTTCAGTTTTAGGAGATAATGACTTAAAAACGGTAAGAAGACCAGCAATCAATCCACCACCTCCTATGGGAACCAATAACGCATCTAATTCTTCGGGGTGTTGTTCTAATAGTTCTAAAGCTATAGTTGCTTGTCCTTCAATGACACTTACATCATCAAAAGCATGAATAAAGACTTTTTTTTCTTTTTTTGAAGCTTCAAATGCTACCTGTTGACATTCGTCAAAGGTGTCACCCACTAGAAGGGTTTTTACATAGTCTCCACCAAAATATTGAACCTGAGCTACTTTTTGTTGAGGGGTTGTTGCGGGCATATATACTTGCCCTTTAATTTTTAGAGCTTTACAAGTAAAGGCCACGCCTTGAGCATGATTACCTGCACTGGCACAAAGCACACCCTGTTTACGTTCCGACGGGGTTAAAGTATTCATTTTGGTGTATGCCCCACGAATTTTAAACGATCTAATTTCTTGTAAATCTTCACGTTTTAAAAAAACGGAAGCGTTTATCAGTTTTGATAAACGCTCACTTTTCACAAAAGGGGATTGTAAACAAACCCCTTTGAGTTGGCTTCGGGCCTCCCGAATACCCTCAAGGGTGGGAAGCGTTTTCATTTATACTATTTTTTTCATTGCGGTCATTGAGGCTCTTAACTCATAACCAATCATTTCCACAGGATGGTAACGAATTATTTCATTGATATCAATAAGTTTTCGGTTATCAACCCCTAAGTCTTGCGAAGCTAACCCACCTCCAATCACTTCTTTGGTTATTCCTTTCATGAAATTTTTAAGTAAAGGTTTTGCTGCATGATCAAATAAATAGCAACCGTATTCTGCTGTATCTGAAATAATTCGGTTCATTTCGAATAATTTTTTACGAGCAATGGTATTTGCAATTAATGGTGTTTCGTGTAAGGACTCATAGTAGGCTGATTCTTCTTTTATCCCGGCAGCAACCATTGTATCAAAGGCTAACTCTACTCCAGCACGAACAAAAGCTACCATTAATATGCCGTGATCAAAATAAGTTTGTTCAGAAATTTGCTGATCTGTACATTCAGTTTTTTCAAAAGCAGTTTCCCCCGTGGCAGCCCTCCATGTAAGAAGATTTTTATCGTCATTTGCCCAATCTTCCATCATCGTTTTTGAAAAATGGCCAGACATTATATCGTCCATATGTTTTTCAAAAAGAGGAGTTAAAATTTCTTTCAACTGTTCTGAAAGTTCAAACGCTTTAATTTTTGCAGGATTAGATAGGCGATCCATCATATTGGTTACCCCACCGTGCTTTAAAGCTTCAGTAATGGTTTCCCATCCGTATTGTATTAATTTTGCTGCATAACCTGGATCTATACCCTCTTCAACCATTTTGTCAAAACTCAAGATAGATCCTGTTTGTAATACACCACATAAAATGGTCTGTTCTCCCATTAAATCAGACTTTACTTCAGCTACAAACGAAGACTCTAAAACCCCAGCGCGGTGTCCCCCTGTAGCAAAGGCGTAAGCCTTAGCTTGTTCTAAACCGTGTCCTTGAGGATCATTATTAGGATGAACGGCAATTAATGTAGGTACTCCAAAGCCTCGCTTGTATTCTTCACGAACTTCAGACCCTGGACATTTTGGAGCTACCATTATAACAGTTAAATCAGGTCTAATTTTCATCCCTTCTTCAACAATATTAAAGCCATGGGAATAGGAGAGTGTAGCCCCTTTTTTCATCAAAGGCATAATTGCATTTACTACGGAACTATGATTTTTATCTGGCGTAAGGTTAATGACCACATCAGCTGAAGGAATTAAGTTTTCGTATGTTCCAACAGTAAATTGATTACTGGTCGCATTTTGGTACGAAGCTCTCTTTTGATCAATGGCATTTTGACGTAAGGCATAGGAAATATCCAAACCGGAATCACGCATATTTAACCCTTGGTTGAGCCCTTGAGCACCACAGCCTACAATGACAATCTTTTTTCCTACAAGGGCGTGAGCGCCAACGTCGACTTCTACTCCGGTTTCGTCTACCGGATGCTCGACATCCCACCCGAGCTCTATACGCCGCTCTTTGCGATCTCGCGCGTGGTGGGCTGGAGCGCTCACCGGCGCCATGGCGGTGCGGTTGCTGCATGAGGCGGGAGTGCCGGCTTCGGCGCTGGCCCTTCTCGTCGGCGACGGGACGGCCGGAGCCGCGCTTACCGCCGATCCGCGCATCGCCGGCGTCGCCTTCACCGGTTCGACCGACA
>JALRBW010000018.1 GCA_023257625.1 Flavobacteriaceae bacterium | reverse complement strand
ATTATGGTTCATTTAAAATTTTTGGAAGTTCTCCTGAAGCACAAATTGTTATTCAAAATAGAAAAGCTGAAATTCATCCAATTGCAGGAACTTTTCGAAGAACTGGAAATGATATAGAAGATGCTTCCAATGCATTGAAACTAGCAAAAGATCCTAAAGAAAATAGTGAGCATGTAATGTTGGTTGATTTGGCACGAAATGATTTAAGTCGGAATGGTTCAGGAGTTACTGTAGAAAAAAATAGAGAAATTCAATTTTATTCCCATGTTATTCACCTGGTCTCTAAGGTAACTTGTACCCTAAAAGAAGGAACTTCTACTTATCGTGTGGTTGCAGATACTTTCCCTGCAGGCACTTTAAGTGGTGCTCCAAAACACAAAGCCATTCAACTCATAGACATGTATGAACCTACAAAAAGAAATTTTTATGGGGGTGCTATTGGCTATTTAGGTTTTAATGGAAATTTTAATCACGCCATTGTTATTCGTTCCTTTTTAAGCATTAAAAAAGAATTACATTATCAGGCAGGTGCGGGAATTGTTGCAAAATCCGTTCCAGAAAGTGAATTGCAAGAAGTATACAATAAATTAGGGGCCTTAGACAAGGCACTTTCACAAGCAGAAACCTTATGAAAAAAGCTGTTTTTGTAATTGATAATTACGATTCATTTACATTTAACTTAGTACATTATTTGGAGGAATTGAACTGTACAGTTACTGTTAAAAGAAATGATGCTTTCGAAATGAAAGAAATAGAGGACTATCCTATGGTTTTATTATCACCCGGACCAGGAATTCCAGATGAAGCCGGTCTTCTAAAAGCAGCAATAAAACACTATGCTCCAACTAAAAAAATATTAGGTGTGTGTTTGGGTCAGCAAGCAATAGGTGAAGTTTTTGGTGGAAAACTAATCAATCTAGATCAAGTTTTTCATGGTGTAGCTACCCCTGTAACCACCATAGGAAACGATCCATTATTTAAAGACTTACCGAAAACATTTGAAGTAGGACGCTATCATTCATGGGTAGTTTCCACCCCACTGCCTGAAAGTTTAATTGCCACGAGTTTTGATGATAAAGGCCAATTAATGTCACTACGCCATAAATCCTACAATGTTTGTGGCGTTCAATACCACCCTGAGTCAGTACTAACCCCCTATGGTAAAAAAATAATTGAAAACTGGATTCAAAGCAGCTCATGAAATCATTATTAAACCGTTTAACTCAGCACGAACATCTAGATCGGGATGAAGCTCGAGAGACCTTAGTCAAAATTGCAAAAGGAGAGGTTAATCACGCTCAAATAGCTTCTTTTTTAACCGTTTATATGATGCGAAGCATAACCGTTGCTGAACTAGAAGGGTTTCGAGAAGCGTTACTTTCGCTATGTATCCCTATTGATTTAAAAAAATACAATGCCATAGATTTGTGTGGTACAGGTGGTGATGGAAAAGACACTTTTAATATTTCAACTTTAGCTGCCTTTGTTACAGCCGGGGCCGGTGTAAAGGTTACAAAACACGGAAATTACGGAGTTTCGTCAGGTTGTGGTTCAAGCAATGTATTAGAAGCTTTAGGGATTCGTTTTACTAATGAAGAAAAAAAGCTACAACATCAAATTGAAGAAGCAGGTATCTGTATTTTACATGCCCCTCTTTTTCATCCAGCAATGAAAGAAGTTGCTCCTGTTCGAAAAGATTTAGGAGTAAAAACATTTTTTAATATGCTTGGTCCTTTAGTTAATCCTTCCTTTCCAAAAAAACAGGTATCTGGTGTATTTACTCTTGAATTGGCGCGACTTTATCATTATGTATTTCAAAACACCGATTCTCAATATACAGTTCTTTATGCATTAGATGGGTATGATGAAATTTCACTTACAGGACCTACAAAAACGTTTAGTCACTTTGGTGAACAATTGCTTCATTCCTCTGATTTTGGGTTAACCAATCTCACTTCAGATTCTATTGTAGGTGGGCATGATATTGCGAGTTCAGCAGCTATTTTTAGTGCTGTTTTGGATGGTAAAGGAACTCTTGCACAACAGCAAGTAGTTTGTGCTAATGCTGGAATTGCTATTGCAACAGCATTAAATTTAAAACCTAAAGATGGATATGACCGCGCCTACGAATCCTTAGTGTCAGGAAAAGCGAAACAAGCTTTTATTACTCTTCAAAAAGTAAGTGCGTTATGAATATTCTTGACCAAATCATTGTAGATAAAAAAAAGGAGGTTGCCTTGCGCAAAGAATTATTTCCAGCATCATACTGGGAGCAATCATCACTATTCGAAAAGCCTGTAATTTCGCTTTCTAATCGATTAAAAACGAGTTCATCTGGAATAATAGCAGAACACAAACGACGTTCACCTTCAAAATCAAATATCAATTCAAATTTATCAATATTTGAGGTGGCCCAGGGCTACGAAAATGCCGGAGTTTGTGGCATGTCTGTTTTGACCGATTTAAAATACTTTGGTGGAGCATTGGAAGATTTAGTTCAAGCTAGAGCCGTTTGTACTTTGCCTATATTGAGAAAAGAATTTATCATTGATGAATACCAACTTATTGAAGCTAAGGCTCACGGTGCTGATGTCGTTTTGTTAATTGCTGCTGTTTTAACAAGAGAAGCAATAGAATCTTTATCTTTTTGTGCCAAGCAATTAGACCTTGAGGTGCTTCTAGAAGTGCATACTCAACAAGAATTAGATAAAGCTTTAATGCCTTCAATTGATATGATTGGTGTAAACAATCGAGATTTAAAAACCTTTGAAGTAAATATTGAAACCAGTATAGAAATGGCTTCCGCTATTCCATCTGATTTCATTAAAGTTTCTGAAAGTGGAATTAGTACCCTAGATTCCATCAAAACTCTAAAAGGACATGGATTTCAAGGATTTTTGGTTGGTGAACATTTCATGAAAACGAATTCTCCTGGTGCAGCCGCAAAACAATTTATAGAAGGATTACAATGATTAAATTCAAAATTTGTGGACTTAGAGACCCCGATAATATTCGTGTTGTAACTGATTTAGGTCCTGATTATATGGGTTTTATTTTTTGGTCAAAGTCTTCTCGATTTGTAAATACTGCTACCCCAACCCTACCCAATTCAATAAAAAAAACAGGAGTTTTTGTGGATGAGTCTTCTTCGGTTATTCTTAATCAAATTAAGAAACACAAACTAAATGCGCTCCAACTACATGGAAGTGAAACACCTAAAATGTGTCAGGTTTTAAAAGAAGCAGGAAGTGAAGTAATCAAAGCATTTTCAGTAGGAGATTCTTTTGATTTTAAAAAACTAGAGCCCTATTTGTTCTCTTGTGATTTTTTCCTTTTTGACACCAAAGGGCTTCTACCAGGAGGTAATGGCTATTCTTTTGACTGGTCTATATTAGCTAATTATCCTTATGAAAAACCCTTTTTTCTAAGTGGAGGTATTGGATTAGATGACCTAAATGCTTTAAAGGTTATCATAAAAGAAAAACTACCCCTCTATGCTATTGATGTAAATAGTAAATTTGAAATTGCTCCAGGATATAAAGACCTGCAAAAATTAAAAGAATTTAAAACCCAATGGGATGAATTACAACGTTGATGACAAAGGATATTATGGTGATTTTGGTGGGGCATACATACCCGAAATGCTTTATCCAAATGTAGAAGAACTTCGCACTCAATATCTCACCATTACGTCGCAAGAAGACTTTAAAAAGGAATTTGATTCCTTATTAAAAGAATATGTTGGACGGCCAACACCCTTATATTTTGCCAACCGTTTATCAGAAAAATACAATACTAAAATATATCTTAAACGTGAAGATTTATGTCATACAGGGGCGCATAAAGTAAACAATACTATAGGACAAATTCTTTTAGCGAAACGACTTGGAAAAAAACGAATTATTGCTGAAACTGGTGCAGGACAACATGGCGTAGCAACGGCTACAGTTTGCGCACTTATGGGTATTGAGTGTGTAGTTTATATGGGGGCCTTAGACATTAAAAGGCAAGCTCCTAATGTGGCACGAATGAAAATGTTAGGTGCAGAAGTACGAGCGGCACAATCCGGTAGTAAAACGTTAAAAGATGCTACTAACGAAGCGATACGTGACTGGATCAACAACCCAGTAGACACTCATTATATTATTGGTTCTGTAGTAGGACCACATCCCTACCCCGATATGGTAGCTCGATTTCAGTCGGTTATCAGCGCTGAGACAAAAATACAACTAGAGGAAAAAGAAGGGCGTGATTACCCAGACTATGTTATTGCTTGTGTAGGTGGTGGAAGCAATGCCGCAGGATTGTTTTATCATTACCTCAACGATACCCGAGTAAATATTATAGCCGTTGAAGCAGCTGGTAAAGGAATTGATTCTGGTGAAAGTGCCGCTACTTCCGCGTTAGGGAAGGAAGGTATTATTCACGGTAGCAAAACTCTTTTGATGCAGACAGAGGATGGACAAATAACGGAACCCTATTCAATCTCTGCAGGATTAGATTACCCTGGTGTGGGTCCAATGCATGCGCATTTGTTTCGAAGCAAAAGAGCTGAATTTATTTCCATTCCTGATCAAGAAGCAATGGATTGGGGACTAACCCTCTCGCAAATGGAAGGCATTATACCTGCTATTGAAACTGCACACGCTTTCGCCGTACTCGATGTTCGTCGTTTTAAACCCAATGATATTATCGTCTTTAATTGTTCAGGAAGAGGAGATAAAGACCTAGCTACTTACATTGAATATTTTAAATTATAATGAATCGAATCGATCAAAAATTTAAGGACGGCAAAACACTTTTGTCTATTTACTTTTCCGCAGGGCATCCTGCCTTAGAAGATACAGTAACCATTTTAAAAAGCCTTCAACATACAGGGGTTGATATGGTAGAAATTGGTCTTCCTTTTTCAGATCCTTTGGCCGATGGTCCAACCATACAAGAAAGCTCAACAAAAGCATTAAAAAACGGGATGACAACAAAAAAACTCTTTTCTCAATTGGAAGGGGTTCGTCAAACCATTTCGATACCCTTAATTCTAATGGGGTATTTTAATCCCATTTTGCAATTTGGGGTTGAACAGTTTTGTAGCTATTGCCAAAAAGTAGGTATTGATGGTCTCATAATTCCTGACTTGCCTGTTGATGTATATCATGAAAAGTATCAATCCATTTTTGAACAGTATGGTCTTTACAATATGTTTTTAATTACTCCTCAAACAAGCGAGGAACGTATTCGTTTTATAGATTCAGTTTCAAAGGGGTTCATTTATATGGTGTCGAGTGCCAGTGTAACGGGAGCAAAAAATTCAATTGGAGCATCACAAACCTCTTATTTCAAGAGAATCGCCAACATGCAACTTCAAACCCCTACAGTTGTGGGGTTTGGAATTAGTAATGCAACTACTTTTTCAGCAGCTACACAATATTCAAGAGGAGCAATTATTGGTTCGGCTTTCATACAATTATTAGAAGAAAAGGGAGTTGAAGGAATTCCAGATTTTATCCAGTCCATAAGATCTTAAATTTCCATTTTTTTTAAACCACGCTTCCCTGACAACTACTTCCTGAGCCTGCAGTACACCCATAGCAATGTTGTGAAACGCATATTTCTCGATTAAGAAGGTCTACCGCTGAAAAATCATCAATATGTTGCAAAAGGTGGTTCACTTTTAAATCTAACATTTGATTAAAATCACAATCGTATAGATAGCCATCCCAACGAACAGACAAGGTGTTGGTACACATTACTTTATCTAAAGCAGCAGGATTAAAGGCCTCTACTAACGATTCCATATATTCATCATAATTTTCGGAAGCTATTAAAAAATCTAAATAACGACTGATAGGCATATTTGTGATGGTAAATAATTGATTAAAATCAATATCAAAATCAGTTTTAAGGGCTTTTTTAAACTCCAATTCTAAACTTTTTTGGTTTCCAGGTAAGAAAGCCCCTGATGGATTATAAACCAAATCGAGTTTTAGATTCGTATTCGGTTTTCCATACCCCACTGCATTTAATCGCTTTAATGCTTCTATTGATTTTAAAAATACACCCGACCCACGTTGACGATCCGTTTTTTCTTTTTTATAAAAAGGTAATGAAGAAACTATATGCACATTATGTGTCTTGAAAAACTCAGGCAAATCTGCGTATTTTTTATTCGCAAGTAAAATGGTAAGATTAGAACGCACTATCAAATCTTGAATTCCCAATTGAGCAGCTTGCGTAACAAATTCAAGGAAATAAGGATGCATTTCTGGGGCGCCACCAGTTAAATCAAGCGTTTTAATAGAGGTTTTCCGAATAAGATCAAGAGCTTTTTCTAAGGTCGCTTCACTCATCATTTCCTTCCGATCAGGTCCCGCATCAACATGGCAATGTGTACAAACTTGATTACACATATACCCTAAGTTCAGTTGAAGTATTTCAAGGGTACGAGGACGCAAAGGTGTATTTTGATAATCATTTACCTTAGCAGCAAAAGAGGGTAATCCACCAGGCTTGAATATTCCGTTTTCAAGCCATTGCAATTGGGCTTGTGTTGAAGAAAGTAAATGCGATCTAGATTGTAATGATTTTATAGGCATCACATGCTTCGTTTATCATAGACTTCCATCATTTGAACTCCGTGAACAAGAGAAGCTCCCCCGCGAATTGCAGCAGCTACATGAACCGCTTCCATCATTTCATTTCTTTCTATTCCACGTTGAAGTCCGTCTTGAGTATACGCATCTATACAATAAGGACATTGAACTGAATGGGCTACTGCTAAAGCAATAAGTGATTTTTCTCGTGACGATAATGCCCCTTCTTGAAAAACACTATTGTAGTACTCAAAAAATTTGGTGCCCAATTCGGGGGACCAATCTGTAATATTTTTAAACTTTTTTAAGTCTTGACTTTGGTAATAAGGTCGGCTCATTTTTTCTTTACAAGGTCAAAAAACTTTTTCGGATTTAAAAATTTTATATTTTGATTTACTCCATTTTTCTATTTGAAATGTATATGCCAGAATAAATATTGACATTCACTTTTTTTAATTAATTTTACAAGGTTGTTGATTATTATATCACAATAGCGTTGATTTATAATTGCCCTAAAATCTTTATTTAACAAAATGCCCCTTTTATCTGAAAAAGCAAAGCCGCATTTAATATTAATTATTGGACAAAGCACTTGCCCAGCTTGCCAAATTGACCATTATGCATTACAACGTTTTTACATCCCTTGGAAAAGCAAAGGGTATCAGATTGTGTATGTTTCCATTGATGATAATGAAGAAGACTATAAGTTATTTTATAGCAATGACACTTGGGAAACGTATCACAATAAAAAAGGTTGGAAGAGTCAACTTGCAAAATCATTACATCTTATAGCCACCCCTACCCTCTTTTGTTTTAATTCGAATATGGAATTACTAAAAGAAGCTGAAAATGCCCATCAAATGCATATTTGGATTGAAAGTCAACTTCAATGATTTTTATAATATACCATTCTCTTTAGTTACCAAATACCATTCATTACCTACACCCTATTTTAACTTAATTAAAATTTAAGCTAGGTAACATTTCGTCTTCTCCTACTTGATTACGTAATTTTATAACAATGAAATCATTACTCCTTGTTTTTGCAAAAACTCCAGTATTAGGTACAGTAAAAACCCGTTTAGCTAAAACAGTTGGAAACCAAAATGCCTTAATCATTTATACCCACTTACTTCGAAAAACAAATCAAATACTTGAAAACCTTCCGCATGAAGTTGTCATTTTTTTCAATGGAAATAACCCAGAACTTTTACAGGCAAATTTTCCAACCTTTGTATTAAAAGAACAAAATGGATCCGATTTAGGTGAACGCATGAGTCATGCTTTTCAATGGGGGTTTAATCAAGGATATAAAAACATAGTAATTGTAGGTACTGATTTATGGGATTTTGATACCACATTAATCAACCATGCTTTTCACCTTTTAAAAACTAATGATTGTGTTATAGGGCCATCAAAAGATGGTGGATATTATCTTTTAGGTAAAAAAGAAACTATCGTAGAACTATTTCAAAATAAAAAATGGAGTTCTTCTTCAGTTTTAGCTGCAACCCTTGAAGATTTAAAAAAGTACAAGGTTGTACTTTTACAAGAAAAAACCGATATTGATACCTATGAAGATGTTTTACATTTCCCAGAATTGATGCATTTAATATCCCCATCCGATGAAAGAAAAAATTGAGGAAACCCTAGCCTTTTTAAAACAAAAAGGAATTCCAAATACAACCTTGGGACTTGTTTTAG
>JALRBW010000032.1 GCA_023257625.1 Flavobacteriaceae bacterium | reverse complement strand
AAAAAATTTTCTATATTTGTTTAAGCTTTTTAAATGAATATTGGACGCATGGAAAGGATAAAAAGCACCTTCAGCATTAAAAACCTTGAGAACCTATCGGGAATCAAGGCACATACTTTAAGAATTTGGGAAAAAAGATATAATCTTTTAGAACCTGAAAGAACAGATACCAACATACGTCGGTACAGTTTAGAAAGTTTGAAAAAACTTCTCAATGTTACTTTACTTTATAACCATGGATTCAAAATTTCTAAAATAGCATGTTTAGAAAGTGATGAAATTCCAGAATTAGTTCGAAGTATAGCTTTAAAGTCAAATTCCGAACAAGTTTCTATCAATGCTTTTAAACTAGCTATGATTAATTTTGACTACGAGTTATTTGATGCTAACTATTTAGAAATTTCTCAACATCATGATTTTGAATATATTTTTTTAAATATGTTTTTGCCATTAATGCGAGAACTTGGTATTTTATGGCAAACTGGTGCTATTTCACCCTCCCATGAACATTTTATTACCCATTTAGTAAAACAAAAGATACATCTCCAAACTGAAACTCTTCAGCGAGAAAAACCAAGAAGAGAAGATCATCCTCCATTTGTTCTCTTTTTGCCGGAAAATGAAATCCACGAATTAGGTATTTTATATTTAAATTATTTGATTTTATCTAAAGGTTTCCGAACTATTTTCTTAGGACAATCATTACAAAGTTCTAGTTTAGAAACTCTATATACTTATCAAGCAGAATTTATTTTTGTTTCTTACCTTACTGTAGAGCCCAACAAAGATGAAATTATGTCTTTTCTAAATTATTTTCATAAAACGCTTTTGGCCAATAGAAATTCAAAGTTATTATTATTTGGACCTCAACAAATTGAAATTAAAACAGAAAAGCTCCCTTCTCAAATTGAAATATTTCGTTCAGTAGAATCCTTCATTTCAAGATATCTTGTAGAAAGGGTTTTTGTTTAATTTTTTTCTTATTTTATATCACATTTTAGTACATTTACATTGATTTGTAGTTGTATGAAATCTCTTTTTGATCATGTTAGTCAGGACTGCAGTAAGTTGGTTACCCAATCTTACAGTACTTCCTTTTCTATGGCAACTAAAATGCTAGACGCATCTATTCGCCATCATATTTATAATATTTATGGATTTGTACGTTTTGCAGATGAGATAGTTGATAGTTTTCATAATTTTCCAAAAAAAGAACTTTTAGATCGATTTGAGGCTGATTTATTTCATAGTATAGAGACTAAAATTAGCTTAAACCCAATTCTTAATGCCTTTCAAAAAACAGTTACTGAATTCAATATTGATTTGGATTTAGTTCGAGCCTTTATGAAAAGTATGCGATGGGACCTAGATAAGCATGTTTATAAAACTCAAGAAGAATATAAAGAATATATTTATGGTTCTGCGGATGTAGTTGGATTAATGTGTTTAAAAGTATTTGTAAAAGGAGATCAGGCAACTTATGATTCCTTAAGACCAGCTGCTATGGCTTTAGGTTCCGCTTTTCAAAAAGTAAATTTTTTAAGGGATTTAAAAGATGACTTTCATGTACTTGATCGAACTTATTTCCCTAATATAAATTTTTCAAATTTTGATGAAGTCGCTAAGATTGCTATTATTAAAGAAATTGAAGCTGATTTTGAAAAAGCTCTGTATGGAATTTTTAAATTACCAACAGAAGCCAGATTTGGAGTTTACACAGCTTACAAATATTATAAGAAACTTTTGTCAAAGTTAAAAAATACTCCCTCATTTAACATTCAACATAAAAGAATTAGAGTTCCAAATTATCAAAAAATGGGAGTTTTTGCTCGAAGCTATGTGAAGTATCGTTTAAATTTACTTTAAATTTCAATAATGCCCTTTCTCTGGATTTTCGTTTTATTGTCTACGTTTTGTTTTATGGAATTCATGGCTTGGTTTTCACATAAATACATAATGCATGGGTTTTTATGGTCTCTACATAAAGATCATCATAAAAAGGATCACAAATCCTGGTTTGAACGAAACGATACTTTTTTTATTTTTTATGCTTTAGTTAGTGCTGTATTCGTGATTTTGTGGGGAGAAATTAATTTTTGGCCTGGTTTACCAATAGCACTTGGGATTTTCTTATATGGATTAACCTATTTTTTAGTTCATGATATCTTCATTCATCAACGTTTTAAGTTATTCCGGTCAATTGACAATAAATATGCCCGTGGCATACGAAGAGCCCATAAAATTCATCATAAAAGTATTCACAAAGAAAAAGGAGAATGTTTTGGTATGCTTTGGGTTCCAAAGAAATATTTCAAATAAACCGATTTATTACAATTTCTTTAGCCAATCATTTTTGAATTCACAAGCTCTACTTATTCTATTTAAATTTATATAGGTGTCTTCAATCTTGTCTGCCATCCAATCTTGAATTGCATTTAATTGCTTTTCTTTTAATGCAAGTGATTTAATTCTAACGTAATCTTTTGAATAATCTGCAACATGCTCATCAAATCTATTGCTCACCTTTATAATCTTATATTTTTTTAAACCCGAACGATCTTCCTCTAGTAAGGGATATGAAATTTCTTGATCGCTGAGGTTTCTAATTTGACTGTAAAGCACTGGATCTAAATTTGTTAATTCAAAACGAGTGTCTCCTGTTTGAGGATTGATTAATACACCGCCATTAAATTTGGTTTCTTTTTCATCAGAAAATTCAAGTGCTGCAGTTTTAAAGTCAATCTCGTTATTTTGAATACGCAAACGCAAACTATCTAACTTTTCTTTGGCTTGTTGAAGTTGATCAGATTCAATTTTAGGGGTTAATAAAATATGTCTAACGTCCACTTCTTGCCCTCTTATTTTATCAACCATAATTATATGCCAACCGAAATCTGTTTTAAAAGGTTCAGAGATTTCTCCCTCTTCCATACTAAAGGCAACATCTCTAAATTCTTTTACCATTCTAGGACGTTTACGATGAAGTGTATATTTGCCTCCTGAAGAACGTGATCCTGGGTCTTGAGAATATAATATTGCCTTTGAAGCAAAGCTTGATCCTCTTTCTAAAACGTCTTCTCGAAAGGTCTCCAGTTGTCGTATTATCCTATTTTTTTCATTTTCACTAACCTCAGGTTCAATAACGATTTGTGAAATTTCCAATTCAGTTCCAAAAACAGGAAGTTCTCTTTTGGGAATAGATTCAAAAAATTGACGAACTTCTTCTGGTGTGACTTCAACATTTTCAACAATTTTTGTTTGCATCATAGTAGAAAGTTTTTGAATTTTATTTATTTCAAATATTTCTTGACGAAAGGTAGCTTCATCTTCTTTATTGTAGAACTCTAAAACTTTTTCAATACTACCCAATTGTTGAGTAAAATTATCGATAACCTGGTCCACAGAATTGTATATTTCTTCTACATTAATTTCCAAACTATCTTGAACAGCATGGTGTGCGTATAACTTATCCTCCATTAACTTTCCCAACATTTGACATCGAGTTATACCCTTTGAAGATATCCCTTGAGCTTCCATTTCAATTAAGGTTTTATCAATATCTGAATCAAGTATTACATAATCTCCAACCACAGCAGATACACCATCAATTTTAATTCTGTTAGCTAGAGCTTCATTTTGTGCTAAAATGGAATTAAAATTTATTCCCATTAATAAGAGGAGAATTTTAATAAATTTCATAGGTTTTTGATTTAATCGCATTTTGTAATAATTCATATTCAAAAGATTTCGTAAACTCAACTCTACGTTGATTTAGAATTACATTTTTAATTGTTGGAAAAACAATTTCTTTTGGAGGTATATCCCCTTTATTTAGAAAATCGTTAAAACGTAACAAATATACTCCCTCTGCATCTTTCTCTTTAAAAAATTGTGATTTTTTTAAGTATTTATCAAGGTTTTCATTTGTTAAAAATTTAACCTGAGAAAATAAATCATTTCGTTTTAGCCATAAACTATCATTAAGAATAAAATGTGTGAATTGAAATGATAATGAATCTAAAAGGTGACGGTCAATTGAATCATATCGTTCAAAGCTAAATTCAATTAAATTTTGATCTACATTATCTATAGGCAAGTGTATATAACGAACTTGATACAATGGAGCATTTAGTTTAAATACTGATTTATTTTCATATAAAAAAGAATCTAACTGCTGCTCATTTATTAGAGTGTCTAAGGTCTCATTTGCAATATACTGCTTGTAGGTATTGGCAAACAATTCTGTCCTATACTGATCTACCAATTCTTCAATTCCCAAAATTTTAGCTTCAGGAAGATTAAATTTTGCTTGTTGTAGTATTATTTGTTTATGAGCCCATTGGTCAATAAAAGCACGCGTTTTAACGATACTATCTTGAGTAGATAAAAATTCTTCTGATAGCATCTTTTTTAGGTCTGAACGATACAAATACAAGGTACCAACTCTAGCAATTACATCATCCTGTATTGGACTCAAATGTGAACAGGATGCAACGAGCACAAAAATTAAAAAAGGAGTATATTTAAAAAAGAATTTCACTTTTGAAAATCTAATATTTAAAGTATGAATTGTAAACAATTTTACATATTTTTTAATAAGTATCATAAAGTATTGATTTAATGTATATTAAATTGTTAATAATAGTTTTACAACTTGCTAATTGTTTGTACATTTAAACAAAAGTAGACTTTCATGCGGATTGTAGTTATCTACTTAATGATTTTATTTATGACCCCAGCATTTGCAATTCTTAATGGATTTGTTGAGAATAATATTGTTTTACAAACCGAAAAGAAAATTGTTTATCAGGAGGGCTATCTTTACATTCAAGGTTTTATTGGCTCAGGGAAAATTGAAGTATATTCAATAATTGGAAATAAAATTACCGAAGAAAAAGTATATGATTTTTCTCAATTCTCATTCCAAATAGACTTAGCATCGAGAAATATGTATGTTGTACGCGTAACTTCTAATGGAAATATTCATTCTTTCAAAATAATCGCTTAATCGTTATCCTGGGCTATAATTAGGAGCTTCTTTTGTAACATGAATATTGTGAGGATGGCTCTCCCTTATTCCAGCTGCTGTAATCTGAACAAATTTTGCTGTTTTTTTAAGCGTTTCTATATCAGAAGCGCCACAGTATCCCATACCTGCACGTAGACCTCCTATAAATTGATGAATACTTTCGTTAAGATCACCTTTATAAGGCACTCTTCCCACTATACCTTCGGGAACTAATTTTTTAATATCATCTTCAACGTCTTGAAAATATCGATCTTTACTTCCCATTTTCATGGCTTCAACTGAACCCATTCCTCTATAGGTTTTGTATTTTCTTCCTTCAAAGATTACCGTTTCACCTGGAGATTCTTTTGTCCCTGCGAGTAATGATCCTAGCATAACAGAATCGGCTCCTGCAGCTATAGCTTTTGGAATATCACCTGTGTAACGAATTCCACCATCAGCAATTACAGGAACTCCTGATCCTTCAATGGCTTTACTTACTTCTAAAATTGCAGATAATTGAGGAAAACCAACACCTGCGATAACGCGTGTAGTACATATTGATCCAGGACCAATTCCTACTTTTACAGCATCTGCTCCTAAGTCAACTAAATATTTTGCAGCACTTTTTGTAGCAATGTTTCCTACAACAACATCAAGAGAAGAAAATTTAGATTTTATTTTTTTTAATACATCGGCTACTCCTTTGCTATGTCCATGGGCGGTATCAACCACTATAGCATCGACACCGGCAGAGTTTAATGCAGTAACACGATCAATTACATCTTCAGTAACCCCTACCGCAGCTGCTACACGAAGACGACCCCAATTGTCTTTATTTGCATTCGGCTTAGTAGAATGTTTGGTAATGTCTCTAAATGTAATTAAACCTACTAAAGTATTGTCCTCAGAAACAACTGGCAATTTTTCAATTTTATGTTGTTGTAAAATTTGTTCTGCATCTTGAAGTGAAGTACCTTGGTTGACTGTTATTAGGTTATTTTTAGTCATAACCTCTTTAATGGGTCTTGAATTGTCATTCTCAAAACGTAAATCTCGATTCGTTACAATTCCAATAAGTTTTTTGTTCTGATCTACAATTGGGATTCCTCCTATTCTATTTTCCTCCATACTATTTTTCGCATCAGAAACTAAAGCTGTTTCGGGTAAGGTTACTGGATCAATTATCATCCCAGATTCAGATCTTTTTACAGCCCTTACTTTTAAAGCTTGTTCAGTTATTGACATGTTTTTATGCAAAACACCAATACCCCCCTCTCTAGCCATTGCAATGGCCATTTGACTTTCCGTAACAGTATCCATAGCAGCAGATATAATAGGAATATTAAGGGGAATAGATCGGCTAAATTTAGAATGGATAGAGACGGCCCTTGGTAGTATTTCAGAGTAGTTAGGGACCAATAGAACATCATCATACGTTAACCCTAAACCAAAAAATTTATTGGAATCCATAAGCAATTAATTTATAATTAATTGCATGCAAATATAAGAAATTTAAATAGGCTACAGCTACAATTTTTTATTATTCAAAAACTTAAAATTTATGTATATTATTTTTATTTCTTTAAATATGATTTACAAATTTAATTGAATTCCAAGAGTTAATCCGAAAGGATGACCTGGACGAAATCCTGCAGGGACTCTTGAGGCTAAATATACCTCATTAAATAAATTAACAATTTGTGCTGTCAATCGTAATTGTTTATTTATATGATATCTAGCGAAAAAATCTACAATAAAGTTGGAAGGTACATCTTCAGAAAATCCTACTAAACTGCTAACGGCCTGGATTGCAAAAGCACCATTAAATCGAGAACTCAGATTAATTTCATATCGATTATATTCTAATCTAGCAGTTAATGTCCATTGATTTTTAGGAATATAAGGAACTCGATCTCCAAAATTTACTACCCCCCAAATATCCTCATCACTACCAAAACTACTTTGAAAAAAGGCATTAGTTAAAGTGTATGCAAAACTAAACGGTAATTGAATTGAAGCCTCTGGAGGGGTGAAATTATAATTTAAAAGGAGTTCAAGGGCGGTAAGATCCGAGGGCAACTCGTTATCGAGGACCTCTCCGAGGCCAATACATCGATGGGACAACTGCTCGGCTCGGGTTCGAGTGATCAGCGAATCACCGCCAT
>JALRBW010000033.1 GCA_023257625.1 Flavobacteriaceae bacterium | reverse complement strand
AGTAAAATATGGGAAGGAGCATGGGCGGAAGGTAGAGCGAAGGCATATGGAATTACAGTTGAAGAATTACCCGCTCATTACGCCAAACGGAATTTATTGAATGAGATAATTTATCCCTCAGATATTGCCGATGGTGTATTTGCTTTGGTAGCTATTTTACCTAAATCTACAGGAAACACTTTAAATATTGATGGCGGCATGGCATCCGCTTTCGTTCGATAACTGTTAAAAAGAATACATGATTTTATCTGTCGATCAGATTGCAAAGCAAAACCTAGAGCATGAATCTATACATCATGACAACTTTGGGTTTTTAAAAGAAAAGTTGATTAATGAGGGTATTGATGTTTCTAAAATAATGGAACAACTTACTACCTTTCAAATAGCTATTCCCAGTTGGGCTTTAGGAACCGGTGGAACTCGTTTTGGTCGATTTAGTATAGGGGGTGAACCTACTACTTTACTACAAAAAATTGAGGATATTGGCTTACTCCATGCGTTAACTCAAAATTCAGGAGCCGTTTCATTACATATACCATGGGATAAGGTAGATAACGAAAGGGAAATCAAGAAGAAAGCAAAGTCTCTAGGAATCGCTTTTGATGCAATGAACTCTAACACATTTCAAGACCAAAAGGGACAAACATATTCCTATAAATTTGGATCGTTATGTAACGTTGACCCTGCCATTCGACAACAAGCTGTAAATCATAATCTAGAAGTCATAGAACTAGGCAAAAAGTTAGGCTCTAAAAGTTTGACTGTTTGGTTGGCAGACGGATCTAATTTTCCTGGACAAAACAATTTTCAAAGGGTTTTAAAAAACACTCTTGAAAGCCTTAAGCAAATTTATAAAGCACTTCCAGAGGATTGGAAATTGTTTATAGAGTATAAACCCTACGAGCCAAATTTTTATAGCATGGTTATTCCTGATTGGGGCACTTCATATATGCTTGCTAGCCACTTGGGCCCCAAAGCATTTACCTTAGTTGACTTAGGGCATCATTTACCGAATACCAATATTGAACAAATAGTGGCTACTTTACTGCTACAAGGAAAATTAGGAGGGTTTCATTTTAATGACAGTAAATATGGAGATGATGATTTAAGTGTAGGAAGTATTAAACCCTATGCTTTGTTTTTGATTTTTAATGAGTTGGTTTATGGCATGCAAGAAAATGAAAAAAATCCTTATCCAGCATGGATGATTGATGCTTCTCACAATACAAAAGACCCATTGGAAGACCTTATACAATCAATTGAAGCTATAAAAAACGCTTATGCTAAAGCGCTATTGATTGATCAACAGGAGTTAAGAAAAGCGCAAGCTTCACATGATGTTGTCTACGCTCAAGAAATACTTAAAAAGGCATATGAAACCGACGTTCGCCCTATTTTGGCTGAAGTAAGAAGACTCCAAAATGGAGCATTAAATCCTTTAGCTGTTTACAGAAAACTGAATGTTCGACTGCGATTAATTGAAGAAAGAGGGAAAGACACCGTGGCCTCAGGATTGTAATCATGAATGCAATAACTGCCATATTTGATATTGGAAAAACCAACAAAAAATGTATCGTATTTGATAGCAATTGGAAGGTTATCTATAAAGAAGAACAAGCATTTAATGAAATACTAGATGATGAAGGATTTCCCTGTGAAGACCTTTCTGCACTTCAAAAATGGATATTCAATCAGCTTGACATTCTTTTATGGCAACACAAAATAAAAGTTTCTCACCTTAATTTTAGTTCTTACGGTGCAAGTTGGGTTCATTTAAGTGCTCAAGGAGAAGGAATAGGGCATTTATACAATTACCTAAAACCCTTTGATGAAGATTTACAGCAGCAATTTTATAATGTATATGGTCCTGAGGCTGAATTTAATACCCATACAGGAAGTCCTAAATCAGGAATGCTTAATTCTGGAATGCAACTGTATTGGTTAAAGTACAAACGCCCTGACCTATTTAATCAGATTCAAACTTCCATTCATTTCCCACAATATTTAAGTTCGCTTTTTACAAAACAATACGTAAGTGATTACACAAGCATAGGATGCCACACTGCACTTTGGGACTATTCCGAAAAAAACTACCATCGTTGGGTCGAAGAAGAACAACTTACTTCAAAATTACTACCAATTGTTCCAACTAAAACTACTTTTTCAGTACAATATAAAGGCAATCCGTTAACTGTTGGAATAGGCATACACGATTCTTCAGCAGCATTGTACCCATATTTAATAATGACAAAACGCCCCTTTTTATTAGTCTCTACAGGGACATGGGCAGTGGTATTTAACCCATATGCCACGCAAAATTTTTTATTTAGAACAAAAGCACCCCTTTTTTATATGCAGCCAGAAGGAAGAGCTGTTCAAGCTATTAGGTTATTCATGGGTAAAGAATATGATGAACAATTAGATCAAATTTCCTCTCATTTTAGGGTGTCCAAAAAAGAATTGAATGCTATTTCTTATCAGTCAAAGTATACGCCAGTAAATTTAAATAAACCAGTATTTCAGTGGATTTATCTTGATAAAAACCCTGAACTTTTACAAACAAATTGGGATGCGTTATCCCATCCAGAAGCAGCGGTACATCATTTAGTCTATGATTTAACATTACAATTATCGAAACACATAAGAGAAGAAATACAATTAGATGAGATAGAAGATTTTTATATAGAGGGAGGATTTTCAAAAAACACTGTATTTTTAACTTATCTGAGTTATTTTTTCCCAGAAGTTTCACTTTATAAAGCAGAAACTGCAGTTGGCTCTGCTTTAGGAGCAGCGTTGGTTCTAGGGATTTCAGAAAAAAACCTAGATGGACTAAGACATAATTTAAATTGGGAACCGTTTCAACCAGTTTTTAAAATATAAGCATGGAATTTAATAAACAATACCCCGCAGTAGAAGATTTAAGAAAGGAAGCACAAAAGAAAATCCCCCGATTTGCTTTTGAATATCTAGATGGAGGATGTAATGAAGATGTGAATTTAAAACGTAATACCGATGAAATTCGAACAGTTCAACTAAAACCACATTACCTGAAAACCTTTAATGGCAGCAATTTAAATACAACTCTTTTTGGGAAGACCTATGCGGCCCCTTTTGGAATTGCACCCGTGGGCTTACAAGGTTTAATGTGGCCCAACGCACCAGAAATATTAGCAAAAGCTGCTTACGCCCATAACATTCCCTTTATTTTAAGTACTGTAACTACAATGAATATTGAAAGAGCCTGTGAACTTACAGAAGGAAATGCATGGTTTCAATTATATAACCCTGCTGCCGAAGAGGTAAGAAATGATATAATTGATAGGGCAGCAGCAGCAGGTTGTGAAGTATTGGTTTTACTATGCGATGTTCCCACGTTTGGTTACCGGCCCAGAGATTTTAAAAATGGACTAGCGTTACCTCCAAAAATGAGTCTTCGAAATATTATTCAAATATTAGGACGCCCCCGTTGGGCATTAAACACCTTGCGCTATGGCACCCCAACATTTGAAACACTAAAGCCCTATACTCCAGAGGGGTTAAACCTAAAACAACTAGGTGCTTTTATGGATAAAACTTTTTCTGGACGTTTAGATACTGAACGGATAAAGCCCATACGCGACCGTTGGAAAGGTAAACTAATACTTAAAGGAGTTGCTTCAGAAGCGGATACCCAAACAGCCATTGATTTGGGTTTTGATGGTATAATTGTTTCAAATCATGGAGGAAGGCAACTCGATGCCGGAGAATCTTCAATAGCCGCATTACAATCCATAGTGGCAAAATACAAACATAAAATTACCATCATGCAAGATAGCGGTCTTCGTTCAGGGCCAGATATTGCTCGATGTTTGGCAAGTGGTGCTGATTTTACGTTTATGGGACGTGCTTTTATGTATGGAGTGGCTGCTTTAGGTGTTCAAGGAGGAAACCATACCATTTCAATACTTAAAACACAATTACAACAAAACCTAGAGCAGCTTTGTTGTGCTTCAATAACAGACTTACCTAACTATTTAGTTCACAAATAAGGAGAAAATTTATGACCACAGCAAAAAACAAAACCATCTCAATCCAAAGTGATGAATTTGAAAGAACCCCAGTTCCTGAATCTAAATTAAAAAGCTGGAAAAGTTTTCTAGGAATGTATGCTGGTGAACATGCTGCAGGGACTGAGTTTGTAATCGGCCCCTTATTTTTAACAACAGGAGTGAGTGCTTTTGATTTGATTTTTGGATTGATAATAGGAAATATGATGGCAGTATTGTGTTGGCGTTTTCTTACTGCAGAAATTGCAGTTCAGTATCGCTTAACACTTTATTATCAACTGGAGAAAATTTGTGGCAAACAGTTGGTAACCCTCTATAACTTTGCCAATGGCATTTTGTTCTGTTTTTTGGCGGGCGCTATGATTACGGTATCAGCAACGGCTGTTGGCATTCCATTCGGAATGGAAATGCCAAAATTATCAGATACTCTACCCAATGGATTAACTTGGATTATAATTGTTTTAATTATAGGGGCTTTAATATCAATTGTAGCTGCTAAGGGCTATGATATGGTATCGAAAGCAGCTAATTATATGGCACCAATAATTGTATTTGGATTTTTATTGAGTGGAATCATAGCCCTTTTTCAATTAGAGGTGAATAGTTTTTCTGAGTTTTGGAACATATGGGGAGAAGGATCAGATCCTTTTCCAGGACAATTAAAATACACTTTTTGGCATGTTGCAATTTGGTCTTGGTTTGCTAATGCCGCAATGCATATTGGAATGTCAGACCTATCTGTTTTTCGGTATGCAAAAAAAGCACAATCAGGATGGACTTCAGCAGCCGGGATGTATGTAGGACATTTTATGGCCTGGATTGCGGCAGCCTTATTATATGCGGTCTATTTAAAATCAGCAGAGGCTCAA
>JALRBW010000066.1 GCA_023257625.1 Flavobacteriaceae bacterium | reverse complement strand
GTTTCCCCAACGTAATTTTTCCAAATTCCATAAAAAATTGTGTCACCTCTTTTAGAGTTTCTTTTATGGGAATGACTTCTAATAAACGAAGGTATCGCGGAGGGTTAAAGAAATGCGTACCACAAAAATGCGCTTTGAAATCTGCACTTCTTCCCTCGGCTAATAAGTGTATCGGAATACTTGAAGTGTTAGAACTTACCAAGCTTTGAGGCTTTCGGTAACGGTCTACCTGTTCAAAAATTTGTTGTTTAATGTCTAACCGTTCTACTACCACTTCAATAATCCAATCTGCATCAGCAATTTTTTCGAAATCATCTTCAAAATTCCCTGTCGTAATTCGTTTTGCAAATGAAGAATGATACAATGGGGCAGGTGAAGATTTTAGGGCATTTTGAAGGGCCTGGTTTACAAAGCTATTTCGAAGGTTTGGGTCTTTTGCAGAAGCGCCTTCTAAATTCGGAGGGACTATATCTAGCATAAGGATTTCTAAGCCAACGTTGGCTAGATGACAGGCAATACCAGAACCCATAACACCTGAGCCTAAGACGGCTACTTTTTTAAGTCGATAGTTCATGAAATTTAATTTTGGTAAACTAAACTACTAAAAAAAATGACACTGTGTCATTTTTATAATTACTTTTGAAAAAAACAATACCATGAGTTTAGAGTATATGATCGGGCAG
This sequence comes from Flavobacteriaceae bacterium, assembly GCA_023257625.1. Taxonomy (GTDB): domain Bacteria; phylum Bacteroidota; class Bacteroidia; order Flavobacteriales; family Flavobacteriaceae; genus MS024-2A. The sequence continues at coordinate 6,051 of JALRBW010000066.1, read as the reverse complement.
TTTGAAAAAAAGGCACAAACCGCAGCTCCAATTGGAGGTACTATAAAATTTGAAATTGATGGGCAAGGAATTCTTATTGATGGCACCACCGACACCAATACAGTTACTGCATCAAATGGAGAAGCCGACTGTACAATTAGTATGACCGCTGAAGTATTAAAAAAATTACGCGATGGGGAAATCAACCCCATGATGGCCGTAATGGGAGGTCAAATCAAAATTAGTGGCGATATGGGATTGGCGATGAAAGTCCAATCACTTATGGGATAACTAAGTCGAACAACTCATATCTGATCCACAGCACTGAGGCGATTTAATCTTTCCTTCACAGCTTCTGCAAATTGAAATTTGCACTTCACTTCCATTGTCAAGTGTCAGGATATCGTGCTCTAAAGGTTGGTTGCATTTTGCACAACTCGCATTTACTGCCATTCCACAGTTTGAACATTCGTACGTTGCCATAGTTTTTTATTTTGTTCCTCTAAGGTACATCTTTTTTTACGCCTTGAATCCATTTGAATAGAGAAAAAAACAACCAAAGCCATGGGGCACCGTGAAGTAGAACATCAAAGTAATCCATAGGTCCCATTCCAACTCCACCTCCCATGAGCCATCGTATTTTACCTACTATATGAGGTTCAGGAAGAAAGGGAGCTAACCCTAAAGTTATAGCCGCCAGGAAGGGGTAAAAAGGAAATTTTGAGTTCATTGAGTTCTAATTTAAAGCTTCTACTGGCCAAGGCACCTGTTGGTTTGTTTCTTTTATTCGAGGCATTTGTGCTTTTACTTCTATTAGATGATCGGTTAACATTTGTGCTAATTTTCGTACTTGCTCAGGTTGCGATTCTTTTAGGTTATTCGTTTCTCCAATATCGTTAAGAAGGTGATACAATTCAAAATGTTGATCTTCATGAAAATAAATGAGTTTCCAAGGACCCATTCGTACAGCACTATAACTTCCAATTCCAGGGCCGCTTGGACCCCATTCGTTTGGATAATGCCAATAAAGAGGCCGGGGTTCAAAATCGGAAATTTCCCCTTTTAAAAGTGACGAAAAATTATTCCCATCAATCGCTTGAAGTGTGGTATACTCTTTAATTTGTGCTATGTCCAATAGGGTTGGAAAAAAATCTTCAATAATTACAGGACTACTAATGCTTTGGTTTTTGGGGGTTTTACCTGGCCAATAGGCTAACATAGGCACTCGAATACCACCTTCATAAATTGCGCCTTTTCCACTTTTAAGAGGTACATTATGCTGGTGTTTCTCCCCTCCTCTAGCAACAGCACTTAATCCTCCATTGTCAGACATAAAGAGTACCACCGTTTCCTCTGCAATCCCTTTTTGCTCTACAAAGTCTAAAAGCGAGCCCAAGGCAAAATCCATACTTTCAATCATTGTTGCATATTTTACTTCTTCAGGAGGTAAGTCCATTGATTCATAATGAGATAAAAAACGGACGTCAGCCATCAGTGGAGTATGCACTCCGTACAAGGCAAAGTAGAGAAAAAACGGCTGCTTTTGTTCAATTGGGGTTGCCAAAGAAGCGATTGCTTTTTCAGTTAAGGCTTGTGTTAAAAAAACAGGTTTTCCATGGTATTCCTCCAATCCAGGAACTGCCCAAACTTTTCTATTTTCATCTCCATTTCCAAAATTATCAGTACCTAAATAACTGCCCGGTGCGCCAGCTGCATGGCCAGCTATATTTACTTCAAACCCCAAGTTCAAAGGATTTTCTGCAGGATACCCTATTGCTCCAAAATGAGCTTTACCTGCATGAACTGTGAAATAACCGTGATCTTTTAACAGTTGGGGTAACGGTGTAGCTAAAGCACTATTGGGAACCGTTGGGGTTGTAGAAAGGCCATTGTAATTCCAATCCGGAAAAATCAAAGTGGGATGCTCTTTTTCCATGGGTTGTTGTTGATCAGGGTATAAAGTCCAGTTGGTAACTCGATGTCGGGCAGCATTCATTCCCGTGAGTAAACTAACCCGAGTGGGGGAGCAAACAGGTGTACTATAGGCATGGGTGAATTTGACTCCTTTAGCCGCTAAACGCTCCATATTGGGAGTTCGGTATTTTTCATTTAAGGGCGTTGGCTGGTCCCAGAAAGGAACCGAAGTGTCTTGCCACCCCATGTCATCAACAAAAAATAAAATGATGTTTGGTGGATTTTTTGATGGGGCCGTACATGACCAAAATAAACCGAGGAGTACCCCGTAATAAATCGCTCTTCTCATGATTTTTTTGGGATAAAAGGAGCGTTATACACAGCTAGGTTAGAAATTACAGGTGTAGCCTTAGTTGATGTAATTGTAAAGCGAGCCCCTAAAATGGGAGCACTTTCAAAGGGAATCATTCTTTTGTTTCCTACAGTTGAACCTGAATACACTTTTGACCATCCTTGTTCGGTAAGGAGTTCCAATTCAAAAGACTTGATCCGTTGTCCCAAAGGCAAATGTTCTTGAATCACAAAAGTGTTGGCTTGTTGAGGGGTTTCCCACATCAAAGTCAGTTGAGGTTGTTCATCGTCATCCTCAGCGGCCCAAAAGGATGTCGAGACGCCTTCAATCAGGGCTTCGGGAGTACTCCCATTTCGTGTAGAGGAAGTTGTAATTTTAGCGCTACCCACCTTGTCGCTGGCCTTCATTTTTTGTATATAGTCTGCCAACAATGCCAATTGTTTTGTTTCGTTTTCGTGAATCAAACCTCGGTCATCTACGGGAAGATTTAATAACAAAGAACTGTTTAATCCCACTGAGTTAAAATAAATATCCACCAATTTTTCTAAGGATTTGACTTGATTATCTTCCTCTGGATGATAATACCATCCTGGGCGGATAGAAACATCCGTTTCTGTCGGTATCCAATGCGTTCCATTTTCTTGACCAGGAGCAAATTTTTGAAAGTCGTGCATGCCGGGATAAACACTATCACGGTAAATGGGAGACCAGGTTGTTTCGTTGGCATAGCCTTTTTCATTTCCAACCCATCGTATATCCGGACCTGCATCGCTAAAAAGTACCGCACCCGGTTGTAATTCCCTTACCAATTCATACGTATTTGGCCAATCGTAATAGGTTTTTTTATCTACACGACGCTCTTCATTTGCACCGCCATAATACCCGTCACCGCCATTTGCTCCGTCAAACCAAACTTCAAAAATGTCACCATAATTGGTGAGCACCTCTTTGAGTTGATTTCGAAAATAGGTTATGTATTCGGGTTTTCCATAGTCAGGATGATTTCGATCCCAAGGAGAAAGGTAAATTCCCATTTTTAATCCATTGGCTTTACAGGCTGCGGCCAATTCGGCTAATAAATCTCCTTTCCCCTCTCGCCAAGGGCTATTTTTTACGGAGTGTTCAGTGTATTCACTGGGCCACAAGCAAAAGCCGTCGTGATGCTTTGCTGTAATAATAATTCCCTTCATACCCGACTCTTTGACCACCCGTGCCCATTGGTCGGTATCTAAAGCTGTAGGATTAAATTGTGAGGGTTTTTCATCGCCAAAGCCCCATTCTTTATTGGTAAATGTATTCATGTTGAAATGTATAAAGGCGTAATATTCCAATTCTTGCCAATCGTGTTGACGCGCTGATGGAATAGGTCCTACTGGCTCTAAGGGAGGGGTTGGCGCTGAGCAAGAACCCATTAAAAAGAATACAAAAAGAGCGAGGTGAAAGCGAAGTTTAAAAATTAACATAATGTATTTACTTTTTAAATTTTGGATCAATAAATTCCCATTCTCTAATGTGAGGGTGGCGATGGGCTTGTTTTTGAAGGGAATCCATAGTAGCTATAATTTCAGGATTCAGTGCGGCAATATCTTGAGTTTCACTAGGATCTTCGTCAAGATTAAATAGTTGCCACGGGGATTGTGGATTTACTTTCAGTTCTGTTTTCACTGCTTTCCAATTTCCCATTCGAATAGCGATTTGACCTCTTTTTTCAGGATATTCAAAATAGAGATAGGGATGTTTTTCTTGCTGGGATTCGTTTAATAATGTGGGAAGTAAAGAAATTCCATCTGGCGAAGATTTCGGCTGTCCCGCCAGTTCCGCAAAGGTATTGTACATGTCCCAATGTCCAGAAACTATATCTGAAAGAGTACCGGGTTGTATTTTGTCTTTCCAATAGGCGATAAAAGGAACGCGAATTCCTCCTTCATAAACATCCATTTTTAATCCCCTCAGGTGGGCTGCACTCTTAAAATAGTCGGCCTGAACTCCACCAGCAAACGTGGGGCCGTTATCACTTGAAAACAAGATTAGGGTATTTTCTTCTTGTCCCCTTTTTTTAACCGCTTCCCAAATTTTCCCAACCTCACTATCCAGATGGGTAATCATTGCCGCATAGGCGGCCAAAGGGGTTTGATGTGCCGTATAACCTTGATTTCCATAGTAGGGCGTTTCTTCAAATTTTCCCAAGTAAGGGGTGAGTAAGGAATCCGGTACTTGAAGTGAAACATGAGGGATAGGAGAAGGATAATACAAAAAGAAGGGCTTAGCGGTAGATGTAGTGTCTAAAAAGTGAATTGCTTTTTCTATCATTCTATCGGGAGCATAATCTTTTCCTTTAAATTGATCGAAGGAACTTGTATCGCTTGAGGGTGATAGCGGCGTATGCACTAAAAAATATTCATTATCAAGCGGGGCTATTTCATCATTTTCCCACAAGTGGGTAGGGTAATAATTATGTGCCTGTTTTTGGTCTAAGTAGCCGTAGTAATAATCAAACCCTTGAAGCAGCGGGCTACCTGTCGTTTCATTCATTCCTAAACCCCATTTTCCCACTAAAGCTGTTTGATAGCCTGCTTTTTTAAGCATTTTGGCTATTGTGGGTGTTGTTTCAGGGATAGGCATTTGCCCGCCTTCTAAGTCATCTTCAAATTGCCCTAATTCATAATTTCCGCGAATGTAGGCATGCCCTGCGTGTGTTCCGGTCAAAAACATATAGCGTGAGGGAGCGCAAACAGGAGCGCCTGTGTAGTGTTGTGTAAAGCGCATTCCTTCTGCTGCAAGGCGATCCAAATGCGGAGTTTTTATTTTTTCTTGTCCATAAGATCCAAGTTCGGCATAGCCCAAGTCGTCGGCAAGAATATAGATAATATTAGGTGGATTTACTTCTTTTTTTTGAGGAAGAAAACAGGAAAAAAAAACAAAAGGCAATAGACCAATTAAACTTTTTTTCATAGTCTTAAATTTTCACAAATATTCGTTTTTGATACAGCCAGTAACAAACGTACCACAAACAAAAAAGCACACCTAAACTAAGTATAAAATTTGCCAACCAAGGAGAAAAATCTTCTATCAGTGTATGGGTAAAAGGCTTTCCAATTTTTTGGAACAAACCAGCTCCTCCTACAGAAGCAAAGAGATAAATAAACAGAGGATTCATTCCAACTACTCTAAAAAAAAGTGTGCTTTTAATACTCTTTTTTATATCAATTAGATAATAACAAAGGGCTAGTGCTAAAAAGGTCCAACCACCAGACCATAAAACAAATGACGTAGTAGAAATCCGTTTAATAATTGGAGTAAAAATACCCGTTACAACTCCTAATAACAAGCAGATGAGAGCGGCATAAATGAGTTTTTTTAAAATTATTTTAGAAGAACTTGACGATAGTAAAAGTTGGCCTGCCATCATTCCCCAAAGGGTGTGAGCTGCAGTGGGTACAGCATTAAAAGCCGCCCAATGCCCCCCATATTCGTATCCTGAAATCAAAATGTTAAACCAGGCACCAAAATTTTGCCCCGCCACAAAGGCCATATCAAAACCGGGTACTGTAAAATAACGATACAACAGATCGGAAAGAACAATCACCCCAAGAGAAACAGTCAATTGAATCCATCGCTTTTGTTTGAGCAGTAAAAAGGCCAGTAGATAGGTGAATGACAATTGAGCCAAAACATTATCAAACTGGAAAATAATTTTTTCAGGTCCGATACAATAAAGTGCCCAACCAAAGAATAACAAAAGAAAGGAACGTCGAAGGGCATGGTTGCGAATTTGTTTTTCAGAGTCTCCCCTTTTTAATCTATTT
>JALRBW010000056.1 GCA_023257625.1 Flavobacteriaceae bacterium | reverse complement strand
TGGATTTTTTTACTAACCATGTAACGATGATCGTCACTAAAATCATAAAGCGAAAACTTTTCCCCTTTATGATCTGTAAGACTGCAAACCATTATCACAGGATTGAAATGAGTACTTTCAGCCAAAGCTTCTTGATGTTCTTTTATCAATGAATTCAATTCTACCCCCTCAACAATTTGAAGACTTTGCCCCCGCGCTGAAGCCTTCCAAAATGGTCCACCTCCTTTTGCTACTTCATTTGGAATCATCCCACACACTCTTAACGGCCGATCCAAATAATCAAGTAAAATTTCGTAGTGCGATTTACTAGAGGTTGTAATTTGGTAATTCGGATTAAAATAAGAATGAATAAAGTCTATAATAGGTGAAAGTTCTGTTTGTTCTTTTTTAGTTTCAAGTGTATTTAAATGACTAAAAAGTGTTGTTTGAAGTGTAAGTAAATAACCCCCCAAAATTTGCATTGCCCTTTCTCCCGGTTGATTTTCTGCTCCCCAAAGAATATTATCTATATTTTTAATCCAAACAAAATCGGTTTCAAGTCGATTAATATTCTCTAATAAAGCTCCATGTCCTCCTTTTCGGAAAGCTATATTTCCCTCAGGTGTCCTTATTAATTGACCATCTTCCCCAATATATGGAGTGTCTGTAAGTAGGTGTTGAAAAGAATATTCTATTGAAATTTTGGGTAAAGAACGAAAAGTAAACGAATTTAAAAACTGTTTTGCTTGATTTTCAAAATGAGTTTTTAATTTTTTTGAAATAGTTAAATGAAGGGTTAAAGGGGTGTGTTGAGACAATTGGAAGGTTTCCAATATATGGGCCTCAAAAGCTGTATTCACTTGTCCATTTTTATCCGTAAAAAAGGGAATTAACGCTTTTGGCAAATCGGGATAGCCTAAGCCTTGTGAATCCAAAATTACTGAAAGAAAAGCGATTACAAACTCCTTTTCAGAATCTATATTCTTCTTTCTTTTTTCCATCAGTTGAGCATAAACGATACTGTAAAAAGGAAATCTTTTTAGCGAATTAAAGAATTCCGCTATCGAACTTTGTTTATGTAGTTTAAGAAAATCATAAAAGGGTGCAAACATTCTAGAAGCAGCCCCTGAGGCGGGAACAAATTTTGTCCAACGCTTAGTATGACATTCTGCTTCATATGATTTAATAGCTTGTTTTTCTTCACTTTCTGAAAGTTGCTTAATTCCCTTATTCTGTGGTGTTGCCGCAGTAATTCCTGAAAGGAATGGGGGACTGCTTTTTAGTTGGTTGATCTGCCTCGTAATAAGTTCAGATGAACGTCCAACAGCAGCCATATATTGACGGTCTTTTTCGGTAATCCATTCAGGCATTACTTCAACGTTTTAAGTAGGGTTTCCACAGTTTTCATTCGTATTTCATGTGACCCTGAAAGGTATGAATAGGGGTAGTTATTCATCTGTAAAACAGACTCAAAATAGCTAAGCATTTCTTGTCTATTATTGGGTCGATCACGTAAATCATCTGCTTCCCAAGGTACATCAATATCAGTTAAAAAGTAATAATCATACTTCCACTCTTCTGACCATTTTTTAATTTGCGGATGGCAATAACCTCCAAAATGGGTTTCTGACCATACACGGGTAACCAGTATATTGGTATCACAAAACAAAATTTTATTTGCTCTTTCTAGTGCCTTATTTTCTAGTTGTATTTGTTTCTTCGCAATAATAAGTAAATCGTCTTTGGAACATACTTCTTGCTTATCGTCCCATTTTTTCTGCAAATAATCTCGTGCAAATTCTTGAACCCATGCTGTATCGTATTGAGCAGCTAAAGCTCTTGCTAAAGTTGTTTTTCCGGTGGATTCAGGGCCGTATAATACAATTCTCAGACTGTCTGTAGGGTGTTGTGTAATCTCTTTTTCCATTCGCGGTAACCAAAGATAGCGATAAGTGTAAAAATCAAATATTGAAGACTCGTTAATCCTAACCCTTTAACAAGGTATAAGGGAACGGAAATCACATCACCGATAATCCAAAAAATCCAATGTTGTATTTTTTTTCTTGCCATCAGCCACATTCCAACAAAAAATAAAGCGGTTGTAAGGGTATCTACATAGGCTGTCCAATCATTTACTTTATCAAAAAATACATAAAGAAGCCAAACTCCAACTATGCTTCCTGAAAAAAGGAACACACTCCCTAGGGTTTCACTTCGTTTTATAGAAGCAATGACATGTATTATTGTTCCCTCTTTCGTTTTAGTCCAAAAGTACCACCCATATATACTCATGACAAAATAATAGGCATTAATCAATACATCACCAACAAGTCCTGCTTTTATCAATAAGTAAACATAAATAGCGGTAGAAATCATCCCCGTAGGATATACCCATAAGTGGTCTTTCTTAGCATAATAAACACTGGCTAAACCCATTATTACAGCTATTATTTCCAAAAAAATGTCTCGGGTTTCATACCCTGTATAGGGGTCAACTAGGTATTCAAAAATCTGGAACATACGAACTGCGGTCGCCTTTGACCAATTTTAAATGCAACATCACCGCTTTTTCGTTTTTAAAAGTAGTATAAATTAGAGGCAACAAAAAGTCCATCACCTCATTGTATTCTCCATAGATTTGTGTGCTAAGTGGGTTTTCGATGACTTTCAATCCAGAATTTCGTAATGCCTTTATAAACTTTTTAATTTCAAGAACATAGGCCTCTTTTAATGGGGTTAGAGTTAATTCAATCGATATTTCCATTTTACTTTTATTTGGACGTAGCTAAGGTTAAACAATACGTTTCAAAATAACGAAAATATAAGGAATAAGGATACTTTTTCTCTTGGTGGGTTATCCATCCTATCCCCTCAGGGGTTTCTTTTTTAAACTCTTGAATGTGCATCTGAGAGGCAAAGTGAATTCCTGATGTTTTGTGTGCTTTATAGAGGGCTTCTTTAGCTGTCCACAATTGAGTATAGAGTGAAATAGGATCATTTTCTGTGACATAGGCCAACTCCAATGAATTGAGAAAACGCTTTGCTATTGTCTTTATTTTATCTTGATAAAATTCTAAATCAATGCCTAGCGGTGCTTCCCCAATGGCAATGGCTGCTATCGTTTGGGTATGGCTAATAGAGAGAAAACGACCATCAGTAAGGTAAGGGGCCCCTTGCTCATCATATTGATGGGTCTGTGGGTCTATGTGAAAATGTTTTAAGAGTTGGCGTATGGCTAAGTATCCTTTACGGTGAACTTCACTTCTTCGGCTAGAAAGTCGAGATTGGGCTTTATCTGAAAGGGAAAGCCCTTCTTTTAATTCCACTTCGGTTTCTAAAATTGTCCAAATGGCTACTTCAATTCCATTCTTCAACGTTTCACGATAGCTTACAGGCATTTGATTTTAATAAGGAAAGGTTGTATTTTTGCCGACTAAAACAAAGATACATTATGGAATCGAAAACTTCACAAGTGATTGCCTATAAAGTAAAAGACATGGGCCTTGCAGAATGGGGACGAAAAGAGATTATGCTTGCAGAAAAAGAAATGCCAGGTTTAATGGCACTTCGTGAAGAATATGCTGCTTCTCAACCTTTAAAAGGAGCACGCATTGCAGGTTGCTTACATATGACCATACAAACTGCGGTTTTAATTGAAACGCTTGTCGCTTTAGGTGCTGAAGTAACATGGAGTTCTTGTAATATTTTTTCTACTCAAGACCATGCTGCCGCTGCCATTGCTGCAGCGGGTATTCCTGTATATGCATGGAAAGGTATGAATGAAGAAGAATTTGACTGGTGTATTGAGCAAACACTTTTTTTTGGAGAAGATCGCCAACCTTTAAACATGATTTTAGATGATGGTGGTGATTTAACCAATATGATTTTAGATCGTTACCCTGAGTTGGCAAGTGGAATTAAAGGCTTATCAGAAGAAACTACAACAGGAGTTCACAGACTTTATGAGCGTGTAAAAAACGGTACTTTACCCATGCCCGCAATTAACGTAAACGATTCTGTAACCAAATCAAAATTTGATAATAAATACGGCTGTAAAGAAAGTGCTGTAGATGCTATTCGAAGAGCAACAGATGTAATGATTGCCGGAAAACGAGTGGGTGTTTGTGGGTACGGTGACGTAG
>JALRBW010000030.1 GCA_023257625.1 Flavobacteriaceae bacterium | reverse complement strand
GAATTTTAGTGTCGAATGTTCATTCTAGAAGACTTAATTTAAAAGTAGGTGACCGTGTTGATGCCTATTTTCAAAGTGAATCAAATCCAGAAAATCCGAAACGTCGCCGATTTACAGTTCATGGAATTTATGCATCTGGTTTTCCAGATATTGACGAAAATTTAGTTTACGGAAGTCTGAATCAGGTACAAGAATTAAGGGGTTGGACAAGCAACCAAATTGGGGGTTATGAAATTTATATCTCTGAAAAGGAAAATATTGAAGCTATTGCTGATCAACTTTATGATGCACTTCCATCAGAGTTAGACAGTCGTTCTATCGCTTCGCGTTACACCAGTATATATCAGTGGATTTCACTTTTTGACTTTAATGTATTGGTTATTCTACTGGTCATGCTTATTGTAGGAATTATAAATATGGCCACAGCATTATTGGTTTTAATTTTAGAACGATCTAGAATGGTCGGTTTGCTAAAAGCATTAGGTGCTGAACATCAAACCATACAAACCATTTTTTTATATAATGGAGTTTTTATTCTTCTCCGGGGTTTATTTTGGGGGAATCTATTTGGAGTAGGTTTTTATCTCACTCAAAAATATTGGGGTTGGATTCGATTAAATCCTGAAAATTATTTTGTAGAAATAGCACCTGTTTTTATGACTTTTTCAGATGTAGTATTGACAAATCTTGTTTTTTTAATTTTATCATTAACATTACTAACACTTCCATTAAAAATATTGTTAAAGATTACACCAACAAAAGCACTAAAAAATAATTAATCTATATTTTTTTAAGTTTTTTAAAATCTTCATTTAATACAGTTATTTCTTCCTTTTGAGATATAATTAATTTTAAAGATTTTATGTTGTTTATTTTTCTTTCAGAATAGTTACATGTTTTAATACTATTTATATTCAATATCAAGTTAAATGTATCTTTTTTATTGTTTTTTAAAATCCATTTGCCTTTATATATTGTTGGAGAGGAATTATTTTTTACAATTAAAAAGGATTTATTTTTATTGATAATATAAAATTCATCATATCCATTATCCCACGTTCCATTCAAAGAAATACTATCTTTGTAATTACAGCTTAATAAAAAAAAACAAAAAATAATAAGTAATTGAAGTCTCATATATTTTTAATATTAAGTTTACTATTTACTTGTTGTAATATTGATGGTGATATTGAAAATTTAAATCAAAATAAAAAAGTTGTTATTTCAAAAAAAAAATTCAATTATTTTATTTCGAAATCAATTTCAGATACAGACAATAAAACTATAAATTCTAATCTCTCAAAAAAATACGACATTAAAATTGAATTTATTGATTCAATTGATTTGGAAAAATTTAAGTTTTATATAATTTCTTCGAGTACTAAAGATACAATTTATCAAACTATATCTGCTTTAGAATTTCAACCCACAATAAATCAATATGGATCCTATGATATTTTGTTTATTCCTTCAAAACTTAAAGAAAACGAAAAATTAGATTATTTCTATACTGATACTATAAAGATTAAAAATTTTATCAAATTGTCTTACCAAGAAGATTGGTCTGGTTTTCAGAATAGTAATGGTGGTAATTGGCAAGGGAATTCATTTGAAGGAGCATCTATCAAAGATATAATTTCCAATGTGATAAAATATGGTTTTGAAAATGAATATCAGAATTTTAATTCATGCAATGAATTAAGAGTTTTAATAAAATATTCTATTGATCAAAAAAATAGAGTTCAAAATCAAATACTTACACCAAGACCATTTTTTGATGTATTAATTAATAATACTAAATTTAAAACTATCACAAATGGAATAGACAGTGAAGAAAAACAGATTCAATTAGATATTAACAATATACCAGAAAGTTTTAATATTAAGATCGATAAATACTCAACTTTTTTAAAATCAAATTGGAAAATTATTCCAGGTTATGAAAATACATTAATAGGAAGTGATTCGCTTTATAAAATTGCATTTGACACTCTAAAAGTTGTTGGATTTCCTCAATTTTCTAGAAATGAAAATTTTGTTTCTAAGGATTCTTTAGTACTTGATTTTTTTGGAACTAATCTTTACTATAAAATATTAAATCAAAGTCCTGGTGGAGATTTGTTATATGGTATAAGTAGAGGGCAATTTGAGCTAAATGGAGATTCGATCCTATTTGATGGTATAGAAGGATACAACAAAATATCTATGATTTTAAAAAGTAATAAACCTAGTGAATTGAAAATTGAAAATTTTCAAAGTTTTAATGGAAATGATCTACAATTTAATTTGAATATTACCTCACTTACAATTGAGTGTAACTGATAATTTTATATTAAATTGTACGTTTAAATAAAGGAATGAGAAAATTAAGAAGTCTTTTTTGTTTTATTTTCTTATTAATAAATGGAATTGTTTTCTCACAAGACCAACTCTCAATAACTCAAATAAATGGTAATGCTACTCCTCCAGGTGGCCCACCAGCAGCTGTTGCGCTAGCTAATACTTGTCCAAATGCAACTTATCAATTAACGGTTAGATTAGAAAATACAGGAGGAAACCTAGTTGGCTCATCTATTACAGTAAACGTTGAAGTAAATGGACCAAATAGAGCTAATAATTTCGGTGCAGCAGGTGTTGATGTAGTGGTGAATCCTTTAAATCTTGCAGCAGCAGCGACTCAAGATGTGGTAGTAATATTGAATCTTTCTAACCCAGGGGCTAACTCTTTAAACGTGACTATTTCTGGTGCTGCAGTAGCAGGTGAAGCGGGTGCAGATTTAAATAATAATTCAGCAATAGCTAATATTACTTCTAATGCAATAGCAGCTTCAGCTACATTGAATTCAGATGTTGGCACAACAATATGTGAAGGTGATCTTGTTACAATTTCTTCCGGAGGCGGTTCTACTTATCATTTTTTTATTAATGGAGCTCCCTTGACAGCCATTCCTACTTCAAATTCTTCATTTAATACAACTTCATTGGCGGATGAAGATGTGGTTAGTGTAACAGTTGTTGATGCCTCAGGTTGTATAACAAATAATACTATAACTTTCACAGTAAATCAAAGCCCAAACTCAGAAGGAGGAGGAATTTTAGTGGATTTAAACCCTGAAACTGCAGCAGATGGATTTGTAACTACAGAACGTCAAAAAGATAGGATTACAATAACAGGTAGTTCTGCAGGGGCAAATGAATCCTATTTTGTTAATATCAATGGGACTTTAATTGAATATAAAACAGTAGGAGTTGTAAATAATAATACTATTGCAAGTCAACTTGCAGATAAAATAGATGATTTAGCTTTTATAAATACTGCTAACGTTACAACAGTTGGAGCTACAAGTGAAATTGAAATTACTGGACTTAATCCAGGTGCCGATTATACGATGGAGGTTTCAAGTTCTGTTACTGCCAATGCAACTATTGGTGTTCAAAGGTTACAAGCTGCAAAAACCATCACAATTTGTGATACAGCAAGTATTATTCAGGCAACTGGTCCTGGAACAATAGGAGTTGCAAGTTGGACTTTTACCCTTAACGGCATTCCTCCTCCTTTTGTTGGATTTTCATCAGTTCAAAGCAAAACTACTTTAACTTCTCCTCCAAATAATTCTTTACTTAGAGTTTTAGGATATAATGCCACTGGGTGTTATTCAGAAAAGTATGTAAATATTGTAGTTAATGACATTTCCAGTGCCGGAGTTATAGGTAGTAATCAAGATATATGTATAGGTCAAGAAGCTTCAACTATTCAATCCTTATCTGCAGGTACTGCAAGTTCTTCTGATGCAGTGATATCCTACTCTTGGTATTTCAATAATGGAGGAGGTTGGACTGAATTTGCTCCAATGGTAACAACTGAAAATTATCAGCCAGAGGGGTTAATGTTAACGACAGCATTTAGAAGACAAACCATTTCAACTCTAAATGGAATGGCATGTACCATGGATTCGAATACTGTAACAGTTACAGTAAAAGATGAGCTTAATGCGGGTCAGGCAAGAGATAATGCAACTACAAATACAACTGTTGCAATTTGTTCTGGAACAGACGCAGCTTTACTCGATGTAAATGGAGGTGAAGGAGCTGCAATAGATATTGAATTCGAATGGCAAAAATCAATTAATAACGCTGATTGGACTGATGAAGGAGTTAATACGGTTACCTACGATCCAACAGAAAATCTTCTTGTAGATACTTACTACAGAAGAGTTACTAGAAGAATCTCAGGAGGCGTTCCTATTTGTGAAGTTTTTTCACTACCTGTACTTATAAGAATTAATACAATTACTCCTGGTATAATTGAAAATAATCAAACTATTTGTAATGGTGATCCTGCTGGTGTTATTGAAAGTACATCTCCAGCAATAGGTGCAGGTGGTGATGGAACAATTACATACCAATGGCAAGTTTGGGGTGGTGCAGCTTGGGGAGATGTTGGAGGTGCAAATTTAGAAAATTACTCCCCTGGAGTTTTAGGTATTGGAACTCATCAATACAGAAGAGGAGCTAGAAGTACATTACTGGGAGTTGATTGTCCAAATGGTGCATTTGTTTATTCTAATACAGTAACGATCACTGTAGCTGCGGCTTTAGTTGGTGGGACTGCACAAACTGCAGGTGCTGTAGATATTTGTTCAGGGGGTAATGCACCAGCTTTGACAGTTGCTGGAGGAACAGCGGCAGGGGCAGGAATAGAGTTTTTATGGCAGACG
>JALRBW010000014.1 GCA_023257625.1 Flavobacteriaceae bacterium | reverse complement strand
ATATAAGACAACAGCATATTCAACAGCATTTTGACGAACAAGTTAAATATGATGAAATGATTAAAATACTTGATTCAATTAACCATAAGCTTGATTAAATCATTGATACAAGCTTAGCATTACGTTTAGTGTAGCTTAGTTACAGTTTGTTGAATAATAAGCAAATTCATCAATCATCCAAGACGATGGATAGCTTTCGAAAAGCGGACTAGATTCAAAAATCCATTGTGCATAAAATTCACATCCAATAATATCTATATCGGTGAAGTTTTCTAAATCTAAATTTAAATCTTGGCAAGATGGAGGAATATTTGCCAGTTGCAATTCATTAACGTTTATACATTCTGTGTTATTCCCTCTTGCTCTAAAAACTTTGAGGTCATTAATTGGGGAGACATCGATGTTTTGAAGTCCAATATTAGAAATTTCTAAATATTGTAAATTTTCATTTTTAGTAAAATCAATACTTGAAGGGTCAGAAGAAATTTCACAATTTCTACACGCAAATCTTTCTAAAAGAGGATTTTTAGTTAAATCAATGTCAAGAATTTTTGAAATAGAAAAATCTAAAATTTTAAGATTAGGATTATTTGATAAATCAACGGATAATGGTGAATCACTATAGATAAGATGAGCTATTAAAGTTTTTAATTCCGCTAAATTATTAACCTCTATATTTTGAATTGGATTCCTAAAAATATATAATTCCTGTAATCCTAAATACTGATTAAAATCAAAAGAGGTTATTTGATTACTTTGTATAATTAATGTTTTCAATGAAGTAGTAGGATAAATTTCTAAAACTTCGATTTTATTATTTCCCAAGTTAGCCCCCTCTAATAATTGAGATTTTATTTTAACCTCTTTTAAATCATTATTGTTTAATCCAATAAATTTCAACTTATTATTAAAAGTTAAATTTAATTCTCCTGCCAATATATTATCATCTGCAATTAAACTTTCTACTGAAGTAAAGTCTTCAATACCTATTAGAGAAGCTATATTTTTGAAACTAACATAAAGACTTGTAATAGTATTAACATTTGATGTCAAAACATAATTATCTACAACATCATCCCAGCCTTGTTCAATTAGGTATTTTTCAAATTCTACATCTGCTATAAACGTTTTGTTTTCTTGATAGGTCTCATCTTTTTCTCCTTCAAGTGAGTCTTGGCAAATACCTGTTAAGTCTATGTCAAAGCTGATACTTAAGCCCTCAACTTTTATATTTGATATTGTTCCTATAGCACCTTCAGTCCCATTTAAGCTTATATTCTCAAGGTCTATAACTTGATAAGTTCCAACGATCACATTATTGTTTTCAAAATAGATCTTAAAGGATAAATCAGAATTAAGAATTAGGTCAGTTAGATTACACTCTAAAAATTTACCTGAGGAAATAGATCTTTGCTTAATCTTCCATTTTCCTACACCCAAAAAAATATCCTGATCTACAAGTTCTGCTACTTCTTTTTTAGAACAACTAGATAACATAATGATAAATGAAAGAAAAAAGAGTTTTTTCATTTTTTAAAACTAACACATTTTAAATTAAAAAAAATACTTGCAAGGTGATATGAAAAAAATTAAATCATTGGCATATCCTCTTCATTAAGTTCATAGAGTAATTTGTATCTTAAATATCTATTAAGATTTTTATATAATTTAAAATAAATAAATTAATAATATTTTTTTTATTGATTACTTATAGCTGTGTAGATAATAAGGATGACGCAAAGTTTGTGCGTTTGGTTAAAATCAAAATTGACAAAAGTAGAGTTGAAGAATATATACCCATATTAAAAAAACAAATGAGGACTTCAATATTAAGGGAAGATGGGGTGTTAGATTATCACGTAGTTAATGAGAAAGAAAATCCAAGTAATTTTACATTAATAGAAATTTATAAGGACACCATTTCATATGAAAAGAAACGAAAGGATTATAACTTCACATACTCCACTACTATCTGACCTAAGTTCCATCCAGGAACATAATAGGTAAAAGGGCTATCTTCCAAAATTTCAGAAAAAATACGTTGTTGTAAAACACTAGAATTACCCGTAATTATAGTTATGGCAAAAGACCCTTTTTTTTGTTCTTTAGCTAAAGTATTTTTTACTAATTCCATGGCTTCTTTATGCCTTATCATATGAAGATCAAGTGTTGTAATGGAGAAGAGGAATTAAGAGTAAAACATTAGGAGAATTATTTTTGAATGGCTTCCAAATAGGTTTGTAGAAACGCCTGATCATTTTGGTCAGAATCACCATAAAACGAGCGAATAGAATCCAATTTTTTATGAAGCTGAGTTTGAATTTCTGAATAGGATTCTTCGCCATAAAGATTTCGCATTTCTGAGGGATCTTTCTCTAAATCATATAATTCCCATTCATTAATATCATAGTAAAAATGAATTAGTTTAAATCGATCTGTTCGAATTCCATAATGTCGTTTTACCATATGTACCGAAGGGTATTCGTAGTATGTGTAGTATATAGCATCTCGCCAAGAAGTTTCTGTTTGACTTACAAGCTTTTTAAATGATTCCCCTTGCATATCATTAGGTTTGGGAATGCCAGCAAAATCTAAAAAAGTAGGAGCAAAATCGAGATTTTGTACCATTTTATCAACTACCGATCCCGCAGGAATTTCTTTTGGATATCGCATCAAAATTGGTGTTCGTAAAGATTCCTCATACATAAATCGTTTGTCAAACCAACCGTGCTCTCCTAAATAAAAACCTTGGTCAGAAGTGTAAACAACAATTGTATTTTCCGTTAATCCCTCTTGATCAAGATAATTTAAAAGTTCACCTACACCATCATCAACAGATTGAATGGTTCTTAAATAATCTTTAATATACCGATTGAATTTCCAAAGCGCTAAATCTTTACCCTCTAAAGGGTTTGCTCTTAAGGCATCATTTTTAGGGGTATATGCTTTTAACCAAGCTTCTCTTTGATCTGAAGAAAAGCGTTCTAATTCTTGATCAAATCCCGTTGCATTTCCATAAGGATCAGTAATCATTTTAAAATCATGACCCCAACGACCATGGCCATATAAACCCGCACGTGCTAATTGTTCTTCTGTAGCCGAAATCAACATTTCTTGTGTTTTAGCAGCAGTCCCTCTATTTGAGTAATCATCAAAAAAGTTGGCAGGAGGGTCGAAAGTTACATCATCAAAAAGGGTAAGGTATTTTTCTTCAGGTTTCCAATTTCTATGCGGTGCCTTTTGATGATAAAGTAATAAAAAAGGACGGTCTTTATCTCTTTTGGTTGTTAACCAGTTAAGTGTTAGAGAAGTTGTAATGGAAGTAACATAGCCAGGAATTCGCTCAGTATTTCCATTGATGATAAAGTCAGGGTTATAATAATGCCCTTGACCAGGCAATACTGCTGAATAATCAAAGCCTTGCGGAAGTCCGCGTAAATGAATTTTACCCACTAATGCAGTTTGGTATCCTGCGGCTTGAAGCTGTTTAGCAAAATTATCTTGGTCCCAATCAAAATCTTGCATATTGTCTACTTTACCATTTTTAAAACTATGTTTTCCTGTAAGCATTACCGCTCTGCTTGGTGCACAAATGGAATTGGTAACAAATCCTTTAGTAAAAAGGGCCCCTTCTTGTGCAATTCGGTCAATATTTGGAGTAGAATTTAAGCCCTGCCCATAAGCACTAATTGCTTGGTAAGCATGATCATCAGACATGATAAATATGATGTTAGGAGGGCTCGTTTTTGGTACTGTACAACTTAAAAATAGTAATGTAAAAAGGAAAAGCACAAAAGATTTGATTCCCATAGAAAATAGTAATTGGTTTAAAAAACTAAAGGTAAAAAATTAATTGAAGTAGGTTTTAATTCACTTAATTAGAATATCCAAACCGCCTGAGTTGCTGACTATTATTTCGCCAATTTTTTGCCACTTTAACAAAAAGTTCAAGATGGATTTGTTTGCCAAAAAAAGTTTCTAAAGATTTACGTGCACCGATACCTACACGTTTTAGTGAACTTCCTTTGTGTCCGATGATGATGCCTTTTTGAGTTTCACGTTCAACAAGAATAACAGCATTAATTTTAATTAATGTAATTTCCTCCTTAAAGGATTCTGTTACAACCTCTACAGCGTAGGGAATTTCTTGGGAGTAATGTTCCAATATTTGTTCGCGAATGGCTTCATTGACAAAAAATCGTTCAGGTTTATCTGTCATTTGATCTTTTGGAAAATAAGGAGGAGAAAGAGGGAGTAATGTCAACAAATGCTCAAGCAATTCAGGAATGTAAAACCCAGTTAATGCAGAAATAGGAAAAAGTGTTGCCTGAGGTATTTCTTTTTTCCAATAGTCTACACATTTTTCTAAAATGGCTTGAGAAACAGTATCAATTTTATTAATCAAAATCAATAGGGGTACTTTTGATTTTTTAATACGCTCTAAAAAGGCTGGTTCTTTCAAACCTAGATCTTCAACAGTTACCATATAAATTAGTATATCGGCATCTACAAGGGCTTCTTTAACAAAATTCATCATTGAAGATTGCATTTCATATACAGGCTTAATTACACCCGGTGTATCTGATAACACCATTTGAAAATGATTTCCATTTACAATACCTAATATACGATGACGTGTAGTTTGAGCTTTGTGGGTTGTAATGGAAAGATCCTTACCAATTAAGGCATTCATCAAGGTAGATTTTCCAACGTTTGGGTTTCCAATGATGCTAATATATCCTGATTTATGATTTTCTGTTTCCATTTCTCTTAGTCAAAAGTAAGGATAAAAAAGCTGTTCGCTTTTGATCGAAAAGATCTTAAAATTGTTCTTCTATCCTTTTAATAAATTCTAATAGATTTACTTTGAAGCTTTAAAAACTTAAATTAGCCCTAAGTTTAAAAATTATCATCACATATTTTAGCTAAACTCTTTTCTAAAAGGGAATTTATGATGAAAAAAAGTCAAATCATGTTACTTAATACTTCGAAGAATTTGCTGCTAAAATTGTGTTTTTTAAAACTCAGGTTGTCTTTTTTGAATTATAAGAGGTAAATGTACTTTTTTTAAAAAGGCTAGTTTGATGAGTTGCAAAATTGTTGGGCTTTTTTTTTCTAAAGTAATGCCAATTAAATCAAGCTTTGCATTTGAAATATAAGGAGTTAAATCAGTTGCTTCATTATTGACCAAAAAGGATAATGTTTTTTTTGATGGGATTTGATTAAAATCAAGAACCCTATTTGAATATGACTGAATATTAAAATCAATTTGATAAGAAGTTTCAGTAGCTTTTTTTTCTGAAATAGACCCTAACCGCAATGAGTTAACAATCTTTGTAGGGTTAGTTTCCCCTGTTTTAATTATAGTACCCGAAAAAGACGCTAAATAATCAGGAAGTTGAAATGGATTTTCATATCGAAAAAATTTCTTGCTCTTGAAAAGAAGTACAATATCAGGTTTTGATTCTTCTATATGATTTTTAAGCTCAAGTTTAGGATTACCTACTTTCAGGGTGTAAATAATGGGAATTTGATCTTGTAGAAATGCTTTTTCAATTATAGTTTCCACCTTTTTTTTAATTCGATTAATTTCCTTTTCAAAGGATTTCCAGTTTCCTGAAATTTTATTTTTAGCCAAAAATTCGTAAGGTTTAAACGGAATTACTAAATCAATACCGCATCCGTAAAGTTTAGCAAAAAAAAAGGCACTTGTTAGTATAGCATCATCTTCATTATGAGGATTATACACAACCAACAAGCTCCTTTGAAGTAAATTCATGGAAGATATTGCCTTATGCACTGCGTTTACGTCCTGTTGAAAGCGAATAAAACGTGCCTGGGTTTTCTAAGGTGTCGTAAGCTGTTTTCACAACTATACTAATATTTTTTGTTTTGGCTTTATCTTTAAAATCTTCAAAAATTGAGAGGATATCAAAGTCAATAAATTTTGATTTTGAAACATCAACAATTAATCTCGTATCTATTGGAATACTTTCTAATTCTTTAATGATGGAACTTTTATTGAAAAAAGTAACTTCTTCAGCCAAAGTAATTGTAACAGAGTTACCTTCTTTACTCAATTTATCGTCAATATTAAGCTGATGTGAATTTTTAAAACTATTCCAAAGAATAATTAAAATTCCGACCATCAGACCGAGACCTATTCCTACTAAAAGGTCTGTAAAAATAATTCCCAAAACTGTTATAATAAAGGGAACAAATTGATCCCAACCTAACATATACATGGTTTTAAATAAAGCAGGTTTTGCAAGTTTAAACCCAACAATAAAAAGAATAGCGGCTAAAACAGAAAGAGGTATTTTATTTAATAGTGTAGGTATGGCCACTACAGCAAGCAAAAGAAAAATACCATGAACGATGGCTGAAAGTTTAGTTTTTCCACCAGATTGAATATTTGCCGAACTGCGAACAATAACTTGGGTTATGGGGAGGCCCCCAATTAGACCTGAGGTGATGTTTCCAATTCCTTGAGCAATTAGTTCTCGATTTGTAGGAGTAACCCTTTTTTCAGGATCCAATTTATCTGTAGCTTCAACGCAAAGTAGTGTTTCCAAACTAGCTACTAAAGCAATTGTAAAAGCAGTAATCCAAATTTGAGGATTGCTAATTTGAGAAAAATTAGGGCTACTAAATTTTGAGAGTAACTCTGAAAAAGAGGAGGCCACAGGTACATTAACTAAATGTTCTGAAGAAATAGCCCAATTTGCATTATTAGCAGATGCAATAACGTAAATAATACCTAGAAATACAGCTACTAAAGGACCTTGTATAATTTGAAATACTTTACTTTTTTTAGTGAGGTATTGATCCCACAAAATAAGAATAACCAATCCAATAATAGCAATTAATGTTGCTCCTAAACTGATATGCTGGAAAGTACTCCAAATTCCTGAAAATGTATTTTCCCCATCCAATTGAAAAAACGCAAAATCACCTTCAGCTGATGCATCATAACCAAAAAAATGAGGTATTTGTTTAAGAATGATAATAATTCCGATCCCAGTCAACATTCCTTTAATTACAGAAGATGGAAAATAATAACCAATTACTCCAGCACGAACGATACCAAATAACACTTGAATAATACCTCCTAATACAACAGCTAATAGGAAATTTTCAAACCCTCCTAAAGCTGTAATGGCTGTAAGTACAATAGCTGCAAGCCCAGCAGCAGGACCACTAACTCCGATATTAGAGCCACTCAATGAACCAACAACAATACCTCCAATAATACCAGCTATTAAACCGGAAAAAAGAGGGGCACCACTTGCTAATGCAATTCCTAAACATAATGGAAGCGCTACAAAAAAAACGACTATACTTGCCGGCAAATCTGATTTAATATAATTCCAATTCATATCTTTTTTATTAAAAGTAAAATACAAATATATAATAGTAAAACTATTATTAATACATGTATCACTATATTTTATAATAGTAAAATAAGCAAAACTTATTTTGTTTAAGTAGGAATTAATCACCCTCTTTAATAATAAAGTAATAGGGATTAAGATGTTTTATACTATTTGTAAATAATTTTTATTCAATACAAAATGAAAATGTATCGAAATAAAGAACTGTTGGGTTAAAAATGGAGGATATTCAAATTCGGATATAGAACCACATCTTAAGCCAATCTATAAGTTAAACTTTTCATTCAAAGAAGCTGACCGGGGTAAAAATGAAAAACGGACCGGTAAAAATGCCGATCCGTCTTGTTTAGTAGCGAGGCTCTGGTTTAGGGGTTATTACAATGCTTGGAGAAGGGAATGTGTCTTCTTCTTCTGAGGAGCATTGAACTACTGAGAATAATACCATAAAAGATATGGCTAATAACACCATTATTCCAAACAACTTTGTGTCTTGATTCATGACAGGATTGATTTAACAACATTAAAGTATTCTAATCCCTTAAAATTTTCTACTAAAATTAGTTGTATTGTAATGTTACTAATTTTCCTATTGTATTAATGATTGTATAATTACATTTAGATGAATCCAAATTTTGGTTCAGGTGTAATTTAAGTTTTCAATTGGGTTTGATGCCTCTTATCGATGATTTGAGGCATTTTTTTGCTTTGGGGGATATCAATTCTCTTCTAACATTAATAATCTATTTTAACGTATGTTTAATGTTTAGATAGGTGGCGATTAAAATAAGTACTAGTCCAATAAACATTAATCCTGGAGAATCATCAATTTCTCAAAAAACTATTGCTAATACCCCTACTATTGTTAAAAGAATTGGAAATATTCCAATTAATATTGCTTTAAAAATCTTCATTAGCTTTTTTAGTTAAATACCATTCAATAAATATATAAATAGAATAGTTTACATATCAAATCACACCCACCTGTCTCAACAAAAAAAATCATTTTCTAAAACCCATGCCCCTGTATTTAGGATAGAAGTGCTTGAGAAGTTTTATGTTTTACTTTTTACAGAAAAATATAGGATTTGTTGCCAATATGTTGCCAATTGAAAATAAAAAAATCCGCAACCACTTGGAAAACAGAGAGTAACGGATTTTTAGAGTAGACAACTCTATTCAAATATCGAACTTTGATTTTACACCTCGAGATTTTGAAATTACCCTTCAAACTATATACCTAATTCAAAATGATTAACATCATTTTAAGTGTGTTCATTAAACCAAATAGATAATTTGCCATCTAAAATTAAAAGTGCCTCCATGCGAATTCTATTTAATTTATTTACAATAATCCTCATGTTTTCATGTAACAAAAAAGAAGACTTTCAAGAACAGGTTGCTAATGATTGTATAGGAGAATATACTTCAGAAGAAATAGAAGATACTCTTGTGTCGGCTTTCTTTGGACTTGATAATGCACTACCAAGTCTATTTTTATGTAATCAACAAGCAGGCCTGTTAGATGGTATGCCTGTTAATTTTAAATTCCCATTAGATGCATCCAGTTTATCAGAAACTGATTTTGAAGTTTTAGATAGCCTTGGAAATATACATACCCCTATTTGTGTCTCCATGGCCCCAGCTAATGAAAATGGAGAAAATCGAACTGTGCTTCTCTTAGGTGAATTTGGCACCGCCGTTACTAATCCACCTGTTGAGGTTAGAGTTGTAGGGGATTTATTTACAACTGATACTTTATCAGGAGAGTCCGCTTGTTCAGAAATCATAAACTTAAAGGGAATCACTACCACGAATGTTATTCCGCTTGCTGATGGACCAAGTTTATTCTTTGCCCAAAGAATTGATGGTAATCTAAATGAATGTGGTTCAGGGACACAAACGATTCAAGTTGCTTGGAATGGTGGCGTTACACCGTACATAAGTGGTGATAGCGAATCTGACTTATTTCAGTTCTATGTTGGCTATTCTTACTGTTCTGGAGATCTAATACCGCATGTGCCTATTTCAGTCGTAGATATAAATGACAATGACAACTTTCATCAACTATGTTTTTCTACAAGTGATGAAATTGTTAAAATTTCAATGATGGCTTATAAGGTCGAAGATCCAAACCAAGACCCAAATTTATATAGCGAAATTGATGTCAGTTCCTGCACTCAGTAAAATATTAGATCAAATCATTTCTTCAAAAAAAAAACGGTTACACTTTATAAAAGTATAACCGTTTTATTGTTTTAGTAGCGAGGGCAGGACGATGCCGAAAGAGGTGCCGGCAATACCCGCGCCTACCAGCAGCCCGGCGGTGCTGACGATCTGGAATTCCGTGGATGACACAGACATCGCCATCATGCCCAGGGCATAGCAAGAGGCGCCACCAATGAGCACCCTGATGTTGCCATAGCGATCCGCCAGGCCACCGGCGATGATGGCACATACACCCCAGGCCAGGTTCTGTATGGCCAGGGCGAGGGCTAATACATCTCTTCCCCAGCTATTGGCCTCGGTCATGGGGACAACAAACAGACCGAATCCCGCTCGATAGCCGAATGACAGCATGAGCAACAGGCAGGCGCTCAGCAGGATGGGCAGGTAGCTTCTATTCGATCTGACGGAATCTGACACAGAGAATCGTGCAATGCACTGCTTTCAGCGCAGCATGGCAGGTTAGAGGATGAATCCAGTTTAGCCGAAGATGGCGTATAAGCGATAGCTCAATGAGGTGCTAATAGTGACGTCTGGCAGGGTGTGGGCTGGAAACGCAGGCATTCCCTTTGCCCCGATTATCGGATCGATGCCGGATTCGCCCGGCATAAACGCAGTGGTAGCAGCGTGATCCCAATCACGAGAGGATGGCTTTTTCTAATCTCCGCATCCTGTTATTGTGTCGCACTTTGCAAACCGGGTGGGGAACTGATTCGATGGTAAAGATAGTATTCCGGGAACATGATGGGACCGAGCATGTAGTCGATGCCAAGGAAGGGGCATCGGTTATGCTGGCCGCGGTTACGAATGGCGTACCTGGCATTGACGCGGACTGCGGAGGCGCCTGCTCCTGCGCCACCTGCCACGTCTACGTGAAGGAAGAATGGCTGGCCAGGCTCGACGAAATAACACCGATGGAGGAAGCCATGCTGAGCCTGAGTTCGGACCGCAAGGACAACTCGCGCCTGTCATGTCAGATCGAAGTGAATGAGAGTCTCGACGGGCTGGAAGTCCAGACCCCCGAATTCCAATACTAGGAGGCTGCAGATGAGTGATGCCGAAACTCCGCAGTCCGGGACTCGCCTTAAATCAGCATCCGATCCGTCGAAGTGGAGCATGGTGGGGAAAGATCCCTACCAGATGCCCCTGGAGAAGATAGATCTCTCCCATCCCGGCATCTGGCAGGCCAATGAATACCTGCCTTTCCTCGAACGCCTGCGTCACGAGGATCCGGTGCACTATTGTGCCGAATCCGCCGTGGGTCCTTACTGGTCTGTCCTGAAGTACAAGGACATCATGCAGGTGGATACGTCTCCCCAGATTTACTCTTCAGAGCCGACCATCGGTATCGTCGACCAGTTCAGTGAATTTACCCTGCCCATGTTCATCGCCATGGATCCGCCGAAGCACGATGTGCAACGCAGGGTGGTACAACCGGTAGTCGCGCCGGCCAACCTGAAGCTTCTGGAGAAGCTGATTCGCGAGCGAGTGTGCCGAATCCTGGACGGTCTCCCGGTGGGTGAGGAGTTCGACTGGGTAGACTCAGTATCCATCGAACTTACCACCCAGATGCTGGCGACCCTCTTCGATTTCCCCTTCGAGGATCGCTACAAGCTTACCTACTGGTCCGATGTGGCCACTGCGATACCGGGGGCTGGGGTGGTGGAATCCTACGAGGAGCGCTGGCAGGCGATGCAGGAGTGTCTGCAGACTTTTACCCGGCTGTGGAACGAGCGAGTAAATCAGGCGCCGGGCAATGATTTGCTTTCCATGCTGGCCCAGGGGGAAGAAACCCGGAATATGCCCCCTATGGAATTCCTTGGGAATGTGCTGCTGCTGATCGTGGGTGGTAACGACACCACGAGAAACTCGATCAGCGGGGGTGTGTTGGCCTTGAACGAAAATCCGCAGGAGTATGCCAAGCTGCGCAGCGACCGGTCGGTCATTCCCAACATGGTCTCGGAAATAATACGCTGGCAGACCCCTTTGGCTTACATGCGACGTACCGCACTTGTCGACACCGAGTTGGGTGGCAAGCAGATCAAGGCGGGGGACAAGGTGGTCATGTGGTATATCTCAGGCAATCGTGACGAGGAAGTGATCGAGCGCGCCAACGAGTTCATTATCGACAGGGAGAAGGCTCGGCAGCACTTGTCATTCGGTTTCGGTATCCATCGTTGCATGGGTAATCGCCTCGCGGAGATGCAATTGCGAATTCTGTGGGAAGAGATCATGGAGCGCTTTCACCTGGTTGAGGTGGTGGGCGAACCGCAGCGGGTCTATTCCAGCTTTGTGAAAGGTTTCACTCGCTTGCCAGTCAAACTTCACCCCCATTGAGGTGCAGGACGATGACAATGGATCTAGTCTGGTTCATCTGTCACGAGATAGAAAAGGCAATCCTTGCGGGCAATCTCTGGATTGCCTGTCACCATGAACAGTTTGAGTCTGCGGCTGGGGTAGAGCACATC
>JALRBW010000058.1 GCA_023257625.1 Flavobacteriaceae bacterium | reverse complement strand
TTAGTTCTCTAAATAGTGACTTTTGTTTTGGATTTTTTTAAAACAAATTATAAGATTCATAATTTAAATTGTTCCGTCAGTTAATTAAACCCTAGGTTGAGATTGTTGTCTAAATTTTAAAATCAATTTAGATGACTCTAGAATTTAAAATTGTTGTAAAAAATAAACTTTTACTTTTTATTTTTTGCTTAGGAAATGTTCTTTTAATAGTAGGTCAGGAAGTAGGTCAGACTGAAAGACTAATCTCGCCTGAAATTAATCCTGACAATACCATAACTTTTCGAATACATGCTCCAAAAGCCACATTGGTTGAAGTATCAGGTAATTGGATGCCTATGGTTTCAAATGGGTCAGGTGGAATGATTCGAAAAACTTTAGTATTAAAAAAAGACAGTAAGGATATTTGGTCAGCAAAATCAGAAGCATTAGCCCCTGAAATTTATGGCTATTCGTTTTTAGTTGATGGTGTATCTACACTAGATCCTTCAAATCTAATGATAGCACGTGACGGGATATTTAGAACAGAAAGTGTTTTATACATCCCTGGAGAAGCCTCCGAATTATATTGGGCAAAAAATGGTCCTAAAGGGTCAGTGCACGAAATATGGTATAAATCTCCAACTCTTGATTTAACTCGAAGAATGATAGTTTATACCCCTCCAGGATATGAAAACACAACAAAAGAATATCCTGTTTTATATTTACTTCACGGAGGTGGTGGTGACGAAGAAGCATGGTCCACTCTAGGTGTAGCACCCAACATTATGGATAATCTTATTAATAGTGGTAAAGCAACACCTATGATCGTGGTAATGACAAATGGAAATCCATCTCAAGCAGCAGCCTTTACCATAAGTCCGAAACAAACTGTTACTTCTCCAAATGTAGGCGGAATGGCTAATATGCAATTTGAAAAAAGTCTGGTTCATGATGTAATTCCTTATATTACAGCAAACTATAGAGTCAAAGCTGGCAAAGAAAATAGAGCCCTAACAGGTTTGAGTATGGGCGGGCTTCAAACTATGAATACCTCGTTTATGGAACCTACCCTTTTTGATTATATTGGTGTAATGAGTATGGGATTTGCTGATTTAAGCCGATTTGGAATCGAAGTTGATCATTCTAAAAGAGAACAAGAAATTTTAGCCTTGAAAAGAGAACAACCTAAGGTGTATTGGATTGCTTGTGGAATTGATGATTTTCTTTACGAAAGTGTGGTTACCATGCGAAAAGAATTAGAAAAACAACAATTCCCCTATGTTTACAGAGAAAGTGCTGGAGGTCATACTTGGACAAATTGGCGTATCTATCTCTCTGAATTTGCCCAAATGATTTTTAAATAAATATTTAGTTTTGAGTCAAAAACCGCCATTTTTGATTCATTTTGATCATTTTTTGGTTCAATTTTCACCTTTTTTTGCTGTTTTTTGTTGGTTTTTAGTTTTCCAAATAGATGATAACAGGGCTCCATTGGAATAATCATCAGTAAGTTGCCAAAACATAATTCCACCCAAGTCTTGCTCTAAGGCATAATTTGTTTTTTTGGCCAAGGATATAACATCATCAAAAGTGGCAAATTCATTAAGTTTTTCACTGTAAGCATAAGGAGCTTTTGAAATAGAATCTCTGTAAAATACAAATCCATTTTCATTGTTTAAAGTTGATTCAAATCGATGGTGCGGTATAAACGATTTAAAAACACCACTTTGATATAACCCATTATTTGTTGAATCGACCTCTTTCCAACTACGCCCATAAAATGCAGCCCCTAAAATAATCTTGCTTGAATCCACCCCAAGCTTTTTTAAATACTGCACTCCAAAGTCTGCTGAACCTTGCTGATTAGGATTTGAATATAGGGGCGTGTGGTGTCCTGTCACTTTACTATACCCCCCTACAATATCATAACTCATAAGGTTAATGTAATCTATATAGGGCCCAACTTTATCCCATTCAATTGCATTTTCAAAATAGTTTTCAAATCCTCCTGCGGCAAAACTAATGAGAACTTTTTCACCTAATTCCTTACGAAGAGCAACTACTAATTTTGTAAAATTTGGTCGATCTTCTACTGAATAGGGATGATCTGGAAATCCTTTAATGGCAGGGTATTCCCAATCTAAATCTATCCCGTCTGTATTATATAATTTAGTTAATTGATTTACAGATTGAACAAAATTTTCAATTCCACTTTGAGTTGAAAAAACCGTAGAACATTCTTTACATCCACCCCATCCTCCAAGGGATAAAAGAACTTTTAAATCGGTATACTTCTTTTTTAGATTTACAAGTTTATGAATAGCTAAACTATCTTGAGCATTGTCAACACTTAATTGATCTCCTTTTAAATGACAAAAACTAAAAATAACTTGAGTTATTTGCTCCCAATTGTATCGCTCTAAATCATTACCATTCCCTGCGTAATAAGCAATAATTTGAAAATCCTTTTTAGAGGTTTCTATTACTTGACTATTGCAGCTATCATTTAATATCAAAATAAAAAGGACAAGAAATCCAATTCCGATTTGTTTTATTGTATTTATAAACTGTTTAAAATTTCCCATTTTAATAAAAAGATTTTCTCTATGACAAAGTTTAAGTTAATTATAAAATCATTATGAATTATATTTTTTTAGCTCAAAGTCTTAATTTTCCAAACAAAAAATTGAATTAAAATTTCTGTACATTTAAAATCATTTTATTATTTCTCCACACGCTATGAAAAAAGTCATTCTCTTTCTTATTGTTTTTTCCATTTGGAGCTGTCAAAATGATATTCAAGAGTCTTCAAATGATCGAATTTATCCACTTATTGAAAATTTATACAGTGCTGATCCTTCGGCGCATGTTTTTGATGGTAATCTTTATGTATATCCTTCTCATGATCTTGATGCGGGAGTACCTGAAGATGATTTAGGGAGTCATTTTGATATGAGAGATTATCATGTTTATCAGGTAAATGAATCCTTAGAGGCATTAGATTTAGGTGAAATTTTAAATGTAAATCAAATCCCATGGGCTGAAAAACAACTTTGGGCACCTGATGCGGCAACTAAAAACGGTACTTACTTTTTTTATTTTCCCGCAAAAGATCGTGAGGGTATTTTTAGAATTGGTGTAGCTACTGCTCCCACTCCAAAAGGACCCTTTACAGCTGAGCCTACTCCAATTCAAGGTGCAGTAAGTATAGACCCTTGTGTTTTTGTTGATGATGATGGTAAAGCCTTTATGTATTTTGGAGGTATTTGGGGTGGACAATTACAGCGTTGGGAAACAGGTTCATATATTCCTGAAGATATTTATCCCACCGGTAATCAAATAGCAATTATGCCAAAAATTGCCACAATGAGTGAAGATATGTTAACATTTGAAGGCACCCCACAAAATGTTTTATTACTTGATCAAGACGGAAATCCTTTAACAGCAGGTGATAACGAACGTCGCTTTTTTGAAGCGGCTTGGGTTCATAAATTTAATGACACCTATTATTTTTCCTATTCTACAGGCGATACACATAACATTGCTTATGCAACTGGAACTTCACCAATGGGTCCATTTACCTATCAGGGGATTATTTTAAAACCGGTTTTGGGTTGGACAAATCACCATTCTATAGTTGAATTTGATGGACAGTGGTATTTATTTTTTCATGACAGTGAACTATCAGGAGGTAAAACTCATTTGCGAAATGTAAAAGTTACCCCTCTTGAGCACTTACCCGACGGAAGCATAAAAACTATTGAAGCACTTGCTACAGTTTCACCCACTGAAAACTAAAAATTTAACTTTTAAAATCAACACTCACCACCCCACATGGAAAATTTAATAGAATGGGGGTATGTTGGTTTGTTTTTAGCCAGCTTTATTGCGGCTACAATAATTCCACTTAGTTCTGAGATCGTACTCAGTCTTTTAATCGCTAATGAGTATTCATTAGCCACTTTATTAGGCGTGGCTACCCTTGGTAACTGGCTTGGAGGAATGACCAGTTATGGTTTGGGTAGAATTGGAAATTGGTCACTTTTAAATCGTTTTTTTGGAATCCAAAGGGAACAACTCATCCCCTGGCAAAACCGATTGAATCAATGGAAAAGTTTACTTGCTTTTTTTTGTTGGACCCCTGGAATTGGTGATCTAATTGCTGTAGCCCTTGGGTTTTTTAAGATTCCTTTAATACCAGTTAGTATTTGGATGTTTGTAGGAAAATTATTTCGTTATCTTGTTTGGGCGTT
Organism: Flavobacteriaceae bacterium; assembly: GCA_023257625.1. GTDB lineage: Bacteria > Bacteroidota > Bacteroidia > Flavobacteriales > Flavobacteriaceae > MS024-2A. The sequence goes on along the minus strand of JALRBW010000058.1, from coordinate 62,512 downwards.
TATAACTTATTGGGGACTTCAATTTGTGTAGTGCCCCCTTTTGATTTATCAGATTTAATTCCCCACGCATGAACACGAATATAATTGGTTATCCACATCCAAGGGATGAAAACTAAGTCTAAAAATTTTTTAATCACCCACCAAATTACTCTAACTATTCCCCAAAATACTATTCCTAAAAAAGCAAAAAAAGCAAGAAATATTTCGGGTCCCATTTAATTGTAAACGCAGCTTGAATTATCAGCTTTGATATAATAACTCTTAAAATTTTTTGCTGTTTTGTCCATACATCCGCATAAATTAAGCAATTCAATATTTTTAAAATCTATAGAATGACTTTCTGCCTGAAGTGCAATATACCCTTGATCTATGAGGGTTCCTGCCTTAGGTTTCCAATACTCATAATTTGTAACACCCATCATTTCCCAATCTGAGCCTTGATAGTCTTTTGAAATAAAGTATTGATCTATTTGAGGCTGACTATAGCTCAGCACAGTATCATTTTCAATTATATGAATAATGGATTCACTTCCCAAAACAATGGCTTCCGCTTTTACCCATTGATCACCATGGTAGGTTTTTGATGATGCTGATATACAATGTGTAAAATCTAATTCATTCTGAAACACTACAGCAGTGCCAGGAGTACAAAGGTTTCCAGTGGTTCGGTCAACTGTTCCTAATCCACCTAAAAGTTGTAACTCAATAGAAACTGGGAAATATTGTTCAAAAGCATTACTTTCTGCAGATTGACTATGAAGCATAATGCCGCTGTTTCTAACGTTCCAATTTTCTCCACCTGGAGTTTGATCCCCTAAAAAGCGATATTCAAAACGTAATTTGTAATGTGAAAAAGGAGTTTTATAGTACATATGACCGTAATCATTTTCAAATACATCATAATCTTCATATACAATACGAATCATATCATCTTCTACTCTAAATGTGTTTTTATAGTTGACCCCAACTTCTCTACGTGCCATTTTTATTTTCCAATCTGTTAAATCCTTACCATTAAATAAAGGCATCCATTCTTCAGTATTAGAGTCAATAGGATCTGAATTACAAGATATAAATCCTATCACCAAAAAAATTATTGAAATACTTTTCATCGTTTGTCAAGTTCATCACTAAGGTATTAAAAATTGGAATGCTCAACTTTTAACCATATGCACAAAAATCCATTTACAAAAAGGATATGTATTCTATTTGATTTTTGAATATTTAATTTTCATATCGCCCTGGAGCTAATAATCGACTAAATAAGGAAAATAATGAGTGAGGTAATATTAGTAATAAAAACACTATTATTTTAAAAGTTAATGTAGGGACACATATTTTTTTACCATTCAAGAGAGCCTCGACTCCTTCTGATGCAATTCGATCTGCATTTTTTTTCATAAATGAGGGCACCCGATCCATTTGTTCTTGTACTCCACTAGCAGAATGAAAATTGGTTATAGTATATCCTGGACAGATAGCAGTAGAAGTAATCCCTTTTGCATTGTAATTTATGTTAATTCCTTCGCTAAAACGGTTTACAAAGGTTTTAATTGGGCCATAAAGGGGCTGAATTGATGATGGTGGAGCAAAAGCGGCAACAGAAGACACAATAGCAATTTTTCCGCCCCCTTGTGTCATCATATCCGTTAGAAAGAGTTTTGTTAAAGCAATTACAGAAATACCTAAAACGCGTAAAAATTTTTCTTCATCCTCCATAGGTGTTTTATGAAAAGGAGTTGGTAGTGCATAACCAGCATTATTAATTAAAATAGTGACCTTGCCTTGTAACTTTTGACAATGCAAATAAATTAGATTTGGAGCTTCAGGAGAGGCTAAATCTGCCACACAATAGCTAGTCTCAACACTAAATTCCTTTTTTATGGAAATAACAGCTTCAACAAGACGTTTTTCTCTACGGGCGGTTAGTATAATATTATATCCTTTTTTAGCTAAACACCGAGCCATTGAAAGGCCTATCCCCGATGACCCTCCAGTAATTAGTGCCCATTGCATTTGATGGTGCTTTTCCATAATCCTATTTTAGTAAAAATAGAATTTTCTATCCCAATGGATATCAAAAAATAGTAAATTCACTTTTAAAAAGTTTATAAATGATGTCAAAACTTATATATACATATAAACAAATCATATTTCTTTTTTTGGTAGTTTTTATAACCATAACAACGGGTAATTCTCAATCTTTATATCAAGACTTTAATTTTAAAATGCCTATTGAAACTGCAAGAGAAGTTTTAGAATTAAAATCTAAGTCCCTTAAAAATATTGCATTTGGAAAAGGAACTTTATACGCTTTTAGAAAAAAATCGTTGGTTGATCGTGACAACGAATTGATTAGTATTAATATTTGGAGCAAAAAAAATTTAAGTTTAAAAGAAGCTGAATCTTATCTTATTAAGAGTAAAGATCACTTTGAGTCAGAAAATTTCAAAATGGTTTATGCTCAAGAAAACTGGTCAAAACCTCTTCTTGTTAAGAAAAATCTACCTTGTATTCGTTTTGTTGATAAAGATAATACTGTAGTTGTAGAAATAGATCCCAGAGGTCAAGGAGGAATTTATAATATTTTTGTAACCTTCTATAATTATGAATGGTTTTTGCGCAAAGCAAGAGGGATTGAATAGCTATAAGTCAACATTTATTCCTAAACCCATCAACTCTCTTACTTGAAGTTTTCCTAATAAGTCATCATCATATAATAGGTGCAATACTAAATTTCCTGATATTTTACTGTTGACTTTAAATCGCAAATTTGTATTCCAATCAAAGTCAATATTTTTAGTTTTTTCCAAATAATTCACATAAATACTGTACTTATTTTCCCAAATAATATTTTTCATAATTTCATTTTTGTAAAACCCATTAAAAGAGGCACCAAAAAAGAATTTACTCCTTTTATTAGGATCTACTCCAAAATATTTTTTCCCAATTTCAAGCGGTCGCGTATATTTCTTAGAGACAATAATTAATCGTGCCGAAAGAGGCGATAAATTCAGCCAAAAATCATCACTCCTTTTAAAATACCAACCTAAACCTGCTTGAAGTATGGCGGGTGAGAATATTTGCGAAATTTTATCGCGAACTTCTATTCCCTCCTGTTTATAAAAACGATAACCAGGTAATAGTTGCGTTTTAAAATTTAACAGCCCAGAGTAGTTCCAAAATTGGTTAATTTGTTTCCCCAAAAGAGATCCAATTTCAATTCTATCATCAGCTTTTTTTAAAAATTTACTTCCAGATATAGAAGTCATTCCTAAAGACAATAATAAATTATTATCCCAAACTAACCCATTACGATCAGAATAATTAAAATTATAGTCTAAACCGTATAAAAAGGTTAAAGAACTTTCTCCTCCTGAAATCCAATTTGAAAAATGGGCCTGATTAAAATTAAAGCGTGTATTACCGTAAAACTTCATTCGCTTTCCACCCATCTCAGATTCAATTACGGCATCAAAAGGAAGGTCCTCATCAATTTCTTGAGAAAAAGATTGAAGTATGATTAAATGAAATATTCCTATAAAAAAAATAGTTTTTTTTAAAGCCATTATGACTGGAATTTTTTAAAGTCAATGGTTAATATAAATTATACTTAATTCTGTTAAATTTATAAAAAACAATAGTATGCCAAAAAAACTACTACTTAAGATTTTACAATCAGTCTTTTTACAAAAAGGACTATATTTCAAAAGAAGCATAATCTTCCTTTTATTTTTTTTGATTAGCACCCATTTGAAAGCGCAAAGGGAAGACTCAATTGGACAAAATTTTGAAAATAAAATAGATCAATTGATTTCTACGGGAATCCAACAAAAAGCCTTTCCGGGGGCTCAAGTTTTTTTGTATAAAAAGGGTAAAGTCTTAATAGACCGATCTTACGGTTTTCACACATATGATTCACTTAGAGAAGTAAAACCGACTGATTTATACGATTTGGCTTCGGTTACCAAAGTAATGGCTAGCACGCTGGTCTTTATGAAACTTTATGAATTGTATGACATAGATCTTGATCAAAAAGTATCAGTATATATTCCTCAACTTAGACACAGTAATAAAAAAAATACCACCTTTAGAGAAGTCCTAAGCCATAGTGCGGGGTGGATACCCTACTTAACCCATCAAACTACTGTATTTCGTAAAAAGGGAACTTTAAAAAGAAATACACTCGCTTTGAAATCGTCTTCACGTTTTCCAACACAAATCAGTGAAAACTGGTGGATTCATAAAAATTATACTCATAAAATCATTCGCCGAATTACAAAAACACCCATAGAATCTTTAGGAACTTATACATATTCAGGATTATGGTTTTTTTTATTGCCTCAGTTAACCCAACAACTTAGTGGGTTGTCTTTTGATGAATTTTTGAATGTACATTTCTATCACCCTATGGAGTTAAAGCGTATCACTTTTCTTCCAAGTAAAAAATTCCCGATGGATGAAATAGTTCCTACTGAAAAAGATACATTATTTAGAAAACAACTTGTAAAGGGTTGGGTTCATGATGAAGCCGCGGCAATGATGGGAGGAGTTTCAGGAAATGCAGGTTTATTTTCAAACGCAAACTCTTTGTATCCTTTGTTGGTTATGTTATTACAAAGAGGATTTTACAATGAAACGCAGTTTTTAAAGCCTGAAACTGTTACATTATTTACACAAAGGGCATACCCCATTTCAGAAAACAGAAGAGGATTAGGATTTGACAAACCCTCTGTAAATAAAGAAGAATCTAGATATCCTTCCCAATTAGCAAGCCCTGAAAGCTATGGGCATACCGGATTTACAGGTACTTTTATTTGGGTTGATCCACAACAAGAAGCATTTGTTATTTTTTTAAGTAACCGAGTGTATCCGTTTCGGTCTCAAACAGGGTTATACGACTTAAATATTAGAGGACAATTATTGGATTATGTATTGGAAGAGTAGTATTTACATTTTCTTTTTAGGCCTGCTAATGGGTTATAGTCAAATTAACTGTGGGTTTATTGATCTTCAAAAAGTAAATCCTACTTTACAGGTTGAATTACGATATGCTAGTTCAAAAAACTTTATGGGCAGAAAGGTAAAAGGGTATTCTTTTCAAAGAGCTTACGGTACAGAAGGGCTTGCGAAGGCTTTACAAAAAGTGCAAAGCAAATTAGCACAACAAGGTTTGGGTCTTAAAATATATGATGCTTATCGCCCGCAACGTGCTGTTGACGATTTTATTTCTTGGGCTGAGCAAAAAGAAGATACATTACAAAAAGAAAAATACTATCCTCATATTGATAAAAAAAACCTTTTTATTACAGGTTACATAGCTAAAAGAAGTGGTCATAGTAGAGGGAGTACTGTTGATCTTACATTAATAAAAATAGAAGGTCCACAAAAAAATGAGGAACTTGACATGGGAGGAACTTGGGATTTCTTTGGTGAGCGTTCGCATTTCAATTATTCTAATATTTCAGATAAACAAAAAGCCAATAGAAAATTACTACGTTCTGTTATGGTTTCCGCAGGGTTTTCATCATATGAAAAAGAATGGTGGCATTTTACTTTAAAAAATGAACCTTACCCTAACACTTATTTTGATTTTATTCCAGAATAAACAGTACTCGCTTTTTCATTTAAGGTTTTAAAAAAGCAGTTGGAAATACTTCAAGATTTATATTCCATAAAAGTGGGAGAGCAAAATATACCATAAGAGTAATTAAAAGAATTGAAAATAAATTCAAAATGAATCCTTTAGATACCATATCTGGTATTCGTAAATATCCAGACCCAAAAACAACTGCATTAGGAGGTGTAGCCACAGGTAGCATATATGCGCAAGAGGCAGCCACTGCTGCTCCTACCATTAGTCCATAGGGATGAACTCCTATTTGGAGTGCTAAGGGCGCCAAAACAGGAAGTAACATTGCTGTTGTAGCAAGATTTGAAGTAATTTCTGTTAAAAAATTAACTGCTGTAATTAATAATAAAATCAGTAGAAATAATGGCAGATTTCCAAAATTTGTCATTAATCCCCCTAACCAAACTGCTAAACCGCTTGTTTCAAATGCCTTTGCCAATGCCATCCCTCCTCCAAAAAGGAGTATGATACCCCATGGAAGCTGTAAGGTATCTTTCCAGTCTATAAGGGACTCCCCCTTAGTATTAGAGGGTAAAATGAAAAGAACTAATCCAAATAAAATAGCAATAATTGTATCATCTAATGCGGGTAATAACGGTTGCAATAAAAAAGACCTTGAAATCCAACAAAAAGCAGCTAAAGCAAAAACAATTGAAATTTGACGTTCTTCATAGGTAATTGGTCCCAAATCTTTCTTTAATCTTTGAATTTCTTGATGACCACCTGGAAATTCTTTGTTTTTAAATGTATAAGCAATACGCGTAAGATATATCCAACAAAAAAACAACAAGATTACCGAAATAGGAAAACCAAATAAAAACCATTGAGTAAAGGTAATTTCATAACCATACAAGGACTGAATCACTCCAGCCAGAACAAGGTTTGGAGGAGTGCCAATTAATGTTGCTATTCCTCCAATAGAAGCACTGTAAGCAATGCCCAACATTAAAGCTTTGCCAAAAATTAAATTTTCATCTTCAATTGTGTTGGGATTGTCTTTGAGTTGTTTGATTATTGCCATACCGATGGGTAACATCATTACTGATGTTGCGGTATTAGAAATCCACATAGACAAAAATGCAGTGGCTAACATAAAACCTAAAATTATTTTTCTAACATCAGAACCAATTAACGAAATGATATTAAGTGCAATTCTTCGATGTAAATTCCATTTTTCTATTCCAATAGCAATTAAGAATCCACCGAGATATAAAAAAACATACTTATGACCAAAAGAGGCAGTAGTTGTTGGTAAATCCATTCCTCCACTTAAAGGAAAAAGAACAATCGGAAGAAGTGCAGTAGCTGCTATGGGTATAGCTTCTGTAATCCACCATAGGGCAATCCAAATTGTAGTAGCTAAAACAGCGTGTCCTTCATCTGAAAGTGATACAAAGGGTTTTGCCCATAAAAATAAAAAGAATAGAATTGGACCTAATAATAATGCGATTTTCTTTTGCATATATTTTACTTAGAAGCAGAGGTGTGATCAGAAAGAATTTTCCATTGCCCTTCTTTTTTTATCCATAGTAAGGTAAAATACCCAAAACTGTCTCCAATTTCTCTGGTAAGGTAATATTTGCCTTGCATTTGGACAATTGCATCAGAGATGGAAAGTAAATTCAAAACGTCAAATTGAAGTTTTCCCATCTTTATGGGATCACTATAACTCTTTTTATAACGGGCAAGCGTATTTTCCCAACCATAAATTGGGCCTCCTGCTCCAGAAAAAACAAGCGCTTCCGTTTTTAAATAGCCTTCCATAAAGGAATCAATATCTGCATTATTCCAATCCTTTTGTTGCTGAAATAATACTTTCGTAATTGCAATAGAATCGGTTATGCTGACAGCCTTTTGGGCAAAAGATATAGTAATAAAAAGAAGAAAACACCAAACAAATAAAATTTTTACTTTCATTGTTTAATTGTAGGGTATTGAATATTTAATTGTTCTAGATAAGTATCGTATTTAGTTTCGTCAAAATAGAATTTTTCTAATTGAGGTCTAAACTGGCGCATAACTCCTTCATTTAAATAGGTAGGTGGAGGATCTTTTTCAGTAATCATTGGCTGGTATTTGGTTTCTTTACTTTGTACATTTTGAAAGTAGTGTTTCGCTTGGTCTACCAACTCCGGTTGGGTAAGAAAATCAATCAATGTGATAGCTACAACTTTTGCCCCAGCAGTTCCTCCTTTATGTGCTATAGGAGTGGCCATAGCAATGGCATTAGACCAATGATGACCCTGTAATCCAGGGATGTTAGACGGAAAACGTAAAGTGACCGTGGGTATTGTCCACGAAATGTCACCAATATCATCAGAACCTCCACTTTTAATCTCTTTTTCAGGGATACCTAAAGGACCTAATTCAGTATTTAATCCGCTAGTATTGTTCGAGTTTACTTCTTTTTGAACAGCAATTGCTAGCTGCTGGTCAGCTTCAGACCAGGTGGGAAGTCCTACTTTCTTTATGTTTTCATACATTGTTTCAGCGATTACCTTATTGAAGTGTCTAGGCCAAGCTGTTCCTAATACTCTTGAGGAAACTTTGGTATCTGTCATCAAAGCAGCACCTTGGGCAATGTTGTTTGCATCATTATACATTTTCATTATGCCTTCATAAGTTACATCTCGAAAATAATACCAAATTGAAGCTTTTGAGGGCACTACATTGGGTTGATCTCCAGCATCAGTAAAAATGGAATGAGAGCGTTTTAAAGGATGTAAATGTTCTCTTTTATAGTTCCATCCGACATTCATTAATTCCGCAGCATCTAAGGCACTTCTTCCTCTCCATGGTGATCCTGCAGAGTGAGCTGCTTCTCCTTCAAAGGTATATTCTACTGAAATAAGTCCCGTTCCATCTGCCTGTCCATAAGAAACAGACAAATCACTACTTACATGAGTAAAAATACATAGGTCAATTTTATCAAAATAGCCGTCTCGTACATACCATGCTTTAGAGGCTACTAATTCTTCAGCAATACCCGGCCAAACAATTAAAGTACCACCAATGCTATTTTTAAGCATTTGATCTTGAACATTTAAAGCTGCAGTTATTATTACTGGTAATCCCGAATTGTGCCCTTCGCCATGACCCGGCGCTCCTTCTACCATGGGTTTGTGATAAGAAACCCCTGGATATTGTGACGCTTTGGGAATACAATCAACATCACTCCCTAATGCAATAACAGGACCTTCCCCTTGAGACCATCGAGCCATCCAAGCTGTAGGTATTGCTGAAATTCCACGTTCAATAGTAAACCCAGCATTTTCTAAAATACCTGTTAAATATTTAGATGTTTCATATTCTTGAAACCCTAATTCAGCAAAACTGAAGACTTTATCTATCATAACTTGGGTCTTTTTATGATCATTTTCAACTTGAGCTTCAATTGTAGATTTTAATTTATCTATTTGTCGCTTGGAAAATTTCTGTTGAGTTTGTCCATTTGCCGTTGAGATGAGAGATAGAAATAGTATTATTCCTATATAAAAGATATTTTTAAAATTCATAACTGTAATACTTTTATAATTTTACCTAAAATACAAATTAATTGATACCCTATAATATATTTCGTTTTAGTATTATATCCTTTCTAATCGTGGCTTTTAGCTCATGTTCTGAAGAATTAAATGCAGAACAAATTCTTGAAAAAAGCGTAACCTCTCATGGTGGGAGAGCCTTATGGGAAAAGGTTTCCTCTATACGTTATTTGAAAGAAACTACATTTTATACTCCTTCTGGTGAAATAGAAACTGAAAGTCGTCAGTTTATAGAACATCACTGGCAACCTGATTATACCCTAATGGAATGGGAAATTAAGAATAACTATCATAGAGCCTTTCTAAACGCTGATCATTTTACCTATTCTATAAATGGAAGTGTTGTTAACGATTCTGTTGTCTTGCAATCTACAATTTCTAGTTTATCGGCAGCACTTTATGTTTTCTGGCAGCCTTTTAATCTTTTGAATCAAAATGCAAAAATAGAATTAGATTCTCTTTCTCCACCACTATTAAAATTGCCTACTTTGAGTGTAAGGGTCACTTATCCTCAAGTAAAAAATAGTGATATTTGGCATTACTTTTTTGATCAAAATTCATTTAGACTTCTTGCTACGCAGGTTCTTCATAATGGAAATACAAGTTTTATAATCAACGAAACCACAGAAACTCAAACAGGTTTGCATTTAAATGAAACACGGAAAAGTTACATGCTAGATGTTACAGGAAAAATAAAATTCCTAAGGGCTTCGTATCGTTATTCTATTTTAGAAGTAGAATACCATTAAAAAAAATAACGCTTAAAGGCTTCCATTGCTGCATATTGAGCCAATCCCATAGTGTGGTATTTTTTAGCTGTAGCAGCATTTCTTTCTTCTGCACGAACCCAAAACTCTCGGTTATCATTTCCTTGAAACATGACACCATCTTTTTGTGATTGATGATAAAAAATAGCCTTTCGCTTTCGTAAAACTTGATCAGGACTCATTGGAACAGCCATTTCAATTTCATGAATTTCCCATTCGTGCCATGCGCCTCGATAAAGCCATACCCAACAGTCTTTCATAAAGGCTTTTGGTTTTAAAATTGAAAGTGCTGTAAAAATTACATCCAAACAAACACGATGTGTTCCATGAGGATCAGCTAAATCACCTGCTGCAAATATTTGATGTGGCTTAATTTGTTCTATCAATGCAACTGTTCTATCAATATCTTCCTGTCCAACTGGATTTTTTGCTATTAACCCTGTTTCATAAAAGGGAAGATTCATAAAATGAACTTGATTATCAGGAATTCCAAAATAACGGGTAGCCGCTAGAGATTCACTTCGTCGAATACTTCCTTTTAAATTGCATATTTCTTTTGGAGCTGGTTTTTGTGGATTTTGATGTAAAAAAGTTTTTTTAAGAGCTAGTAATTCTGAATTATTCTCTGCATTTAAAATATCCTTTGTAACCTCTATAAATTTTAGTGCTTCATGATCTGATACTGCTATATTTCCCGAGGTTTGATAAGCAATATGCACTTCATGACCTTGAGTTACTAAACGGTCAAAAGTTCCTCCCATTGAAATCACATCATCATCTGGGTGTGGGCTAAAAATAATTACCCTTTTGCGATCAGGTTTGGCTCTTTCAGGACGATAGGTATCATCTGCATTAGGCTTTCCTCCAGGCCACCCTGTAATGGTATGTTGTAGACGATTAAAAACTTCTATATTTAAATCATAAGCGGAACCATAGTGAGTCAGTAAGTCTGACATACCGTGTTGATTATAATCTTCATCAGTGAGTTTTAATATTGATTTACCAGTGGTTTCACATAACCAAGTAATTGCTTTTGCACGAAGATGTTCATTCCATTCACAATTACTTACTATCCAAGGTGTTTTTATTCGTGTTAGTTCAGAGGCAGCCTCTGTATCCAATACAATAGTAGTGTTTTCATGATATTGTAAGTAAGTTGTAGGTATTATGGGAGAAATTTCTCCTTCTATTGCTTTTTGAATTATTTTTGCCTTATTAGTTCCCCAAGCCATTAAAAGTATTCGCTTAGCACTTAATATGGTTTGAATTCCCATAGTAATCGCTTTTCGTGGCACATTTTCAAGCCCTTGAAAAGAAGCTGATGCATCAAACCGTGTAAGATGATCTAAAGTGATTGTTCGTGTTTGAGAATTTAAATGAGATCCTGGTTCGTTAAATCCTATATGTCCAGTTCTACCAATTCCTAAAATTTGAAGATCAATTCCTCCTAGTTCTTTAATCTTTTTATCATAGGCAATACTTGAAGCTCTTACCTCTTCTTGAGATACCTCTCCATTGGGAATATTGATATTTTCTTTGGGAATATCAATGTGATTAAAAAGATGTGTATGCATAAAGTAATGATAACTTTGAATATCCTCATTTGCAATGGGATAGTATTCATCAAGATTAAAAGTGATTACATTTTTAAAACTTAACCCTTCTTCTTTATGCATTCGAACAAGCTCTCTATAAACGCTTAAAGGACTAGACCCCGTTGCAAGTCCTAAAATACAAGATTTGTTTTTTTCTTGTTTTTTTCGAATTAAAGCAGCAATCGCCTGAGCAATTGCATTTGATCCTTCTGAAGGAGAATTAAAAACAACATTGTGAAGTTTTTCATATCGAGTTTCTTCAAAGCTTCCAGGAGCTTTGTAATTTAACAAAAGGTGATTGTCATTGTCAATCATACAAAAAAAGTTAGCGAATTGTAAATGTAATACTTCTTTTTATAAGTCCACTTTTGATTTGTATTAAAAGCTTATTACCTTTACCTGAATGATAATTAATTCCTTGAGCCAAATTTCTAAAACTTTTTTGTTGATTTTAACCTTGAATATACTCATGCCAACCTTTATTCAAGCTTATGATGTTTTTCATATTGAAAGTTTTAAAGTGATAGAAGTTGAAATTGAAAATGAAGTAGAGGAATTACAATGGTATACTAACACAATTGAAAACAAAAAAGATAATTTTAAGTTTTCTGTTTATTATAAAAAACCTTCTGTAAATCGTACAGATACATTCTATCCTTCAATTCAACTAAAGTGTTTTTGCCCTCCTCCTGAAGTTTAGTCAGTCTTATAGACATATTCTTCAAAATTTAATCATCATAAAAAACACATTACTTTGAAAAATTTATTTACAAACTTACGGGGAGACCTGTTAGGTGGACTTACCGCAGGAATTGTTGCTTTACCCTTAGCGTTAGCTTTTGGAGTGAGTTCTGGATTGGGACCGAGTGCAGGTCTTTATGGCGCCATATTTTTAAGCTTTTTTGCAGCCCTTTTTGGTGGAACTCCTACTCAAATATCAGGGCCAACTGCTCCTATGACAGCTGTGAGTATGGTAGTAATTGCAGCGATTATAAGTGTTCACAATGGTTCTGTAGAAAAGGCTTTGCCCTACATACTAGCTGTCTTTTTACTCAGCGGTCTACTTCAAATCTTACTAGGATTAGTAGGCATTGGAAAATATATAAAATACATTCCTTATCCCGTTGTTTCAGGATTTATGACCGCTATAGGGGTTATTATCTTAATAACCCAAATTCTGCCTGTCATTGGGTATGATGTTAAGAAAGACTCAGAATATGTAGAACAATTTAAACCACTCGCTGAAGAGCATTTGTTAGAAAAAATTCTAATAGAAGAATCGAAGGAAGGACTTTTAGTTTTAGAAGATTTTGAGGAGACAATTAGAAGAGCTGGTGAAGTTAATGAAGCAAGTATATATGAAGAAGCACTAAATTTAGCAAAAAACAGTGCTTCTGGAGTTGTTGGAACTCTTCAAACACTTCCCAGAGCAGCCGGAGGTATCAATTGGATTGAATTGATTTTAGCACTTTCTACAATAGCAATTATTTATGGTTTTAAACGGATTACAACTGCTATACCTAGTACACTAGTAGCTCTATTAGTAGTTAGTATTGCGGCTATTGGTTTTGGAATAGAATACCGTTCAATTCAACAAATTCCCGAAGGTTTCCCTGTTTTACAATGGTCGCTATTTTCTGATTTTAGCTTTTTAGGATTGTTACCCTATGTTTTTACGGCTCTCACTTTAGCACTTCTAGGTGCAATTGATTCATTACTTACATCAGTAGTTGCTGATAACTTGACAAAAACAAGACACCTTCCAAATAAAGAACTTATAGGCCAGGGCATAGGCAATTCTGTAGCTGCACTCTTTGGAGGAATTCCTGGAGCGGGAGCTACTATACGAACTGTAGTCAATATTCAATCTGGAGGAAAAACAAAGCTCTCAGGAATGGTTGCTGCCGTAGTACTTTTGGTTATATTGTTAATCTTGAGTCCATTAGCTTCACAAATACCTGCTGCTGTTTTAGCTGGTATTTTAGTTACTGTAGGAATTGGTGTTATGGATTATAAAGGACTCAAGGCTCTTAAAAAAATTCCTAAAACAGAAGTTGCGGTTATGGTTGTGGTACTTTTACTTTCAGTGTTTTGGAATTTGGTATATGCAGTAGGTGTTGGATTAATTTTAGCATCGCTTTTCTTTATGAAGAAAATGGGTGATTTGGCTACAAAAGATTCAAGAGTAGCTGCTGTTAGTGAAGAAAAGGCATGGAAAGATGAAACCAAATTAAGCGCTTCTTTTAAAGAAAATGTATTCATTAAACACATTAATGGCCCACTATTTTTTGGGTTTACTTCAGACTTTGTTAATATATCTAAACAGATTCCTGCCTCTGCACATGTTGCCATTATCCGAATGGATAAGGTCCCTTATGTAGATCAGTCAGGTTTATTTGCCTTGGAAGATGTGCTGTTAGATTTAAATCAACAAAACATAAAAACGTTGATTGTAGGAGTTCAATCACAACCCAAATACTTGATGAAAACTATTGGAATTATTGGTAAGCTCATTCCAGAAGATCAAATTTTTGAAAGTTTTGAAGAATGCAGAAAATATATTGTCGAAAAAAATTCTGAGGTTATTGCTTAATTATCAAACCCCTTCCCATTTAATGGGAGAGGGTTTTATTTACATTAATGTTTTGATTTTCAATCCGTGAAACTTCAATTAATTTACCCGCAGCAAACCAACTAGGTAGTGAGTCAAGTGGGGGAAATTTTATTTCTGATTTAAAATTTATATAATCCTGACAACGAACCCCTTCAATACTCACAGGATGAATTGCTTTTCGGAATCGAGTACCACCGCCAGAAGTTTGATAATTATAGGCTAAATAATCAATTGTATAATTTTCTTTGTGAATCCAATACCGGTATTCATCTTGAAAATCTCCCCCCCCACCTTCTTCTCGAAAGGTAACTTTTATATTCCAATAAGGTGCGCCCATTATTAATTCTTCACCTAAATTTTCTGAAATTACAGCGTTATCTGAAAGGGGTAAGGGTAGCTGAAAGAAATATAAAACGGAATTTAAGGAATTTGTGTACAGCTGTTGAAGACTATCAGATAATATAATAGGTGTGCCAGAAAGAATTCGTTGAAGAGAAGATAAATTACTCATTTCATCAACTTGAAGTTCCCCTTCTTTTTGTATCATTCTACGATAAACATACCCATTTGGCTGACGTTTTAAATAATAATGATAGTCTCTAAAATCAAATTCGATTTCAAAATTTGGATTTTCCCACCCAGAAACTTCAATAGCTCTTTTTATCAGCTCATTAGATGTTGGCGTTTCATTTGAATTGCAGCTAGTTAATACTACAAATGTGAAGAGAAAAAATGTTCTGAACAATTTCATGAAAAAATTATTAATAAAACCCTTTGGAAACGAAGATACGACTAATTTATATGGCTTATTTTTGAAAAAAATAATAAAAATGGAGGTGTTGAAAACATTAATTATCGGAAGTGGTCCGGCAGGTTATACTGCAGCTATTTATGCTGCAAGAGCGGATTTAAATCCAGTTTTATATACTGGAATGGAACCTGGGGGACAGCTAACTACTACTACCGAAGTTGATAATTTTCCTGGCTATCCCGAGGGAGTAGACGGACCTACAATGATGGTTCAATTACAACAACAGGCAGAACGATTCGGAACCAAGGTAAAAATCGGTTTTATTACAAAAGTTGAGTTGAACACTAAACAAGGAGAAATTCATAAAGCTTACACACACGAGGGTACTGAATTGTTAGCACAAACTATTATAATAAGCACTGGCGCTACAGCTAAATATTTAGGAATACCTAGTGAACAACGTCTTCGAGGTGGAGGGGTTTCTGCATGTGCTGTTTGTGATGGATTTTTTTACAAAGGTCAAGAGGTTGCCATTGTAGGTGGTGGTGATACTGCAGCTGAAGAAGCTACCTACCTTGCAAAAATATGTTCAAAAGTAACCATGTTGGTTCGTAAGGACCAAATGCGTGCTTCCAAAGCAATGCAACATCGTGTTGTCAATACACCTAATATTGAATTGCGTTATAATACAGAAATTGATGAGGTATTAGGAAATCAAGTAGTTGAGGGACTTAGAATGCGAAATAATATTACCAGTGAGGTTGAAGAAATTCAAATTTCGGGTCTTTTTATAGCTATAGGACATCAACCGAATACATCAATTTTTAAAGGTCAATTGGATATGGATGATGCGGGCTATTTAATTACTAAGGGTAAAACAACAAAAACTAATTGTCCAGGTGTTTTTGCAGCTGGTGACGTTCAAGATAAAGAATATAGGCAAGCAGTAACAGCAGCTGGAACAGGCTGTATGGCTGCCTTGGATGCTGAACGATATTTACAGGAAGTAGGTGAAGTATAATTTGTCAGGATTCCATCTGTAGAGCTTCCCATTCTTGCATTAATTCATCCAACTTCTTTTTTTTAGAATTGTAATGATCAAAAAAATCAAGCTGTGAAATGGTTTGCTCATAATTGATTTCCAATTCAAAATCAATTTCTTTAATTTCTTTTTCAAGTTGTGCAATTTGGCGCTCAATTTTTTCAATTTTTTGGTTTTCTTGGCGAACGATTTTATGCTGAACGTATTCGCCATTTGATACTTTTTTATCAGTTTTAACATTCTTTTTTTGTAGTTCTAATTCTTTAAGAGAATTTAATTTTTGATTTTCTAAATAGGCATTGATGTCTCCTAAAAAAAGTTGAACTCCGCCTTCTCTAAAGGCAACTACTTTTTGACATAAACCTTGTACAAAATCACGATCATGAGAAACTAAAATGAGTGTTCCTTGAAAGCGTAATAGGGCTTCTTTAAGCACATTTTTTGATTGAATGTCTAAGTGATTTGTAGGCTCATCCATAATCAGTACATTAAAAGGCTGAAGTAATAATTTGCATAATGCTAATCGATTGCGTTCTCCTCCAGATAAAACATTTACTTTTTTATCTACAGAATCTCCAGGAAATAAAAAAGCCCCCAATAAATCTCTTACTCTGGTTCTATTTTCTGCAGTTGCCGCATCCATTGCCTCCTCTAATACTGTTTTGTCGGCTACTAAATAAGTTGATTGATTTTGAGCAAAATAACCAATCTGTACATTATGCCCTAGTTTAAATTTACCTGCATAATCTAATTCACCCACTAAAATTTTTGCTAATGTTGATTTTCCCTGTCCATTTTGACCTACGAATGCAATTTTATCTCCTCTTACAATCTCTAAATTAACCCCTTCAAACACTTTTTTAGAACCAAATGACTTTTCAATATTTTCTGTTTGAAGTATTATTTTTCCTGGTTGTTGTGAAAGCGTAAATTCAAATTTAATCTTTCGATTTTCTTCTGGATCTATCTCAATACGCTCAATTTTATCAAGCTTTTTAATTAAAGATTGAGCCATACTTGCCTTAGAGGCCTTAGCTCTAAATCGTTCGATTAATTTTTCTGTTTGTTGGATTTGTTTTTCTTGATTTTTTTGGGCAGCTTCTTGTTGAGCTCTAAGTTCATAACGTAACTCTAAGTATTTTGAATACGATTTTTTAAAGTCAAATATTCGTTTTTGAACGATTTCAATAGTTCGGTTAGTAACTTGATCTAAAAACATTTTATCATGAGAAACCATCATTAAAGCCCCTTTATATTTTTTAAGAAACTGCTCAAGCCAAATAATCGATTCAATATCTAAGTGATTGGTAGGCTCATCAAGAAGCAAAATATCCGTCTGCTGAAGTAGCAATTTTGCTAACTCTATTCGCATACGCCATCCCCCTGAGAAAGTGTCGGTAGGTGCGTTTAGGTCTCTAATTGAAAACCCTAACCCTAAAAGCACCTTTTCAGTTTCGGCTTGGTATTGATATCCTCCAATCATCTCATATCTTATGTTGAGATCATTAAGTTCATCTAAAATGCCTAAATAGAAATCACTTTCAAAATCAGTGGTCGTTTCCATGATTTTATGAATCTCTTCTTGTCTTTTTTCAACAGCTTTAATTTCTTCAAATGCCAAGTAAGCTTCTTCCAAAACTGTTCTTCCATTTTCAAAATCTAAGTCCTGTGGGAGATACCCTGTTTTTGTGTTTTTTTCTAGAGCAAAAATACCTGAGGTGGGAGCATTTACTTTGGCTAAAAGTTTTAATAATGTAGATTTTCCCGCCCCATTTTTTCCAATTAACCCAACACGATCTCCTTTAGCTAAACGAAATGAAATTGAATCAAAAAGCGTTTCTCCTCCAAAGCTAACCGTAATATCATGAGCGTTAAGCATTCTTTTAAACTATTGGATTGCAAAAATAGGATTCAAAACGATGGATATCTATTTCTTTTGATAATTCTTTTCCTTTATTTATCCAATCGTAAAGTTGGGTAGCTAGTAGAGGAGCCATCATCCCTCCTCTGGTGCCTAATCCATTAAATATATGTAGCCGTTTAAATTCTGGATGTGTGCCTAAAATTGGGCGTCGATCTATAACAGTAGGGCGAATTCCTATTTTATGATTTAAAATTTGATATGGTAATTTAATTAGATTTTCCAACTTTTTTACAAGCTCATCTTTCCCTTTTTTTGTAGGCTCGTTCTTTTTATCCTTTGGATTGAATGTCGCGCCAACCCAAAAAACATCTTCGTATAATGGTGCAATAAAATGTCCTCCTTTATAAATAATCTGTGGATTTAGACCTGGAATCTTTACTTCTAAATATTCCCCTTTGGAACCTATCAAAGGTAAAACCTTAAACCATGGGTTTTCATTGAATCTGTGCCCTTCACAAAAAACAATATGATCTGCACTAATTCCATTGTAGACAACTCCATTTTCTGTTATGTTTAATGCTGAATAATCAAATTCTTCATTTCGAATTGAGGCCTTGGAAAACTTTTCTTCAAACGTGTTTAAAAATAATTGAATATCAAGCTTTCCTACTTTATGAACTCGCCCATAACCTGAATTTCTTTGAATTCCTTTTGGTATATCCCAAAAAATATCGGCGTTCAAATAAGGTTTCAATATATCACTTTGTGCAGAAACACTCCAATGATTATGTTCTGCATCATTTGCAAAAAAACGAAAAATTGGAAAAGGAAAGTAAAGCTGAATATTCCAATCTAATTCTAATTTTTTATACCAATCTATTGCAAATTGTAAAAAGGAAGTGCCTTGCCAGGCTATAGTATACCTTTTTAAAATTGTAGGATTTAATATGCCAGCTGCATTTTGACTTGCGTTTACTTTTTTTTTATTTTGAAAAAGTAAAAATTCTCTTTTATTTCTGTGAAGTTGTAACGCATAATTAACTCCAGCTAGTCCCATTCCAACAATAAGAGTATGTATTTTTTTAGTTTGCATTAATTGACTTATTAATTTCAATAAAAAAACGCTATTGTTTCCAATAGCGTTTTTTTATCTATTATATAAACTATTAATTATTCCACATATCTTGTTCGAAGTCACGAATAAGAGATTTTATTCTCTCAGATTCTAGTAATTGACGAAGTGCATCTTCATAAATGTAATCTTTAACTTCACGGTCTTCATATACATTTTCTTCTTTATAAATTACCGCATTAAAGCGTCTTGAATTAAGCATATGATCATAAGTAACCGGTTGAGATGAATTTTTAGTATTAAAAACCTTATTCATATTAAGTGCTTTTCTTGCATCAGGAAACCAAACCCAAAAGAGCGGAACTAAAGCATCTTGCATAGCTTCAGGTCCTTGGCTTAAGGTAGAAACATCTGGAGCTACTGGTGCAATTCCTAATAGTCGGTATTTTAATTCACCTAACCTTTTATTAAAATACCATGTCCCTTTGATACGGTACTGAACTACTTTATCTGATTCAATTTTATAAATATCATAATCATTTTCACTAACTTCTTCTCCTGCGTTTGATTTAGTAATTCCTTCAGGAGATAAACTTCGCAGTTCTAGTCTTTCTTTTAAATCTTCTTTAGTTAATTTTTCATTGAAATAGGACGTTGAATATATTTCTGTAATATTTCCTGCTTCTATTTCATCCATAAGAATTCGAAACAAGGATTTTCTGTCAGATGAAAGCATCCCATTATTTACTGTGGGATAATAATATGGGAAATTAATTCTTTCATCAAGATCTATAATTTCCCAAACTGTTTTTGACCATAAAACATCACGATCATCAACATAACCATATGCAATTGGATTAGAATTTTCAGCTAATTGTGCATCATTTTGAACTCCTACTTCTTGGGGTATCTTAGCATTAAGTAAATTAGACTGCGAATGTGCTTTCAATGTTGAAAGAAAAACAACTAATATGACTATGGATGACGTTTTTTTCATGTGATACAATTAATTGACCGTTATAGAAATGGGAGAGGTCTGTTTTAATTTGTAAGTTGGATTAGTAGGAATTTCAACTTCAATATCGGAAATAATTATAGTTTGACCATTTTTAATTCGAGATAAAGATGAAATTGCTCTACTATCAAGTTTATTTCCGTTAATTACGATACTGGGTTGCCCAGGTGCTCTAAATCGAAAACTTTTTACTTGTAAAGGCAGATCAAAATCAAAATCTTCTAAACGAGCCTCGACTTCTCCTCTTTCAAAACTTGTTTTGGGAATTGTGAAAGATCCTGATTGTCCTCTGAAATAACCTGAAGGTTTTGGAATATCCTTAATTCTGAATGTAGAAACTGAAGAAATTTGATTTCCATCAGGTAAAGTTCCAGAAACGTTGATATTAACTTCTCTTCCAGCGCCAGGAAAAAGGGAATATTTACTTCCTTTAGTTTTCTTTAAACCTGGAGCTGAAGCATTAATATTACTGTCTGCAATTCCAGGTATTGAAATCGTTATTGGATTTTCTACTCCTCTATAAACAACATTCATTTTATCAGCAGAAATTACTGCTGCATTTGGCTTATTTATTACTGCAAAGGTTTGTTCTACAGGTATTTTTGATTCTTCACCATCATTTAAGAAAACAAGGTTTCCTTTAATTTCATGATCGCCAGGATTGTTGGCTCTAACATTTAGTTTTACACCTCCTGGAATTAAATCATACTGATCTTCCTCAAGCTTTATTCCATCTAGGGTTAATTCAACACTATTGGGATTTTGTGCACCCCCTTTTCGACCTAAAATAACACTGCCATCAAAAACTTCTCCTTGGTAGTAGGCACCTTTTTCTGTCTTCAATAAGGTAATATAATTACTTTGGTTTACTCCCGTTTCCATTTCCAACTCTTTACCCATCAAAGTAGTAAGAACGTCAGCCTCGGTTTGACGAATATCATTTTGCATCATCGTCAACTTAGCTAAAGATGATATTAATGGAAATCCTTCATAATTATATGATAACCAAGATTGGTCTTGATTGTCTTTGTTTTTAACATTTCCATTTTGATCTCCTGTATAAAATCTGCCTTCAACTAATTCGATGTAATTTGGAAATTGACTTCCAAAAACTTGAATGACAGTCATTTTATAGTCATTAATCATATCTATAAATGCTTGACCGTCTTGCGAAATTCCATTTGCATTAAAAAATATGACATCAAGGGTTTCTCCCTTATCCATTTGGGCATATTCTACAAGATCTGGATCTTTTTCACGTTGGGCTTCAGTAATGGTTTGTTTTATTTCATTTATTTTCTCATAAAACTGATCGGACTTTATTTTAATATCCTTAGAAGTTCGTAAATGACCAATCCATTTTCCACCTTTCTCATCCGAATTAGTTTCAATTTTTTGATAAAAAATTTCATTACTCTCTGCGACACGACTATTGGCTTCTTTTATTTTTACAAACATCTGACCAAAACCATCAAGAACTTCTTTGCTTACATTTAATGCAAGCATTGTGATGAACACTAGGTACATCAAACTTATTAGTTTTTGTCTAGGGGTTTCTTTTGCTCCTGCCATGGGATATTACTTTTTAGACATTGCATTTAGCATTCCACCATAAACACTGTTTAATGCTGCAAGGTTAGCTGAAAGTGATTCCATTTGAGCGCGCAATTGTTCAGCATTTTGATTTAATTTGTTATTAAAATCAGCATTTCCTTTAGCGTTTTGAAGCTGTTGTTGGTAACTAGTATTCAATTGTTCTAATTGTGTTGCAGCTTTTGAGAGCTCTTGTGTATATCCGTGAGAAGCTGATATCGCTTCCGATGCCGGTGATAAGGCTTTTGCAGAATTTTCTAGATCTTTAATGCTTTTAGCTAGAGAATTCATCAAGCTTACATCAAGTTTTGCCTCTTGCATTAATGCATCAATTTTTGAAGACAGCCCTTGTTCACCTCCTCCATGAGAAGATTTAGCTCCACCTTTAGATTTTTTGACAAATTCATCATGTTCCTCTTTAATCTCTCCAGTATTTAGAGCAGAAACTGTAAAAATTAAAGCTTCTGTTCCTAATCCTAGACCTAGAACTAATCCTCCAGTTATTGGGCCTATTTCTAAATGCAAAATTTTAAATAATGCTCCTATAATTACTACAGCACCTCCTAAACCAAAGAGCATGTGCATTGCAATTTTACTTCTTAATCTTTTGTTTAACGCTTGATCTGTCATTATTATTTAAATTTATTTTACTTAATTGATTTATTTTATTATCTCATTTTAACTTTTTGCGATCCTAGGTAATCCTGCACTGTTCGAAAACCAATATAACTTCTTGAGGTGTCAGAATATTCATAATCTCGTGAACTTACACGTAAAAAATAAGCAACATCTTTCCATGACCCGCCTCTAACAACTTTACGAGATTCATTTTCAAAAGACATATTTGGATTTAAAGAGGACACATAATCGTAAGCCCCAGGATCATATGAAGAATTAGTCCATTCAGCCACATTACCAGCCATGTTATAAAGATTATAATCATTAGGCTCATATGATTTGGCTTCAACAGTATATACCGCTTGGTCAACTGCATAATCTCCTCTAAGAGGCTTAAAATTTGCTAAGAAACAAGCTCTGTCATTTAATAAATAAGGTGAACCCCATGGATAAGTGCCTGCAGGAATTCCACCGCGAGCAGCGTATTCCCATTCGGCTTCATTTGGCAAACGAAAACGACTAACATTAGGTTTTCCTTTATCCCGCTGATATTTGTTTTTAAAATTTGTTCTCCAATTACAAAATGCAACAGCTTGTTTCCATGATACTCCTACCACCGGATAATCTTGATAAGCAGGATGCGAAAAGTAATCATTATGCATGGGCTCGTTGTATGAATAAACAAAGTCTTTAATCCATACAGTAGTATCTGGATAAATTTCTATCTCTTCCTTTTTTATAAAAGGCTTTCGATCAATAAATTGCAATTTTGACCTTTTTGATTCTGCAGCTGCTCCTTCTGCATCAAACCATGTGTAAGAGTATATTAGTTTACTAACGTCTAATTTTATTTCACCATTGTACCACAACTCAGGTGGTAAATAAAGTGAATCCATTATTTCAGCATAGTTTTGATCTATGTAATCATCTGTATTCCATGTTAAATCAGCATCCCAATTGAGCGCTCGACCAGCGTACAAATCTTCATTTAAATCATAATAATTTGCACGCATGTATTTTTGGAATTCATTTAGCTTAGAAGTGTCAGCATCTTTAAATGCAAACTCTCCAATACCATCTCTATTGTCTTCACCTAATTCTAATTCATCTGCTTTTCTAGCTAACATAGCAAGTGCAATAGAGTCTTTTACCCAATGAACAAATTGTCGGTATTCACTATTTGTAATTTCTGTTTCATCCATGTAAAAAGAGGGCACAGTAACTGTGCGAGCAGGAGCATTTTGAAGTTGAGCTAAATCTTCATCTTGTTTTCCCATGATATAGGAACCACCTTCAATTAAAGTCATACCGAAAGGTTTTTCACCAAACCATTTCTTTTGCTTTACCCCTATAAGCTCTCCTCTGTTCTTGCTACCGCAAGATATAATGACTGCTGAGAGGGTCAATAGAACTAAAAGTCTTTTCATTAAATATGTCTATTAAGACTAATTTTTGCTAAATAAAAGTAAAACTAGTCATTTTTTTACTATAATTAAATACTATTCTAATTTCCAATTTCAATTTTCACAAAAATAAGGATATCCTAATAATTACAAATGAATTCGTTTAATGGCGTTGTACCATCTTTCTGGTAATACATCTCTAACTGCAGATTCATAATCTTTTTGTGTACAGGCTAATAACGTGTTTGATTTAGATTTAGTATTTAAATGTGACTCATTTGTTATTTCCATCCACCAACGATCGCTTGTAATGCTTTTGTAAAATACTAATGTTTGATCAGATAATGCAACTGAATATTTTGTAAAACCTTCTTTTAGATAAACAGGATATTCATCAAACCGGTAGTGAAATCCTTCTATAAAATACCATACCATTTGAGCTAAAAGTTGATCCATCATAGGAGTAGAAGGTAATTCATAAAAACCTACAATACTCACTTTATCACTAATTCCAGCATACCGGGCAAGTGCACAAATGGTTCTAGCATCAATCCCATTAGGTTGTCCATTAAGAGGATCAGCTGCAGCTTGCCATGATAAGCATTTCATATCAAAACCTATGATATCGGCTTCTCGCATTGGCGGTTCAGCAAGAGTAATGTCGGAAAGTAGTTGTCCCAATCTAACACGATCAAAATACAATTTTTCAACCAAGTCTTTTTCTTCTTCTGCACAATAAAAACTCTGATAACCTAAATTGGTGAAATTTTGTAACACATTGGGTTTGTCCATTATGATACTACTCATGTATGAGCGTCCTGAAATTAATTCTTCTTCTTGTGAAAAATCAAAAGAACGATCAACGGATACTACATTAGCTAATTGACCCAACTGTTGAAAAACTTGATACTGTGGATATACTAAATCATGGCTCCCTCCTACAAAAACAGGAATAATATTCATTTGTTTTAAATGATATGCAATTTCTCTAATTGCATAATAAGTATCTTGCACATTATCCCCATTGGGTAGGTTCCCAAGATCTGCAATTTTAATATTCCAATTGCCTGGAAATAATTCATAAAAGGCTTTTCGAAATTGATTTACGTCATAAGTTGCTTGTGGAAAAAAACTATTTCGATACTCATTTACTCCAACAATTGCAATTTTTATTCCTTGTAAATCAGGCATACCCAAAGATTCCGTATGCACAACAATTTTTTTACCAATTATTTGTTGGGGCAACAAAGTGAGCCCCAATAAAATATCATTTCCTACAGGTGTTAGTAATTCAAGACTCATTAATTAACCCTTTTTCTTTTTGTTTTGAGTTGTAGTCCCTAAATAATTTTTTGCCTGTTCAAGGGTTAATGTTAATGCATCAACTTCTTTTCCAATTTCAACTTTTTTCTTTCCCTGGATAATATGATGACGCCCCCATCGGGCTTTTTCTACTCGAATTCCGTCCTCTTTCCAATCGTGAATAACTTTGTCTAAATCTTTTTGGAGTTTTTCTTCTATTAATGCCTCAATGTCTGACTCAGATAAATGATCGAAATTATATTTTTTATTGACATTTATAAAAAGTCCATTCCATTTAATAAATGGTCCAAATTTACCTACTCCTTTAGTAACAGATTCGTCTTTATAAGAGTAAATTGGAGCCTCAGCTTTTTGTTTTTCTTTAATTATTTGAACTGCAAATTCAAGAGTAACCTCATTAGGAGAAATTCCTTTGGGAAGGGAGATAAAAGTATTATCAAATTTTACATAAGGCCCAAATCTGCCATTATTTATAATAATTTCTTGGTTTAAATAGGTGCCTATAGTTTTGGGTAATTCAAATAGAATTAATGCTTCTTCGAGGGTAATATTTTCTAATTGTTGTTGGGGACTTAAGCTTGCAAAAACAGGTTTTTCGTCATCATCAGAATCTCCAATTTGAGCTATGGGTCCATATTTCCCTAAACGAACTTTTACAATTCGTCCGCTTTTAGGATCTTCTCCTAATACACGTTCACCTGACTCACGTTGTGCATTGGCTTGTACATCTTTTACCGTAGCATGAAATTGACCATAAAAATCCTTAAGCATTGTTGCCCAATCTTTTCCTCCTCTAGCAATATCATCAAAACTGTTTTCAACTTGTGCAGTAAAATTATAGTCTAATATTGATTGAAAATTTTCTACCAAAAAGTCATTCACAATCATTCCTATGTCAGTAGGAACAAGTTTTCCTTTATCCGCTCCTACCATTTCTTTCAATACTTTTTTTGAAATCATTCCTTTCTCAAGAATCCATTGCTCAAAAGCTCTTTCTGCACCCTCTGAACTTCCTTTTTCAACATAACTCCGGTTTTGAATTGTTGAAATTGTAGGGGCATATGTTGAGGGTCTTC
The DNA here is from genome assembly GCA_023257625.1 of Flavobacteriaceae bacterium. Lineage (GTDB taxonomy): Bacteria > Bacteroidota > Bacteroidia > Flavobacteriales > Flavobacteriaceae > MS024-2A. The sequence continues at coordinate 36,602 of JALRBW010000058.1, read as the reverse complement.
CAATACCTAATTCTTCTAATTTTTTAACCAATGAAGCTTCTGAATATCTATATGGTGGACGACTGTAACGTTCAGTTACCTTAATGTTTTTAAGTTGTACTTTTTCCCCAATTTTTACTTTTGGTAAATGCCCATTAACTTCCTCATCGTCATCATCAATACCTTCTAAATAAAGTTTTAGAAATCCATCGAATGTGACCACTTCTCCATTTCCAATAAACCGATAATTATGTGTAGAAGCACTAAGTGAAATCTGAGTTCTCTCCAAATTCGCATCACTCATTTGAGAAGCAACAGTTCGTTTCCATATTAATTCATACAAACGAGCTTGATCTCTATCAATAGTTAAATGTGTTTTACTAAAGTCTGTTGGCCGTATTGCCTCATGCGCCTCCTGCGCACTTTTATTTTTAGTTTTAAAATCTCGTGGCTCAAAATATTTTTTTCCAAATTGGTTTTGAATTTGGATTTCAATATTGGTTTTTGCTTCTTTAGATAAATTAACACTATCCGTACGCATGTAAGTGATGTGTCCTGCTTCATAAAGACGCTGAGCAAGAGTCATGGTTTTACTGACCGAAAAATACAATTTACGTGATGCTTCTTGTTGTAATGTTGATGTTGTAAATGGTGGGGCGGGACTTTTTTTTGCGGGTTTTGTTTGAACGTTTTCAACTTCAAATTGAGCCTCTTTGTTTAAATCCAAAAAGGATTCTACTTCAGAAGAGGTGTTAAAAGAATTTGATAATTGAGTAGGAATGGCTTTTTGTTCAGTATTCAAAAAAATGGCTTGTGTTTTGTAGGAAGCTTGTGGAGAAAACTCTCTAATTTCACGTTCCCGCTCCACCAAAAGTCGGACGGCAACTGACTGAACTCGGCCTGCAGAAAGACCCCCTTTAACTTTTCGCCACAATACTGGAGATAATTCATAGCCTACCAATCGATCTAAAACTCTTCGAGCTTGCTGTGCATTTACTAAGTTATAATCTATTCCTCGAGGATTTTCTATAGCTTTTAAAATGGCGTTTTTAGTTATCTCTGAAAAAACAATACGCTTTGAATTATTTGGATCTAGGTTTAGTGTATTTGCTAAATGCCAAGCAATGGCTTCGCCTTCTCGATCTTCATCACTAGCAAGCCATACCATTTCTGACTTTTTTGCTAATTGTTTTAATTGACTTACTACCTTTTTTTTATCGCTAGAAACAATATATTTTACTGAAAAATCCCCAGCTACATCTACTCCTAACTCCTTTGAAGGAAGGTCAACAATATGACCAAAACTTGAGGCTACTGTAAAGTCTTTCCCCAAAAACTTTTCAATGGTTTTTGCTTTCGCTGGGGATTCTACAATTACTAAATTTTTTGCCACAGTTTTTAAATTTTGGAAGCAAAAGTAGGTAAGTTTTTTTGGAACTTTCAAATTTAACTTTCAATTGAATAGAATTAAAAAGTCAATATTATGTACATTTCACCATGTAAAAACTTTTAAAACCCTTTTTATTATATACATGATTGTTGAGAATTTAAATGCTATAAAATCTCATTTTGAACCTGATTTAATTTCAGAAATTAGTGCAGTTGGACAAGTTTATACCCATAAACGAGGAGATATAATGATTGATTTAGGAGAAGAAATCAAATTCATTCCAATTATACTTGAAGGTGCAATTAAAATTGTAAGAGAGGATGAAAATGGGGATGAATTACTACTTTATTTTGTAGAATTTGGAAATACATGCACTATGACCTTAAATTGTTGTATTGGAAATGTATCAAGTGAAATACGTGCGATTTGTGAGTCTGACACTAGGCTCATCATGATTCCTGTGATGTATATGGACCAATGGCTTACTAAATATAAATCTTGGCGGACCTTTATTTTCAACAATTATCAAAACAGAATGATTGAACTTTTAAAAGCTATTGATTCTTTAACTTTTAAGAAATTAGATCAACGTCTAGAACAATATTTACATGAAAAAGCAAATGTTTCTAAAAATAAAGAACTTCAAATAACACATTATGAAATTGCAACGGATCTAAATTCCTCTCGAGTTGTAATTTCACGTCTTCTTAAACAATTGGAAAATGAGGGAACAGTTCAATTGGGTAGAAATACTATAATACTTTTATAAATACAATGTGATGTTACTCAAGTTACATTCAATAAATTCATCTACCTTAATTTTGTAAAAAATAGTAAACACACTGAAAAAATATATACCTATAATGAGTTGGCTTCCTAGCTACAATGCCATTCACTTTAAAAGTGATTTGGTAGCAGGACTAACTGTGGCTATTTTACTAATTCCGCAAGGAATGGCATATGCACTTATTGCAGGTTTACCTCCTATTTACGGACTATACGCTGCACTTACCCCTCAAATTGTTTATGCGCTTTTGGGAACCTCCAGACAACTTGCAGTTGGTCCCGTAGCAATGGATTCTTTATTAGTTGCTGCAGGCCTAGGAGCCCTTAAAATTGTAGAACCCACACAATACATACAAATGGCCATACTATTGGCTTTATTAATGGGTTTAATTCAAATATTGTTAGGTGTTTTAAGGATGGGATTCATCGTCTCTTTTTTATCGAAACCTGTAATAAATGGGTTTACCTCTGCTGCAGCTATTATAATTGGTATTAGTCAATTAAAACATATTATTGGAATTTCATTGACTCAAAGTAATCAACTTCAAAAAGTAATAAAATCACTTTTTCTAACCACCTCACCTATACATTTTAATACATTGCTGATTGGCATAGTTAGTATTTTGCTATTGGTGTTAATAAGAAAATGGAATAAAAAAATTCCTGCATCTTTAGTTGTTGTTTCTTTAAGTATTGTTTGGGTTTATATAGGTAATCTTCATGAAAGTGGAGTAGCTGTTGTGGGAGAAATTCCTCAAGGGCTTCCTTCATTTCAATTGCCGCTATGGGACTTTACTTATGTAAAGAGTTTATTCCCTACTGCACTCACATTAGCTCTAGTAGCCTTCATGGAGGCTATATCTGTTGCCAAAGCAATTGAAGAAAAACATAAAGATTATGTAGTGAATCCAAATCAAGAACTTATTGCGCTTGGAACTTCAAATATTATTGGATCGGTATTTCAATCCTATCCAACAACTGGTGGATTTTCACGGACTGCCGTTAATGATCAAGCGGGAGCAAAAACAGGAATAGCTTCATTAGTAACTGCATTACTTATTGCTGTTATTTTAACTTTTTTCACACATTGGTTTTATTTTTTACCAAAGGCAGTTTTGGCAGCAATAATAATGGTAGCTGTAGCTAATTTGATCGATTTTAGGTTTGCTATTCGTTTATTTAAAACTCGGAAAGATGAATTTATAATATTAGTCCTGACTTTTTTATTTACCTTATTTTTAGGAATTACTGAAGGTATATTATTAGGCATATTAATTTCATTACTTTTATTAGTATATAGAGCCTCTAAGCCTCATTATGCTTTTTTAGGTCGTATTGGAAATACCCAATATTTTAAGAATATAGCTCGTTTTCCTGACGAAGTTGTGCACCGAGGAGATTTAATCATATTGCGGTATGATGCTCAATTATTTTTTGGAAACATCGATCATTTTAAACAACTTGTGCTAAGTTCAATAGAAAAAAGTCCCGAAAAGGTTCGCGGATTTATTATAAATGCTCGTTCTATAAATTACATAGATAGTACAGCTTCAGAACAATTAATTGATTTAATTAAAACATTACAACAAAGTAATATTCGGGTTATGGTAGTTGGAGCAATTGGCCCAGCTAGAGATTTAATTTTTAAGAGTAAACTTATTAAAGTAATTAGGAAAAATAATCTCTTCATAACCTCTGGCGATGCCATGGACAGTTTTGATGGAATTGTCCCTAAAAAAAGTCCTTTACAAAAAAAACTGAGCCGTCAAAACAACAAGTAAAATCAAAAAAAATTAAACCAAAAAAAACATATCTTAATTTAGCTAAAATTTAAACTATGATTGTTGAGCAAATATACACGGGATGTCTTTCGCAAGGAGCCTATTACATAGAAAGCAATGGAGAGGCTGCAATAATTGATCCCCTTAGAGAAGTCGCCCCTTACATTGAGAAAGCCAAAAAAAACAAAGCAATAATCAAATATATTTTTGAAACTCATTTCCATGCAGATTTTGTCAGTGGACATGTAACCCTTGCCAAGGAGACAGGTGCTTCGATAGTATATGGCCCCGGTGCAAAAACAGGTTTTGAGTCAATTATTGCAAAAGATGGACAGGAATTTAAAATTGGAAATTTAACCCTGCATGTTTTACATACTCCTGGACATACAATGGAAAGTACAACCTATTTACTTAAAGATCAAAATGGTAATGATTATGCTATTTTCAGCGGCGATACTCTGTTTTTAGGCGATGTAGGACGCCCAGATCTTGCGCAAAAAGCTGCAGATTTAACACAAGAAGATTTGGCTGGAATTTTATATGAAAGTTTACGTTCAAAAATAATGCCTCTATCAGATAATGTTTTAGTATACCCTGCTCATGGGGCAGGTTCTGCTTGTGGAAAAAACCTAAGCAAGGAAACAGTAGGTACCCTTGGAGAACAAAAGAATAGCAATTATGCACTTCGAGCAGACATGACAAAAAATGAATTTATCAAAGAAGTAACAGATGGACTTTTACCGCCTCCTCAATACTTTCCTTTAAACGTGAAAATGAATAAAGAAGGGTATGAAGATATTGATACTGTATTAGAATCAGGTACTCGCCCTTTAAGCCCAGAAGCATTCGAAGTGGCAGCCAATGAAACGGGTGCGATTATTTTAGATGTTAGAGATCAGGAATCATTTGTTAAGAGTCATATTCCTCAGTCTATTTTTATTGGAATAGATGGAAGTTTTGCTCCTTGGGTAGGTGCCATGATTGGAGATGTAAAACAAGCCATTCTTTTAGTTACTCCTGAGGGGAGAGAAGAAGAAACAGTTACTCGATTAGCTCGAGTTGGATTTGATAACACATTAGGTTATCTAGAGGGAGGTATTGAAAATTGGATTGCATCAGGTAAAGAAATTGATTGTGTTAATAGAATTGATGCAGACGATTTTAAACTAGTTAAAGAAGAAAAGGAGATTGAAACCTTTGATGTAAGAAAGCCAGGTGAATACCTTTCTGAGCATGTCCTTGAGGCTCAAAATACACCTCTAGATTATTTTAACGAACATATGAGTGAATTTCCTTCTAAAAAAGAATTTTATATTCATTGTGCGGGTGGTTATCGAAGTTTAATTGCTGCATCAATCCTAAAAAGTAGAGGAATTCACAATTTTAAAGATATTCGAGGTGGATATGCAGCACTTAAGAATAGTGGTGTAAAAGTTTCGGATTACGTTTGTCCTTCCACCTTATAAACTATAGAATATGAATTGGATTTTTGAACCATGGCCTTGGTATATTGGCGGGCCCATGATTGCCCTAGTCATGATATTATTACTTTTTTCAGGAAAAAGTTTTGGTGTTTCTTCAAACTTAAGAACACTATGTACACTTTGTGGCGCAGGAAAAAACAATGATTTTTTTGATTTTGATTGGAAAACCCAACGTTGGAATTTATTTATTGTTGTGGGAGCTATAATAGGAGGTTGGATTGCAATCCATTGGCTAACCATTGATGCAACTGTACATATTCATCCTGAAACAATAGCTAAACTAAATGACTTTAAAATTGCAAGTGCAGGTTCTGCCTATCTGCCTGAAGAGTTATTTAGCGTAAATGCCTTAATTCAACCTAAAGTATTGGCAAGTTTAGCAGTAGGAGGTTTTTTAGTTGGTTTTGGTGCTCGTTATGCTGGGGGTTGTACTTCTGGTCATGCCATTTCTGGACTTAGTAATCTTGAACTAGTATCGCTTTATGCTGTTATTGGGTTTTTTATTGGCGGATTATTGATGAATCATTTCTTACTACCTTATCTGTTGTAATATGGCACGATCATTCTCTTTTTTATTAATCGGAATTCTATTTGGTATTACCATGTTTAAATCTGAGGCTGCTTCATGGTTTCGCATTTATGAAATGTTTCAATTTAAATCGTTCCATATGTACGGAATTATTGGTTCTGCATTAGTCCTTGGAATACTTATGATTCAACTTATAAAACGATTAAAGTTAAAGTCATTTTACGGTGAATCAATTGAAATAAAAGACAAAGACAAAAGCTTCTATCGTTACAGCATAGGAGGTATTATTTTTGGACTCGGCTGGGGTTTATCTGGTGCTTGCCCTGGTCCTATGTTTACACTTTTAGGAGCTGGTTTTTTGCCCATAATAGTGGTTATAATTACCGCTGTTTTTGGTACGTATGTTTACGGTAAAATAAGACATAAACTACCTCACTAAAACAAATATTAGGGCTGTAATTCAGTATCAAATTTCTTGATCTCTTCAAATTCTGAGAGTTCAACAGCCTCAATTTTAGATTTAAGAATATCCCAATGTTCTAAATAAAAGGCATTGGTTTGTTCAAGGGCGTTTTTTAACTCTTGAGTTGCATGAGCTAATAGTTTTTCTTCAGTTGAAGTTATCCCTGAAGGCCTTGATCGGCCATAACTGTTTGCTTGACTTATTCTTCTAATCACGCTATTATCTGGATTTCGAACGATTCCTTGGCGGTTGTCTTCCTTTCCTAAGAAGGTGTCTAGAAATTCATCTATAGTTTTAACATGAGTGTCTATTGTAGTAAGTAATTCTGAATTAGCTTCTTTATCCTTGTTCTCAATTCTCTTTTTGTACGAAACCAATATTTTTTTACTTGCCTTGAGTTGATCTACCGCTTCAGATGCTTTTTCTGTTAAAACCTCAATTTTTTTTCCGTAATTATACCGATCTTCTATCGCCTGCTGAGATATCGATAAGCGAGGATCAGTAAGAACCGTTACCGTAGATTCTGATGTAGAAGAATTACTTTCTAGCACAATTTTGTAAGTACCTGGTTTTATGTTTACACCACTGGGTTCCGATTGCCTTCTTCTGTCAGTTCTAGTTGGACGATTAACTCCTTTTTCATCCATATTCCAATACCATCTATGAAAGCCAGTGGTATTTGGTGCTTTAGTTGTTAGGGTACGAATTAATCTTTCTCCGTCATAAATTTTTAAGGTAAGTGAGTCTTTGCCTTTCTGATCAGAGACTTTATAAAAATAGGTCATCATACTTCCATACTTTCGGTTTTCTGCATTATATAAAGCATCGCCTCCAAAACGATAGCCTGAAGGTTGCTGGTAAGCTGCCATGTAGGCCGTTGGTGGTTCAAAAAGATGGGATTCTTTTGATATCAATTCGGGATTTTTTGCAACGGCACGTAAAGGTCTGATGTCATCCATAATCCAAATCGCTCTTCCAAATGTTCCTATTACCAAATCGTGTTCTCTTGGGTGAATTACTAAGTCTTTTACAGGAACGGTGGGAAATACGGTAGAGTCAAATTTGTTCCATTTTTTTCCTGCATTTAAGGAATAATATAATCCATCGTCTGTGCCTAAAAATAATAAGTTTTGCGCTTCAATATCTTCTACAACACTTAAGGCATAACCAAATACATCGTTTTCATCAACAATTCGTTCCCAAGATTTCCCAAAATTATTTGTTTTAAATACATAAGGTGAATAGTTAAATCTGCGATAATCATTTGCAACTAAAAAGGCCGTGCCTGCCTCTTTGTTTGAAGCTTTTATTTGGGCGATCCAGCTCCCCTTAGGTAAGGATTTTAGGTTTTGGCTTACCTCGGTCCAGTTTTTTCCTCCATCAAGAGTAATATGAACTCTACCATCATCTGACCCAGTCCATAGTAGACCTTTTTGGATTGGAGAAGGCTCAATTACTAATAAGGTGCAATGGTTTTCGGCACCTGTTGCATCAAGAGTTAATCCGCCACTTTCTGATTGTTTTTGTTTTTCAGGGTCATTTGTGGTTAAATCTGGTGAAATTACCTCCCAAGTAAGCCCCTTATCAGTACTTTTATGAACAAATTGGCTGCCAAAATATACAGTGCTATTATCAAAAGGATCTTGTCCAATAGCAGCATTCCAATTAAAACGTAGAAGCATATTTGGATCTGGATGTGTTGGCCGAACGCCATAATTATTTCCTGTTTGCCAATCGTATCGAGATACATTTCCTTGTTGGCTCATTGCATATCCAAAACGGGAGTCATCTCGGTCTGGAACAACATCAAAACCATCTCCAAAGGCAATTTCTTGCCAATAGGAATTTCGAATTCCTTGTGCCTTCCAAACATAGGCAGGGCCTCTCCAAGAACCGTTATCTTGCATTCCTCCATAAACATTGTATGGATATTCTAAATCAACATTTACATGATAAAATTGCCCTACGGGTATATTCCCCACAAACTGCCAACTCGCACCCCCATCTCGAGTAATATTTAACCCTCCATCATTTCCGTCTATCATAAATGTACCATCTTCAGGATGAATCCACCAAGCATGATGATCTGGGTGTATACCATTATTAGCATTATAAGAAGGCATTAACTCCGTAAAACTTTTACCTCCATCTTCAGAGACATTTACATAGGTGAATACAGAATAAAGTCTATTTTCATTTTGAGGGTCAACAAAAAGGTCAGAGTAATAAAATGGACGATTACCGATTTCTGGTTTATCATTTACTTTAAACCAAGTTTCTCCTCCGTTTATTGATTTGTATAATGCATTTTTTTTGGATTCAATTAATGCATATACAATATTGGTTTTATTATGCGCCATAGCCAATCCTATTCGGCCTAACTCACCCTCAGGCAAACCTTCTTTACTTGTTTTTTTTACCCAATTCTTACCTCCATCTTGGGTGATGTAAAGTCCACTTCCTTCCCCTCCTGATTTAAAAAACCAAGGGTCCCTTTTATGTTCCCACAACGCAGCAATTAATTTATTTGGATTAGATGGGTCCATGATTAAGTCGGCTGCACCAGTTTTTGAATTAACATATACTATTTTTTCCCAAGTTTTTCCTCCGTCAGATGTTTTAAATATTCCACGTTCAGGATGTTCACCCCATGGTGATCCAATAGCAGCAACATATACCACATTAGGATTTGTTGGGTCTACTATAATTCGATGTATGTGACGTGTTTTTTCAAGTCCCATATTTTGCCAAGTTTTACCTGCGTCTAAGGAACGGTACACACCGTAACCTCCATTTAAGCTATTTCGAGGATTTCCTTCTCCTGTTCCAATCCAAATTACTTCTGGATTCGATTGCTGAATGGCAATTGCTCCTATAGATGCTGTAACTTGATCTTGAAATAAGGGAGTCCAATTAACCCCTCCGCTGGTTGATTTCCATAATCCCCCAGAGGCTGTGCCTACATACATAATATCACTCTGATTATTGACAACATCAATAGCAGTTACTCTGCCGCTCATGCCCCCTGGACCAATATTTCTTGGCGCTATTCCAAGCATCCATTCAGGAGTTAATTCTTGTGCTAATACCAATGGGGATGCGAACAATAAAAAGAATAGAAATAATTTTTTCATTTACGTTAATTTTTTTGAAAATGTACAAAAAAACTTATACCACTACACTTTTATACTTTAAAAATCAAAATTCTTATATGAAAAGGAGGGGGGTAATTTTTTTTTTAAAATAAAATACTCCATTTAGATTTTAATCGTTATATGCTTTTAAACTGCTGACAAAATGTCGGTATTTCTTTATTTTTTTGTAATTTTGCATTGGTTTTTTTGAGACTAAAAGTTAGTTCAATAGTTCGTAACATCACAATATTGAAGACAAAAGAAAAACAAAATAATAATTTATTATTAGATCTTAACCCAAATCGAAATCCTAATGATTTCAATGGTGAAACGCTTGAAATGCCTATTTCAATCCACAATAGTTTTTCACAAAAAAAAGCCTATATCGAGAGTTATGGATGTCAAATGAATTTTGCTGATAGCGAAGTAGTAGCCTCTATATTGAATCAAGAAGGATTCACAATTACTACACAAATTACTGAAGCATCATTAGTCTTAATAAATACCTGTTCAATCCGAGAAAAAGCTGAGCAAACGGTACGAAACAGATTAGAGCATTTTAATGCCTACAAAAAAGAAAATCCAACTATGAAAGTGGGCGTTATGGGTTGTATGGCTGAGCGTTTAAAGCACCAATTTTTAGAAGAAGAAAAAATAGTTGACCTTGTTGTTGGGCCTGATGCTTACAAAGACTTACCTCATTTACTTGAAGAAGTAGAAAATAATAGAGAAGCCATAAATGTAATTCTTTCTAAAGAAGAAACTTATGCAGATATTACTCCAATACGATTGCAATCTAATGGTGTTTCCGCTTTTGTTTCAATAACTCGAGGATGTGACAATATGTGTACATTTTGCGTGGTGCCTTTCACAAGAGGAAGAGAGCGAAGTAGAGATCCAAAAAGTATTTTAAAAGAAATAGATACTCTATCAGAAAAAGGGTTTAAAGAAGTAACCTTATTAGGACAAAATGTAGACAGTTACCTTTGGTATGGAGGAGGATTAAAAAAAGACTTTGATAAAGCGAGTCCCCTTCAAAAAAAGACAGCCATATATTTTGAACATCTCCTCGCTTTAGTTGCTGAAGCTTATCCGCAAATTCGAATTCGCTTTTCTACTTCAAACCCACAAGACATGTCGATTGGAGTTCTTAAAGTGATGGCAAAATATCCTAATATTTGTAACTATATACATTTACCTGTTCAATCTGGTAGTGATGCCATTTTGAAGAAAATGAATCGACAGCATACTCGTGATGAATACCTAAAGTTAATTGATGCCATCCGCGAATTGATTCCTGATTGTGGAATTTCTCATGATATGATTGCAGGATTTCCTACAGAAACAGAGCAAGACCATCAAGACACTCTTGACTTAATGGACTATGTTCAATATGATTTTGGATTTATGTTTGCATATTCTGAGCGTCCTGGAACACTTGCAGCACGAAAAATGAAAGATGATGTGCCGGAAGAAATTAAAAAGAAACGATTACAACAAATTATCGATAAACAACAGGCTCACAGCTTAATACGAAACCAACAATTTATAGGAAAAACAGTCTGTGTATTAATTGAAAAGGAATCGAAACGTTCAGATAAAGCATGGAGTGGAAGAACAACACAAAATACAGTTGTTGTGTTTCCAAAAGAACAATATACACCGGGTGACTTTGTTGATGTAAAAATTGAAGCTTGTACTGCAGCCACTTTAAAAGGTGAAGCTATAGGCTATTCAAAAGGGATCTAATTATGGAATCATTACAAGGAATTAAACAACGTTTTGGTATAATTGGAAATAATATTGGACTGAACCGTGCTCTAGAAAAAGCACTGCGTGTTTCTGCTACTGATATTTCAGTATTGGTTATTGGAGAAAGTGGTGTTGGAAAAGAAAATATTCCCAAAATTATTCATCAAAATTCACATCGCAAACACGCAAAATATATTGCCGTAAACTGTGGTGCCATTCCTGAAGGAACTATAGATAGTGAATTATTTGGTCATGAAAAAGGAGCCTTTACTGGGGCAACACAAACCCGCTCAGGATATTTTGAAGAAGCCGATGGAGGTACCATTTTTTTAGATGAAGTTGGTGAGCTTCCCTTGCCTACTCAAGTTAGATTACTACGTGTGCTTGAAACTGGAGAATTTATTAAAGTAGGTTCTTCAAAAGTCCAAAAATCAAATACTCGAATTGTAGCTGCCACAAATGTCAATATGATGGACGCTATCGATAGGGGTAAATTTAGGGAAGACCTATATTACCGTTTGAGTACGGTTGAAATAAAGCTACCCCCCTTGCGAGATAGAAAAGAGGATATTGCCCTTTTGTTTCGAAAATTTGCTTCAGATTTTGCACAAAAATATCACATGCCTCAACTTCAACTCGATGAACATGCTCAGGCTTTATTAACTGAATACCGATGGAGTGGGAATATTAGACAGTTAAGAAATATTGCAGAACAAATCTCTGTTTTAGAAAAAGAACGCAATATTAATGCCGCGTTATTGCGATCCTATCTTCCTGATCCTGGCGCTCAACTTCCTGCTGTTTTAAATAAAAAAGAGCGTGATAGTGATTTCAGTTCTGAAAGAGAAATTTTATATAAAGTACTTTTTGATATGAAAAGTGACTTAAATGATCTAAAAAAACTCACCTTAGAATTAATCAATTCTGAAAATTTGGAAGAGGCCAATAAAAAAAATCAAGGGTTGATTGAAAAAATCTATGGCAAAGAATCTGTTAAAGAAGAGGCTGACCCTTCTTTTGAAGCGTTGCCCGTTCATGAAACTGTAACTTATAAACCCACTGAATCTATAGATAAATACGCTTATGCTGAAACCATAGAAGAAGAGGAACCTCTATCATTACAAGAAAAAGAATTGGAAATGATTAAACAAGCCTTGAAAAGAAGTAATGGAAAACGTAAATTGGCTTCAAAAGAATTAGGGATTTCTGAAAGAACACTCTATAGAAAAATCAAACAATACGATCTTAATGATATCGATGAGGACTAAATTTTTAACTTTACTAAGCTTTTTTGTTCTCTTTGCTCTTTTTGTAGGATGCAAATTTTATTCCTTCACTGGGGCATCAATCCCCCCCGGAGTCACCACATTTCAAGTAAATTTCTTTGAAAATCAAGCCGGAAACCGACCCGGATCAACCGTTGAACCTGGACTGGACAATGAATTTACCAATGCGCTCCAAGATTTAATAATGAACCAAACCAATTTGGATTTGGTCACTTCTGACGGTCATTTGATCTACGAGGGTGAAATTACTGAATACAGCGTAACGCCGATGTCCGCTACCGCTCAAATAACCGCTGCTCAAAACCGATTAAAAATGTCGGTTGCGCTTCGTTTTTTTAACACCAAAAGAGAAGATGATGATTTTAATAAAACCTATTCTTTTTTTTACGACTTCCCAGCAGCTCTTCAGGTATACGATGTGAAAGATGCTGCTCATCAAGAAATATTTGAACGAATCACTCAAGACATTTTTAACGATACTCTTGCAAAATGGTAATTAAAACCACCACAAATCTTTTTGAAGTATTAGATCAATTTGATCCTATTAATCCGTTACAATTAAATGCTCTTGAAAGTTTGGTGCGCGATTATCCATATTTTCATCTTGTTCAACCCTATTTACTTAAGGCTATTCAGCAACAAAAGCATGAAGAATTTGACAAAATGCTTTCACAAGTTGCTATTTCAACCTTTGATCGTTCTCTCATTTATTCATTTCTAGAAAATGATGAATCATCATTTAATAAAAAATCAGAAAAAACTGTTATTCCAATTCAAGAGGATATTTCATTTGAAATAAAGGAGTCCGAAATAAAAGAAGTTATTTTACCAACAACCATGCGTTTCTCAGAATGGGCACATTTTTTACAAACTCAAAAGCAAGAAGATAAAAATAAAAAAATGGACGAAAAGTTTCAGCTAATTGATGCTTTTCTTGCCAAAGAGCCTAGCCGTTTTTTGCCTGACATAGATGAAAAAAATAAAGAAGATTTGAGTGAGCTTAGTTGGGCATCTTCAGATGAACTTATGACAGAAACCTTAGCTAAGGTTTTTGTAAAGCAAAAAAAATATGACAAGGCACTTCAAGCCTACCAAATTTTACGTTTGAAATATCCAGAAAAAAATAGTTTCTTTGCAGACCAAATAAAAACGATAAAACGTTTAGAAAAAAAGAAAGACTAACCCAATGAGCACATTTTCCATTTTTATAGCCCTAATTATTGTTGTTTGTTTTTTACTCATCTTAGTGGTGATGGTTCAAAATCCTAAAGGAGGCGGATTGTCTTCTTCTTTTGGAGGAGGCTCACAACAAGTTGGTGGGGTTCAAAAAACATCTGATTTTTTAGACCGAAGTACGTGGGTATTGGCTACACTTTTATTGGTTTTTATATTAATCTCAAACGCTACACTTTCTCCATCAGATAGTCTTTCAGAATCAAAATTATTACAAGAAAATACAATTCAAGAAAGTATTCCTGAAGCCATTCCTGAAAGTAATCAACCAACTCCGATAGAGGAAATTCCAGAAATTCCTGCCTCTTCGTCTGACGGAACAAATTAATTAATATAATAAAAGCTGACAGCCTGACATTCTTCAATTGAAATTGTCAGTATTTATTGTATTGGCACGATTTATGAAAATATTGCTTCCAAATATTAATTATAAATACCATGAGTAAAATAAGTATTAAACCACTAGCAGATAGAGTGCTTGTTGAGCCCGCTGCTGCCGAAACAAAAACTTCTTCTGGAATTATTATTCCAGATACTGCTAAAGAAAAACCACAAAAAGGAACTGTTGTCGCAATAGGAGCAGGTACCAAAGATCACAAAATGACTGTGGCTATAGGCGATACGGTTTTATACGGTAAATATGCAGGAACTGAATTACAACATGAAGGGAAAGATTATCTCATCATGAAGGAAAGTGATATCCTCGCAATTGTTTAACCTCATTAAAAAATAAAAAAATGGCAAAAAAAATAATTTTTGATTTAGAAGCAAGAGATGGCATTAAACGTGGTGTTGATGCACTAGCTAATGCTGTAAAAGTTACACTCGGTCCCAAAGGAAGAAATGTTATCATTGGAAAGGCTTTTGGTGCTCCTCAAGTTACTAAAGATGGTGTAACAGTAGCTAAAGAAATTGAACTTGAGAATCCTTTAGAAAATATGGGTGCTCAAATGGTAAAAGAAGTAGCCTCAAAAACTAATGATTTGGCTGGAGATGGAACCACTACAGCTACCATATTAGCTCAAGCTATTGTAAAAGAAGGTCTTAAAAATGTTGCCGCGGGTGCAAATCCATTAGATTTAAAACGCGGTATTGATAAGGCTGTTGAAGCTATTGTTGCTGAGTTAGAAAAAAATGCAGTCGCTGTAGGTGATTCCTCGGAAAAAATTAATCAAGTGGCTAGTATTTCTGCTAACAATGACAATACCATAGGAGCATTGATAACCGAAGCATTTGAAAAAGTGGGTAAAGAAGGTGTGATTACTGTTGAAGAAGCTAAAGGAACTGACACTTATGTAGATGTAGTTGAAGGGATGCAATTTGACAGAGGATATCTTTCTCCATACTTTGTTACAGATTCAGAAAAAATGGAAGCTGATTTAGAATCTCCTTATATTTTATTGTACGATAAAAAAATATCTACAATGAAAGATTTACTTCCAGTTTTAGAACCCGTTGCTCAATCAGGAAAACCATTATTGGTTATTGCTGAAGATGTAGACGGAGAAGCCTTAGCTACATTAGTAGTAAACAAATTAAGAGGTGCACTTCGAATTGCTGCTGTTAAAGCCCCTGGTTTTGGTGATCGAAGAAAAGCTATGCTTGAAGATATTGCTATACTTACAGGTGGAACAGTAATTTCTGAAGAACGTGGTTTTACCTTAGAAAATACTACCATTGATATGTTGGGTACTGCAGAAAAAGTAACTATTGATAAAGACAATACTACAATTGTAAATGGTAACGGAGCCTCAGATGATATCAAAGCACGTGTCAATCAAATTAAAGCACAAATTGAAACAACAACTTCAGATTACGATAAAGAAAAGCTTCAAGAACGTTTAGCAAAACTTTCAGGTGGAGTAGCCGTACTTTATGTTGGGGCACCTTCAGAAGTTGAAATGAAAGAAAAGAAAGATCGAGTTGATGATGCGCTTCATGCTACCCGAGCTGCAGTTGAAGAAGGTATTGTTGCCGGCGGAGGTGTAGCTTTATTAAACGCTAAACGAGTTTTAGAGAAATTAAAGTCTGAAAACGCTGATGAAGCTACTGGAATTCAAATAATTAATAAAGCAGTAGAATCTCCTTTGAGAACTATCGTTGAAAACTCTGGTGGTGAAGGATCAGTTGTCGTTTCAAAAGTGTTAGAAGGAAAAAGCAATTTTGGTTATAACGCCAAAGATGGCACTTTCGTAGATATGCTTAAAGAAGGAATTATTGATCCTAAAAAGGTGACTAGGGTTGCCCTTGAAAATGCAGCCTCAGTTTCAGGGATGATTCTTACAACAGAATGTGCCCTTATTGATGTTAAAGAAGAAGCCCCTGCGGCTCCACCAATGGGTGGAGGCGGTATGCCAGGAATGATGTAATTTCATCTCTAAAATTTAAAAAAAAAGGCTGCTTAATAAAGTGGCCTTTTTTATTCATATGATATAATCAAATCTTATTATTAAAATAAATTCTCTTTAGTAAAGTAAGAACCTTAGTGTAATATCTATTTGTTCAGATTTTTTCTTGCTTTTGATGTAGGATTTAACCTAGACATTTTGGTAAAAAGGAGAAAATAGACACTATGATTATTTCTTTTATGACCTGTTTATAGCCTAGCTTCAGGAAAACTAAAATAAAAAAGCGACCCCTTGAGATCGCTTCACATTTTATTCTTGTTCTCTATCGTAAAGACAACACATTGGAAGTGCGTTGTATACATCATCATCTGCTTTACTTAATGCTGTATCATGTCCCACACTTGCAATAGTATTATGAATTTCTTCTAATGGTGTTTTATTTGGATCATAAATAATTGAAATTACATTAGAAGGTATGTCCCAAGTTGCCATTTTAATGCCTTTTACTGAGAGTGCTGCTTTTTCAATTCGCTTTTTACACATTTCACAATTCCCTTTGACTAAAAAATTAGCTTTAGTGTTTTTATCTTTAGACTCTTGAGCTCCTACCAATAATGGTAAAATCATTAAAATAAGTACAATTATTTTTTTCATTTTTTTTTTTTTAAAGTTATAAATTCCATCTAAATCCTGCATAAAGCATTCTTCCAAAAATGGGAGCATATACTTGTGCTGTATCAAAATCTATCCCAAAAGGATCATTAGATCCAATGATGGGGTTTTCTTGTCTGTAGTCTGCAGCATTTTCAATACCAGCGTAAAGTTCTAAGGAATTTGTAAAAGCTTTTGTAATTTGACTATTCCACAACCCATAACTAGGAGCATAGCTCCCCTGTGCATCACGTATTGTAGTCACTAAACGCTGTTTCCCTAGGGCATGGTAGGTTAAATCCCAACGCCATTGGGCTCCTTTTGAGTTTCGTTCCGTTTCCCAACCAAAATTTCCAAAGAATATGTGTTGTGCTTGAAGAGGACGTTGTAAGTACCCCGAATTGTATTGGGTTTTAACATCATAATTTTTGTAGGCAAACCGAAAGCTTGTTCGTTCAGTTGGAGCATAATCAACCCCTAATTGAAAACTATTTGCTACACTTTCACCTTCTAAATTATAAAACAAAATTTTACCTCGTTGTTCCCAATCTACCACGACTTGATTATCAAATCGAGTACTGTAATAGTCTAATGTCACATCACCCGAACCTTTTCCTATAGTAAAGATTTGACGTAGACTTAATCCATAATTCCAGGCTTTTTCAGGGTCTAAACCATAAATCGATCCTCCATTATCAATTATACTAATAATTCTATTTGTACCAAACAATATCTGATTCTCTGCAAATATATTTGCCGCTTTTCTACCACTTCCCACTGAAGCCCTAAGAATTGTTTTTTCTAATGGTGTATAACGAAGATGTAGTCTTGGGGTGAAAAAAGTTCCTAATTGATTATGAATATCTAATCGACCCCCAGCAACTAAATTAAAGTTTTCTAAGTTATCATAACTGTATTCAAAAAAACTTCCCATTGAACGATCTATACGATCAAACTGAAATTGATCTACCTTTTCAAAATACCGATCATAGGAAAAATTTATACCCGCTTTGAATTTATTTTTTGTATTACCTATAATTGAATTATACAACATATTGGCATAAGCACTTTCATGATCAATATTATACCTTCGATTTCCATAAAAGGCCTCTTGATTATGGTCGCTATAAGCAGATTGAAATCCAAAACTTTTGTAAGGTGTTTCAGGAAATACATATCCTATTTTTAAAGATCCATCCCATCTTTGCGTTTGTATTTCACTTCCCCATAAAGGTGAACTATTCGAAGTTGATTTAGGATTGAATCCCTTTGATCCAATTTGCTTTTGGTCATCGAGCCAGCGAACCGTTGCAAATCCTACCCATCCTTTTTCAGCATTTAGATACTGCCATCTGTTTTGGAAATTGACTTGTTTAGACAATGGAAGATCTAAAAATCCATCCGAATTCTGATCCATTTCTTGAGTTCTTTGATTGGCATGAATAAATAGTCCTGAACTCCAGCGATCATTCCACTTTTTGTTTCCCTGCACATTGGCTTCTTGTCGCCCATTAGCAGAAGTAAATAAATTAACAAAAAAAGGAACATCGGTAAAAGGTTTTTTTATTTCCGTATTGATTTGACCTGCAATACTTTCAAATCCATTGACTACACTTCCTGTACCCTTTGTAATTTGAATACTTTCAATCCATGTACCAGGGGTAAAAGTTAAACCATACGCTTGTGAGGCCCCTCTAACCATAGGTATATTTTCTTCACTAATTAAGAGGTAAGGGCTTGTTAGACCAAGCATTTTAATTTGCTTAGTTCCTGTAAGAGCATCAGAAAAGTTTACATCGATAGAGGGATTTGTTTCAAAACTTTCAGACAAATTACAACATGCGGCTTTAAGTAATTCTGCACTATTGACTGTCATTATATTTTGAGCTTCAAAGTATGATTTTTGAATGGCCTTACGACGTTGTGTTAGGGTAACTTCATCTAATGATTCTGCTTCTGAGGAAACCATTAAATGAGAAATATAACTTTGTATTATTGTAAGTGTGTCTGTCTTAAAACCAATATAGCTAATCACTAATCGATTGGTTTCAGATGAAAATGGAATCTTAAATTTACCCTTATTATCAGAAACTGTTCCCTGTTGGGTATTGATCCAAAAAATACTAGCTCCTTCTAGAGGGATAGTAGAAGTTCCTTGTTTTGTTAAAATTTCACCCTCTAAAGCTTCTTGGCTATAAAGGATAAGAGTAAAAAAACCGAATACTAGGGTATAAAATGTTTTTAATATTTTCATTATTTTATTTGTTTAGGTTAAAAATAGGATACTAGTTTATCCACTTATTAACCATAAAAAATAAAACTGTGATAAAGGGTAAAAAGATTTTTTTTAGACCTTGGAGGAGGGCTCCAATTTGTTTTGATTGAGGGCATTAAAAAAGCTTCCAGTTCAACTGAAGCAATTGAGACTGCAAACAATTTTTCTGTTACGCATTGAATTTTGGTAACCGTATCGATTTTTTGCGGTTCATGATTTTGAAACAGCGTAACTTGATCTTTACAGCATAAAGATTTAGAAACTTTTATACCCTCACCCTGGTTTCTAGTTTCGCCTTGCATGCCACAATCAATGGGATTGTTTGCTAATGAAATAGATGCAATTTCTTGATCACAGTAATGAATATTCAACGCAAAGCCTACTCGGGTCCCAAAGACGAGGAGAGCGAGAATAAGGCTAAAAAATCGTTTACTTTTCATGGCGCAAATATACGTTTTTTAAACTTAAAATGCTACCAGTGAAATACAGCTCATTATAATCATAATTCCGTTTTCAATTAATGTTGCTTCAGTCATGGGTAATTTTAATGCTGTACCAAGACAGGCACATTGGATTTGATTTTTCTTTAGTAAAGCATTAAGAACACCAAAAGTGGTGATTGATAAGACAAAAATAGTGACTACTAAAACAGGAATTAATTGCCATTCTAAAAGAAAGGCAACACCTAAAGCAGTTTCTAAAAAAGGATATGCATTTGCATAAAGCAAACTCTTACTAGCCAAAGGATCGTAGCGTGCAAAAGAAGGAGCAAAACCGTTAAAATCTAAAAATTTAAAAAAACTGAAAGTGATAAAAAATAGCCCCATAAAACGATGCATGGTGGTATTAAAAGTAGATGGAGCAATAAGATGCAACATGAGAGTGCCCAAGATCAAATAAACAAAAACGAGAAATAGAGGAAATAAGGACTTAAGTTTAGTAGGGGATTGAATCTTAGAACCTTCTACTTTTTCTGATCTTATTGAAACTGAATATTTTAAACCTAGCGTTTTTTGGATTTTTTCAATTTGAATTGAAGTTGAGACTTCTAAGTTAGCTTGGCCTTTAACTAAATCTACGATAGCAGAATTTACCTCTGGCAGTGCATTAAGATGATCTGTTACGTACTTTTTACAGTTTTCGCAGGTCATTCCAGAAATATTTAAGTCAATTCGCACATTCCAATTTTACATTACAAAAATGATGCTTTTTATCAATTAATAAAAAATAGAGGCATTAATAATTTTTAATTAATCATTCTTACTTTAAAAAATATTCTTTGAGCCATGTATCCTAAAACGAGAAACAAAAGGGGGCAATAATACGAAGAAGAATATGTACTTTTGCATACTATGAAAAATCAGTCTTTTAATTCTATTTTACAGGACATTTCTACGCACCTTTCACAAACCAAAAATTCGGTTCAAGAAGGATTACAATGGATATGTGATACCCTAAAAATTAGTTTTTCGGCTTATCAATGGGTAGGGTTTTATTTTGCAGAGCCTAGTTCTCAAACTTTACATTTAAAAGCCTATGCAGGAGCCCCCACGGATCACACAACAATTCCCTTTGGAAAGGGAATTTGTGGACAGGTTGCGCTTTCAAATGTTCCTTTTCTTGTTCCAGATGTAACTTTACAAGACAATTATATAGCCTGCAGCGTTGACGTTCGTTCGGAAATTGTTGTCCCCCTTTTCTTGAATGGGAAAAATATTGGTCAAATAGATATCGATTCTCATTACTCCGATCCTTTTAGCAATGAGGATACCGAATTCTTAGAAGCAATTTGCAAGCTAATTGCTGATACCTATGGTAACACCTTACTTGAAATATAAATTATGTCTCACTCCAAAAAAATAAAAAACGCTTTAATTTCTGTATTTGACAAAACAGGTTTAGCACCAATCATTACATCTTTAGCTTCAAACGGAGTTCAATTTTATTCTACTGGGGGAACAGAAGATTTCATAAAATCGCTTGGATATGACGTCAATCCGGTTGAAGACTTAACAAGTTATCCCTCTATATTGGGAGGGAGAGTAAAAACTTTACACCCAAAAGTTTTCGGAGGTATTTTACAAAGAAGTGAAATTTCTTCAGATCAAGAAGACCTTCAAAAATTTGAAATTCCCCCTTTTGATTTGGTTATTGTTGATTTGTACCCTTTTGAAAAAACAGTAGAGGGGAACGCTTCTGAATCAGAAATAATAGAAAAAATTGATATCGGGGGGATTGCTTTAATACGAGCTGCTGCAAAAAATTTCAGTGATGTTTTTTGTCTCTCTAATAAGAATGATTATGCTTCTTTTTTAGAACTCTATCAAAACTCTAAAGGTGCTCCAAGCCTTGAAGAGAGAAAAATTTACGCAGTTAAAGCTTTTCATACATCATCACATTACGATACAGCTATTTTTACTCATTTTAACACTCAAGAAAATGTTCTTAAAGTGAGTTCTGGAACTGCTAAAACACTCCGTTATGGTGAAAATCCTCATCAAGAAGGAAAATATTTTGGCCCTTTAGATAACTTACTTGAACAACTTCACGGAAAAGAAATCTCTTATAACAATTTGTTAGATATTGATGCAGCGGTTCAGCTAATGTTAGATTTTTATGATGGCCCACCTGCATTTGGTATTTTAAAACACAATAACGCTTGTGGATTTTCGGTACGAGAAACATTAGCAATGGCATATGAAGATGCTTTAGCGAGTGATCCCGTATCTGCCTTTGGAGGGGTTTTAATAAGTAATCGGTCTATTGATATAGAATCGGCTAGTAAAATTAATACCCTTTTTTGTGAAGTTGTGATCGCTCCAGGATATGATGAAAAAGCCCTTACTATACTCAAAGAAAAGAAAAATCGTGTGTTATTACTTCAAAAAAGTACAGTCCTGCCAGCAACATCAATACGAAGTTGTTTGAATGGATATTTAGTTCAAGATAAAGACTTGCGTGTTGATCAAAAAAAGGATCTAAAGTTAATGACAAAAAGAGCCCCTGAAACCTCTGAAATTGAAGATTTGATATTTGCCTCTAAGCTATGTAAACATACCAAATCAAATACAATAGTGTTAGCTAAGAATAATCAATTAATTGCCTCAGGAACTGGTCAGACTTCTCGGGTGGATGCCTTACAACAAGCTATAGTAAAAGCGAAATCTTTTGGTTTTGATCTTCAAGGCGCTGTAATGGCAAGTGATGCCTTTTTCCCCTTTCCAGATTGTGTGGAAATTGCTCATAAAGCAGGTATAAATGCTGTTATTCAACCCGGAGGGTCAATCAAAGATCAACTTTCAATTGATTTTTGTAATTCAAATAATATCGCAATGGTATTTACCGGAACGCGACATTTTAAACATTAATTCATACCTTTAATTTTTATTATCATAAGCTATGGGATTCTTTACAGAAGAAATTGCGATTGACCTAGGAACTGCAAACACCCTTATTATTCACAATGATAAAGTGGTTGTAAATAGCCCTTCAATTGTTGCTATTGACCGGACTACTAACAAAGTAATTGCCATTGGTCAAGAAGCTGCTATGATGCAAGGTAAAACCCATGAAAATATTCGAACGGTTCGCCCTTTGAAGGATGGAGTAATTGCAGATTTTAATGCGTCTGAACAAATGATTAATAGGTTGATTAAAAGTGTTCCTAACTTAAATCGACGCTTTTTTTCACCCTCCCTACGAATGGTAATTTGCATTCCTTCTGGGATAACAGAAGTTGAAATGCGTGCGGTTAAGGAATCAGCAGAACGTGTAAATGGAAAAGAGGTATACTTAATTCATGAACCTATGGCTGCCGCTATAGGAATTGGGATTGACATTATGCAACCCAAAGGAAATATGATTGTAGATATTGGAGGAGGTACAACTGAAATTGCTGTAATCGCTCTCTCAGGAATTGTTTGTGATAAATCAATAAAAATTGCTGGTGATGTATTTACAAACGACATAATTAATTTTATGCGTAGTAAACACAATCTATACATAGGTGAAAGAACAGCAGAAAAAATTAAAATTATAGTAGGAAGCGTTATGGAAGATCTAGATAATCCGCCTGATGAAATGTCTGTCCAAGGTAGGGATTTACTTTCTGGAAAACCAAAACAAATAGTTGTTAACCATGCTGAAATTTCAAAGGCATTAGACAAGTCCATTATTAGAATCGAAGATGCTATAATGGAAGCTCTTTCACAAACACCTCCTGAACTCGCAGCTGATATTTATAATACCGGAATTTATTTAGCTGGTGGTGGGGCTTTACTTAGAGGTTTAGATAAAAGACTTTCACTAAAAACAGACCTTCCTATTTTTGTGGCTGAAGATCCACTTCAAGCTGTTGTAAGAGGAACAGGAATTGCTTTGAAAAATATTGAGCGCTTTAAGACAGTATTGATAAAATAAATTCTAATGCAGCGAATTCTTAATGCGCTCATACAATTTAGAAATGTAGTATTATATCTTCTCTTGCTTTTTTTTGCTTTGATTTTTATCAATGGCAATAGCGAATTTCACAAAACCATTTTTAGTCGTTATGGCTTTTATGTGTCTCAACGATTTCAATCAATGAAATACCAAATAAGTCATTTTTTTTCTCTTTCAGAGGTCAATAAAAAACTGTTAGAAGAAAACACCGCGTTAAAAGCATTGGAATTGCAAAACAATAGCATTGCATTATATCCTGATGCCTTAACCCAAAAAGTACGTTTTCCATTTAAAGTTGTTGGCGCAAATGTGATTAAAAATGGATTTTTAAGTCAACGTAATTATGTTATCCTTGGCCGAGGAAAAGCAGGGGGCATTCAACCCGAAATGGCCGTCATTTCAAAAAATGGCGTAGTTGGACTGGTTCAAGATGTGAGTGAAAACTATTCCAATGTAATTTCCATACTTCATCAAGACATGAAAATAAACGTAAGGTTAAAAAATAACCGCGCTTTTGGATCATTAGCATGGAAAGGTAAGCACCCTCAAGATTTTCAAATAGAAGATATTGTGACTAGTTCCCAAATAAGGGTTGGCGACACCCTAATTACTGGAGGGATGTCATCCTATTTTCCCGTAGGAATCCCATTAGGAAAAGTTATTCAGTTGGATTCTAGTCAACTGGATGGCTATTACACCATAGATGTGAAATTATTTGAAGACCCTTCACAAGTTCAGTACGTATACCTGGTTGAAAACCAAGACCGGGAGGAAATCACAGATATCAACCAAAAGAAAAATCCATGACAAGAGAAAACATTGTTTTATGGGCTACTTTTTTGGCATTACTGTTTTTCCAGCCTTTTGTGTTTAATCAATTTCAATTATTTGGTTCGATTAATCCTTTGGTCTACCTTTTGTTTTTAGTGCTTTACCCCTTCGATCAAGAACAAGCGTTATTTATTGTTTTGGGATTTTGTTTAGGACTGGGCATCGACTTTTTAGGGCAAACCGCAGGTGCACACACAGTGGCTTCATTAACAACAGCCTTTGTTAGGCCACAACTGATCCGCTATGCCTATGGTTCAACCGCTGAAATTCCTGCGCGTTACATTGATGACTCTCGAACGTTTAATAATTTCTTGTTTTTAGTATTTCTCATCACGTTTCACCATTTTCTTTATTTCATAATGGTTTATTTTAGTTGGGATGCGCTAGGGTTAATTGCAAAGAATACTTTTTTCACTTCTTTATTTTCGCTACTTTTAATCAGCCTTATTTCTCGTTTTTACCGTAAATAAATCATGATTAGAAAGATTGTCTTACTGAGTATAACTTTAGGAAGCGCTCTTCTATTTTTAGTGCGTTTAACTACCTTACAATTATTGGATACGGATTATTCCGAAATATCACTTAATAATGCGATTGAAAAAAGACCAATATATCCTACCCGAGGGTTAATTTACGATCGAAATGGCACTCTTATAGTTGCCAATCAGCCTGTGTATGATTTGATGGTAATTCCAGAAAATAGTGCTGCTTTTGATACGTTAGAACTCACTAAATTACTTTCGTTATCAAAAGATGAGCTTGAAATTCAATTAAAAAAAGCGAAGCAGTATTCTCGAAAATTACCCTCTGTGGTTGTTCGACATGTCTCAAAAGAGGAGCGAGCAGTACTTCAAGAAAAATTATGGAAATATCCAGGATTTTACTTTCAAAAGAAAACAGTCAGGGATTATGTAATTCCGACTGCTGCTAATGTTTTAGGTTATATAAGTGAAGTTAATTTAAATGAAATTCGGTTTAATGATTCGTATGATTTAGGTGAAATGGTTGGTCGACAAGGAATTGAAAAAACCTACGATAATCAATTACGAGGAGAGAAAGGGTATGCGTATTATCAAAAAGACCGTTTTAATCGAATAATTGGATCTTATGAAAATGGTGATTTTGATCAAAAGCCCAAATCTTCTACTGATCTAACACTTACTCTTGACGCAACACTTCAACTTTATGGAGAAGCTTTAATGCAAAATAAAAGAGGAGGTATAGTGGCAATTGAACCCAGTTCGGGCGAGGTTTTAGCCTTAGTGACTGCGCCAAATTACAACCCCAATATTTTAGTGGGAAGAACGAGAACTAAAAATTTTAGTATACTTGTTCAAGACACTTTAGCTAAACCCCTATTCGATAGAGGTTTACAAGCAGAATATTCCCCTGGATCACCTTTTAAAGTCCTAAATGCATTAATCGGACTTCAAGAGAATGCCATCACTGAAAATACTGTTTTCTCATGTAATCAAGGGCACTATTATGCAAGAGGGGCCTTTATGAAATGTCATTGCGCAATGGGAACTCAAAACAACTTATTTGAAGGCATTTATAAATCCTGCAATAGCTATTTTTCTAAAACATATTCTCGTATTCTAGACGGAGCTGAAAATTCAGCTGAAGGTATGGACCGTTGGAAATCGTATTTAAATCGTTTTGGGTTAGGAAATTATCTTGGCTATGATTTACCTATTGGAAAAAAAGGGTTTATACCGGGAAGCACTTATTATGATCGTGTCTATCGAAAAGGAGCCTGGAGCACTCCCACGGTAATTTCAAATGCAATTGGGCAAGGAGAGGTGTTAACAACCCCAATCCAAATGGCCAACTTCACTGCTGCAATTGCGAATCGTGGATATTACATTAAACCGCATTTTACTCGACTTAACAACGAAATGCTTGGTGACTCTTTATACCCTAAAAACGAAACCGGAATTGATTCAAAACATTTTGAAACCGTTATTGATGGAATGCATCAAGTCGTAGAAATAGGAACTGCCAGAATTGCGAAAATAAAAGGAATTGAAGTTTGTGGAAAAACAGGGACTGTTGAGAACTTTATTCGCCTTGACGGTCAAAAAACACAATTAACCGACCATTCTATTTTTATTGCTTTTGCCCCCAAGGAAAATCCTAAAATAGCTCTTGCTGTTTTTGTAGAAAATGGATATTGGGGTGCCCGATGGGCTGCTCCCATAGCAAGTTTAATGATTGAAAAATATATTAATGGTGACGTTCAACGTAAATGGCTTGAAGGCCAAATGCTGATGGGTAGTTTACAAGAAGAATACAACAAACCGCTTTCTGGAAAACCTTTTGAAATAAATGAATAACAACCTCATTTTTAGATTAGATGGTGTTAGCTTAATTATTTATTTGGCTTTAGTTTGTTTTGGACTTATCAATATTTATTCAACCAGTTATTCAGAAGAAGTACTTCCCCTATGGAATTTAGGAAGTCCAATAGGAAAACAATTCTGGTTTTTTGTTATTAGCCTTTGCTTAATGCCAATAGTGCTTTTTATTAAGCCAAATTTTTTTGATCATCTCTCCTATCTTTTCTATGGTATTTCGATTTTAAGTCTTGTTGGATTATTTGTTTTGGGTCAAACTATATCAGGGGCTACTTCTTGGTATATACTGGGTGGATTTAGTCTACAGCCCTCTGAATTTGCAAAAATTACAACAATATTAGTTGTAGCATTAACTTTAAGTAACATTCAATCTGATATAAAAAGTAGGCAAACATTGTTAAAACTTATATTATTTATTTCCATACCAATTCTATTGATAATTCTACAACCCGATGCGGGGTCAGCCTTGGTCTTTTTAGGCTTATTTTTTGTTTTGATCCGCGAGGGATTGGATTTAAGAATTTTTTATTTAGGCTTGGGAATGATTTCCATTTTTATTTTTACACTGTTATTTGATCCCCTATGGGTTAGTATTAGTTGTCTTATTTTAATCTTAATTGGATATTTAATTATAAAAAATAACCAGCAAAGGACACCTAGAAATCCATTTATTGTGCTTATTGGTCTTTGTGTATTGTTTTCCTATTCCGCAAATTTTATTTTTCATTCTGTTTTTGAACAACGCCATCGTGATCGATTCAATATTATCCTAGGTTTAGAAACAGACACTAAGGGTATAGGCTATAATATTAATCAATCTAAAATTGCTATTGGATCTGGGGGGTTTTCGGGAAAAGGTTTTTTAAATGGAACCCAAACTAAAGGAGGTTTTGTGCCTGAACAACATACCGATTATATTTTTACCACAATTGGTGAAGAGTGGGGTTTTTTAGGAAGTAGTGTTGTAATTATACTTTTTACAACTTTGATTTGTAGAATTTTGTTGAGAGCCGAAAGACATAATACAACTTTTCCAAGAGCTTATTCTTATGGATTTGCAAGTATGCTTTTCGTTCATTTTTTTGTCAATGTTGGTATGACCCTCGGCTTAGTTCCAACCGTAGGTATCCCTTTACCATTTATCAGTTATGGAGGATCCAGCCTTTTGGCTTTTAGCTTGATGTTTTTTATTTATTTAAATTTTGATGCCAATAGATTGAGTTAATGTCTAACATCTAAGGCATCTCTTAAACTATTCCCTAAAAGCATAAATGCTAATACAAGGCTCATAATGGCCAGGCCTGGCAAAAGTGCTAAATAGGGTTTGCCAAGAAGAAGATAGCGGAAGTGATCTTTAACCATACCTCCCCAGCTAGGCATCGGGGGCTGAGCTCCTATTCCTAAAAAACTTAATCCACTTTCCATTAAAATCGCACTTGCAAAATTTGCCGCTGAAATTACAATTAAAGGTGCTATAAGCAAAGGTAATACGTGTTTTACCAAAATTCGAATAGAAGAGAATCCAAGTACTTTGGCGGCTTGTATAAAATCCTGTTCTTTTGTGACTTTTACTTGCCCACGCACTAAACGAGCTACTTCAACCCACATTGTTAACCCTACTGCAACAAAAACTTGCCAAAAGCCTTTTCCTAAAGCTAAGTTAATAGCGATTACCATTAGCAATGTTGGAATAGACCACGATACATTAATTAACCACATTATTGTTGCATCAATCCATCCTCCAAAATATCCTGCTAAAGCTCCTAAAAGAATACCAATAATAAGTGAAATAATAACTGCTACAAAACCAATGGATATGGATATACGTGAGCCAATTAATAATCGACTTAGTAAATCGCGTCCATATTTATCTGTTCCTAAATAAAACTTTTTAATCTTAATGTAATTTTTTTCTATAGAACTTTGTGTGGTGCCCTCGGGAAATTGATCTAATCTTAGGGTTTCAAAATAATCTGTTGCATTTCCTACTCTTTTAAATTCCAATCCATTTTCTAACCAGCGAATTTCTTCAATTGGAATTTCTTCATCTGGATTTAGATTACCAGAGAAAAAATATTGTTTTCGTGAACCATTTTTCTGAGGAACTAATAACATCTTAGTTTCAAATCCTGGAGGTTGAGAATGTATTGACAAATGCATTTGATTTGCATACCGGGTTTTATCAGGTGCTAATTGATAGGCAAAAATGGAGATCCCTAGTAAAAGAAGTATGTAAAAAAAACATACTAGGGCCCAACGGTCCTTTTTAATTCTTTGGAAGGCACGCTGAAATTCCAATTGAAAAAATTAATTTTTGTTCTGTGTAATTTTCCTTTCTGGCTGAAGCGTGTAAGTAAGGTCTTTCAAAATGGATACTGCTTCGGCAATATAAAAATCCTTTTTAAGTGACTTTTGCCAACGTTCTCTTTTTTCAATTACCACTTTGTTAGGAACTTCAGATGATGAGGCTTCTGGTAACCATTGAAATTCGTAACTTGATTCAAACTCACTTAATTTTTTAAACCTCTCAGCATAATCCTTATTAGATTCTAACTCTTGTTTATATTCTTGATATCCTAATGGATAACTATAATCATTTTGTTGTTGCTTTACCCATTGCGCTTGTTCATCTACTAATTTTACATAAGAATTTGATTGAAGACGTTCTTTACTTCTACTTAAAGCAAATTCAAAATTTGTCAAAGGCTGCAAAACTGAATAATTTGCTGGGGTTATCTTGTCCCATGCTAGGGGATTGTCTTGATCTTTCTCACCCATATCCACATATGCATATCGATCTGGGATAACGATATCACTCTTGACGCCTTCTAGTTGAGTAGAACCTCCATTTATTCTATAAAATTTATCCGTTGTTATTTTTAATGCCCCTAAATCACCATAGGTTCCACCCGTTATCATTCTGTTTAAATCTACAACATTTTGTACTGTACCTTTTCCAAAAGTTTGTTTGCTTCCTACAATAATTGCGCGTTTATAATCTTGCAGAGCAGCTGCTAAAATCTCCGATGCAGAGGCAGAAAATTCATTAACTAAAATTACCAGCGGACCATCCCATACTATAGCTGGATCCTCGTCTTTTAATACTTCTTTTCTTCCTCCAGTACTTTTTACCTGAACAATAGGCCCTTTTTCAATAAAGTACCCAGTCATATCGACTACGGTTTTTAAAGACCCGCCCCCATTGTTTCGGAGGTCGAGAATTATGCCTTTTACATTTTTTTGTTTTAGTTGCTCTAATTCTTTCTTAACATCAGTAGCTGCATTCCGCTCATCATAATCTTTAAAATTGATATAAAATTTAGGAAGTTCAATTAATCCATAAACTCCAGAATCGTCCTTAATTAAGGAAGATTTTGCATATGTTTCTTCAAGTTCTACCACATCACGAGTTACTGCTATTTCTTCTATGGTCCCATCTACTCTTTTCACAGTTAAATAAACAGAAGTTCCTTTGGGTCCTTTAATTAGTTTTACGGCATCGTCTAATACCATTCCTGAAATATCAACCGGATCTTCGCCTTCTTGAGCAACTTTGAGTATAGCGTCCCCAATTTCTAATAATTCATCACGCCACACAGGCCCACCAGAAATTATTTCCACAATTTTAACTTGTTGATTTCTCTTACTTAATCTGGCACCTATGCCTTCAAACTGCCCTGACATACTAACGTCAAAACGGTCTTTTTCTTCAGGGGCTAGATAAAAAGTATGAGGATCAAATTGAGTTACTATTGAATTTACATAGATTGAAAACCAGTCTTTTCGGTCTAAATCATTGTAGCGTTCAAAAAAATAATCTATGTTTTCTTTAATCCCTTCTCTTACTTTTACCTCGATTTCTATGTCAGAAAGAACTCTGTATGTACTGTCATTTTTTGCCTTTTGAAACTCATCTTCTTTCAATGAAGCAAAATTTTCAAGGGCATCTAACTTAAAACGTTTACGCCAATATTTTTTAAGATCTGAAAGATTATCTGCATAAGGTGCTGATTCAAAGTTTAGATTAATCTCTTCTTTTTTTGAAAAATCAAAAGGCGTCTCTAGAATACTTTGATAAAAACCTTCTACTTGATCCATACGTTGCATTAATAAATTATAGGTGAGATCAAAAAAGGTAAGTGAAGTATTTTTTATTTCATCATCAATTCGATTTTTATAAAATTCAAAAGATTGAATATCTGAATTTAGAAAAAAACGATGTTGTCCGTCTAAATTTTCCAAATAGTTCATATAAACATTTTCAGAAAATTGATCGTTTATTTCTTTTGGGTTATAGTGCCCGCGATCTAACACGTAGGCAATAATTTCTAATAATAGTTTATCCTTATTGGGATCTTCATTTTTGAGAGAAAATCCAAAAACTAACCCACTGACCAATATACAGGATAAAATCCAAACGTAAATACGCATTTTCTTGTGTTTTAATATGAGTGTCATAGCGGTTAAAGATACATATATTCCAAAATAGTTTTGTTAATATTTTTGTAAAGAAAGCGCATAAAGATTGCTACTTTAGCAAGGAAAGTAAATACATGAAACATAAACCGTTGATTTTAGTTACTAATGATGATGGAATCACTGCACCCGGTATTCGAACATTAATTGAAATAATGAATGAAATTGGGACAGTCGTAGTAGTAGCCCCTGACAGTCCACAATCTGCCATGGGACATGCCATTACTATAAATTCAACATTATATTGTGACCCTATTGTTGTTACAGAAGGTCCTCAAAAAGAATTTAGCTGTTCTGGTACTCCTGCTGATTGCGTAAAATTAGCAGTGAATGAACTTTTGGATCGGAAACCCGATTTATGTGTTTCGGGAATTAATCACGGATCAAATTCATCAATTAATGTTATTTATTCTGGCACTATGAGTGCCGCTATGGAAGCTGCTATTGAAGGAGTTCCCTCCATTGGATTTTCACTTTTAGACTTCAGTTGGAATGCAGATTTTAATCCAATTAAAAAATATGTAAAGAAAATTGTAGAACAGGCCCTAATCAACGGAATTCCTAAAGATGTAGTTCTAAATGTAAATTTCCCTAAACTTAAAGAAAACGAGATAAAAGGAATTAAAATTTGCCGACAAGCTAAGGCAAATTGGGTAGAAGAATTTGACAAACGAAAAAACCCAATGGGGCGTGATTACTATTGGCTTACTGGTAATTTTATAAACGAAGATAAAGGTGAGGATACTGATGAATGGGCATTATCTCAGGGATATGTTTCAATTGTTCCCACCCAGTTTGACTTAACAGCTCACCACAGTATTCAATATTTAAATACATGGAATTTATAAAAGAAAAGTTTTTTTATTGGGGATTAATTGCAGGAAGTTTATGGATTGCTTTTGGGGTGCTCGTTTTGGTTTTTATTCTCTCTGAAGCCCCATTAGAAGAAAGTTTAATCTATTTATACCAAAAAAAACAGCTTGGCGGCTTAATCTCACTAGCTGCACTTATTAATTTACCGGTATTCTTTTTATCTATTCGTAAACAAAATTACCCTTTTGCTGCAGGCATAGTTGCTATTTCATTAGCAACTGTTTTACTTATAGTATTCTTGAAAGTTTATTCTTAACTATTTTAATAGGTGAAATACTACCTCATATCTGGAGAAGCCTCAGGAGACTTGCATGGAGCTCATCTCATTAAAGCAATAAAACAAAAAGATTCTAAGGCAGAATTTAGAGTTTGGGGAGGTGATTTAATGCTTGCTGAAGGAGCTACTATTGTAAAACACATAAACACGCTTGCTTTTATGGGGTTTTGGGAAGTATTAAAGCACCTACCAAAAATCTTACAGAATATAAAACTGTGTAAAAAAGATATTCTTGAATATGCCCCTGATGTAATAGTGTATATTGATTATCCTGGTTTCAATTTACGCATTTCCCGCTGGGCTAAAACAAAAGGCTATACTAATCACTATTACATTAGCCCTCAAGTCTGGGCTTGGAAAGAAAAGAGGATACTACAAATGAAAAGAGATTTAGATGCATTGTATGTAATCCTCCCTTTTGAAAAAACATTTTTTGAAAACAAACATGATTTCCCTGTTCATTATGTTGGTCATCCTCTTTTAGACTATGTTAAGCAAACCACTTCTTCATCTAACTTTCTAACTAAAAATCTATTTTCAAAAACTAAACCCTTGATTGCACTTTTACCAGGGAGTCGAATTCAAGAACTAAAAAAAATGTTACCTCTATTTGTTCGAGTTTCTTTAGCGTATCCAGAATTTCAATTTGCAATTGCTAAAGCACCTAATTTAGATGAACAAGTATACTTACCCTATTTAAAAAATACCCCCATTAAACTAGTATTTAATGCCACTTATGATTTACTGAAACACAGTTATGCGGCATTAGTAACAAGCGGTACAGCGACACTTGAAACAGCCTTATTCAATGTGCCTCAAATCGTGTGTTACCGTAGTAGTTGGATTAGTTATTGGATTGGAAAAATATTTGTCCGATTACGTTTTATTTCTTTGGTAAATTTAATTCTTGATCAACCTGCCGTAACAGAATTAATTCAAAATAATTGTGATGTTAAAAAAATCCGTAAGGCATTAGAGGAATTAATGCTTCCCGAAAAAAGACAAGAAATACAAAAACACTACATGAAATTAAAGTTGCTTTTGGGAGAAGGAGGGGCAAGTCAAAAAACTGCTGATTTAATTTATAATCAACTTACATCTCGATAGTTAAAATAAAATTCATTCGTAAATTAGGGGATGCCCTGGCCCCAATCTAAATTATATATCCTTGTAACTCTTTTTACTCTAGGCGGAATTTCTTTCTCCTTTTTAGCTGACCTCCTTCCTTCTTTACTGCCTTATTTTACTTGTTATTTTCTTTTGGTATTCCCTTTACATCTTTACTTCAAGAGTAAAAAACTATTATTTAGTGGACTTGTGTATTTAGGCTTTTATTTAATAGGTTACGAGGAGCATTTAAAATTAACCTCGAAAACGAGGAATAAAGTTTTTACTATAATTCTCAAAATCTTCAGGTTTTGAAAATACTTGGTAATCACCTTGTTTTATCATTTTTAAATATAACTCTAATTGTTGAGGTTTATGATAACCCACTACAGGCATTATCGGATCACCATTTTCACTAAAAAAGACCATAGTAGGATATCCTTTTACCCCTAAAAACTGTGTAAATTGATGAGTTGCGTTTCTTCCACTTCTATTGGGATCGTAATTTGGATTTTGAAATGTTTGATCAAAAAATTTAATAACTTCTTGCCCTTCAGCATTAAATTTAACTGCATAAAAATGTTCACTAATGTATTTTGAAACATCTGGATTTTGAAAAGTATTTTTATCTAAAAGTTTACAAGGTCCACACCAATCAGTATATACATCCATAAAGATTTTTTTAGGTTCTTTCTTTTGAGCAATTAATGCCTCTTCCATGCTCATCCATTTTATTTGTTGAGCTTGAAGTGTCAATAACGAAAATACAAAGAAGATCAGGGTTAATTTCATATTCATTTTTTTCCAATTTATTTTGTTTTTATTAATGGACACTACCCATTAGTTTTTTTAATATTGGTGCGATTAACAAAATTAATAATCCTGCTCCAATTGCGTATTTCGAAATTAAATCAAATCCATCAATATATGTATTTAAAGAGTCTAAACCTCCAACTGTAGCTGATTCACTTTCAATAGCAAGTTGTTTTCCTATAAACCCAACTAATTGAAATGCATAAGCCGAGGATAAAAACCAAACCCCCATCATAAAAGCAACAATTCGTTGGGGTGATAAATCTGTAATTTTTGAAAGACCTACTGGCGACATAAACAACTCCCCTACTGAAAGTAAAAAATACATGATTAACAAGTACGTAAAAGGTACCATTCCTTCAGTGTTAGCTGCTTTTCCACTCATTGCAAGTACAAAAAAGCTAAGTCCTGCTAATAACATTCCAAAACCAAATTTATAGGGTGTTCGTGGATTGATTTTACGTTTATCTAATGCTGTCCACATCCAAGAAATAGGAAGAGCCAACAAAATGATAAACATTGAATTCAAAGAATTAGTTTGAGCAGCATCCAATAAAGTTAAACTTACATTTCTTGATGCAAATAAGGTAATTACACTTCCAGAAAGTTCATGAAACCCCCAAAATAAAGTCATAAAAATAGTTATAGAAATCGCTACTATTAGCTTTTTTCTTTCTTCCGAACTTACATTACTTATTATATACCCAAGGTATCCAATAATGAAAACCCCTACAATTTTAAAAATAAGATTTACTATGTTTTGGTCTCCAAAAAAACCTTCTCCACTTCCAACGGCTTTGTAACTAGCCAATAAAATAGCTATGATAGGCGCAGCTATAAAAGCAAATACCGAAATCCAAGTTTGCCGTTTAAGACCCAATACTTTTTCTTCCAAGTGAACTTGATTGGGGGGTAATCCTTGATCACCAAAAACACCTGCTCGAATTCCACTCCAAAAAAAGAGTAATCCTGTGACCATACCAATGCCTGCTAAACCAAAACCATAATGCCATCCATAGGCACTTCCTAACCATCCGCAAAGCAATGGAGCAATCCATCCTCCAATATTGATCCCCATATAGAATATAGTAAAACCAGAATCTTTTAGTGGGTCTTGATCTTTATATAATGAGCCAACAAAAGTTGAAATATTAGGTTTAAAAAATCCATTACCTACTACTATAAAGGCCAAAGCAAGAAAAAATGTATAATCATTAGGTATGGCTAATACAAAATGACCAATTGCCATTAAAATTCCTCCTAAAAAAATTGATTTTCTATAGCCAAATAAAGTGTCTGAAATTCTCCCTCCAACAACTGTAGATGCGTACACTAATGATCCATAAGAGGCATAAACTGCTGCTGCTGCAAAATCACGTTCAGTTAATGCTTCAAAAATAACATTCACCATATAAAGTGTAAGCAAAGCACGCATTCCATAAAAACTGAACCGCTCCCATAATTCAGCAAAAAACAGATAAAACAATCCCTTTGGGTGACCAAATAAAGTTTGAGAAACAGGTGAACTAATGGTTTGAGCCATAATTATAAGTTTTCTTTGATAAAGGTAGTCATTTTAGTATACAGATGTTTTCTGGTATTTCCGCCATAAATCCCATGATTTTTATCTGGATATATCATCCATTCAAATTGTTTGTTTTCTTGAATCAAGGCTTCTACCATACGCATAGTGTTTTGGACATGAACATTATCATCAGCTGATCCGTGTATGATTAAAAATTTACCTTTAAGTTGGTCTGCATAGTTTAGTGGAGAATTCAGATCATACCCTTGAGGATTTTCTTGCGGTGTTCGCATAAATCGTTCTGTGTAAATCGTATCGTAAAACCTCCAATTGGTAACGGGTGCAACAGCAATTGCCATTGAAAAGATATTATTCCCAGTCAATAAACAATGTGCAGCCATATGTCCACCAAAACTCCACCCCCAAATTCCTATTCGAGAAGAATCAATGTAGGGAAGCTCTCCAAGGCTTTTTGCGGCATCAATTTGGTCAATACTTTCATATTTTACCAAATTTAGATAGGTTAATTTTTTAAAGTTAGCTCCTTTAAATCCTGTTCCTCTTCCATCAATACAAGCGATAATGTAACCACTTTGTGTTAATCCTTTATGCCATAGAAGTCTTTCATCACCCCATCGATTTGAAACCTGTTGAGATCCTGGCCCTGAATACTGAAAAAGTAAAATTGGGTATTTTTTTGAAGGATCAAAATCTTTGGGTTTAATCATCCACATATTTAATGACTCTCCATTAATATCTAGGGTTGAAAATTCCCTAAAGGGCAAATCAAATGCCTCTAATTCCTTCTTTAG
>JALRBW010000038.1 GCA_023257625.1 Flavobacteriaceae bacterium | reverse complement strand
TAAAAAAATTTAACGCGCAACTTAAATTTATGTCTTTGTTTTAAAGTAACCCTTTAGCTACCATATAGGAAGCAATTTGAATCGTATTTGTTGCCGCTCCTTTTCTTAGGTTATCTGCAACAATCCAAAGGTTTAAACCGTTTTCTTGGGAATGATCTCTACGTATGCGGCCAACATAAACATCATCTTTCCCTTCTGATTGAAGTGGTGTAGGGTACTTATTGTTTTGCAAATCATCAAGAACAGTTACACCTGGAGTATGCGTCAATAATCTTCGGACTTCACTTACTTCAAAGGGAGAGGAAAAAGTGATGTTCACCGATTCGCTATGGCCACCTACTACAGGAATACGTACAGCTGTTGCCGTTATTCCAATTGAAGAATCACCCAAAATTTTATGGGTTTCATTAACCAATTTCATTTCTTCTTTCGTGTATCCATTATCTAAAAAGACATCACAATGGGGAAGAGCATTTTTATGAATAGGATGGGGATACACTTTTTCGCCTGCTATTCCTTTGGATTCATTTTCTAATTGTTGAACAGCTTTTACTCCTGTTCCTGTAATAGATTGATATGTAGAAATAACCAATCTTTTAATGGTAAATGCTTTATGTAAAGGGGCTAGCGCCATAACCATTTGTATGGTTGAACAATTGGGATTGGCAATGATTTTATCGGCTCGAGTTAATAGTGCACCATTGATTTCTGGAACAATTAGTTTAATGTTGGGGTCCATCCTCCATGCAGAGGAATTATCAATAACCGTAGTACCTACAGCAGCAAATTTTGGAGCCCATGCTAATGAGGTTTCCCCCCCAGCAGAAAACAAGGCAACGTCAGGGCGAGCGGCAATAGCCGAGTCAAGACCCATAACGGTATAGGTTTTGCCATTGTAGTCAATTTTTTTGCCTGCGGAACGCTCCGAGGCCACTAATAGCAATTCACTATAGGGAAATTGATGTTCTTTTAAAACGTCAAGCATTACACGGCCCACCATTCCTGTGGCACCAACTACAGCTACTTTCATAGGGTTTTTATTTTGCGCAAAATTAGGACTAAAACGTAGGGAAACAAATAAAGGTGGCGGATTTCACAAAAAATAACAAAATGTTATAAAAATAACATTATGACAGCCATTTTCTTTCAATTCTGGGCCCTAATTGGGTAAGCACTTCATAGCTAATAGTCTTTCCATGTAGTGCAAATTCAGAGGCGGGATGTTGTAAACCAAAAATTTCAACTTCATCTCCTAACTCACACGCCACCCCTGTAATGTCAATCATCAGCATATCCATACATACATTTCCCACTATAGAAACAGGTTTATTGTGAAGATATACTGGTGTTTTTACTGAACCAAAATGGCGACCAATACCATCGGCATGACCAATGGGAAGGGTAGCTATACTACTGTCTTTAGGGGCAACCCACCCGTGATCATAGCCTACAGAGGCTCCTTTTTTAACTGAAATAATTTGACTTATTGAACTTTTAAGGGTAGCTACGGGTTGCAGTTCATTATCCCATTTATCATTATTGGCAAAACCGTGCAAGGCAATGCCACAACGTACGGCGTCAAATTGATATTCGGGATAATTAAACACACCAGAGCTGTTAAGCAAATGAAAATAGGGTTGGGAAGTTTCTAACTCAAGGTGATTCGTTTTGATCTTTTGAAAATATTTTATCTGCTTATCGCATAAAGAAGAGGGTCTTTTTTCTTCAGAAGCGGCTAGGTGAGAATACACACTTTGAATTGCAAAGGGAGCCGTTCGGATTTGATTT
Source organism: Flavobacteriaceae bacterium (assembly GCA_023257625.1). GTDB lineage: Bacteria > Bacteroidota > Bacteroidia > Flavobacteriales > Flavobacteriaceae > MS024-2A. The sequence goes on along the minus strand of JALRBW010000038.1, from coordinate 40,736 downwards.
AATACCCAATTGACTTCATTGGGTAGAAACCCAACTCGATTTAAACCGGTATTATATTTTATATGGACAGGATAATTGGAATGCCTTTCTTGTAAAACAATTTTTTTTAGCTCTAAAAAAAGAGTTGGATTGTAAAGACAGGGTTGTAAAGAATTTGAAACAAGTACGTGGAGAGTCGGAATTTGAGGATAAAAAACAAGAATGGGAATTTGAATTCCCAAGGCACGAAGTTGAACACCTTCTTCGGTGTAGGCTACTGCTAAAGCGTCAACTCCTAAATTGACTAAGTGTTGAGCAAAAGGGGCCAGCGCACTTCCATAGGCATTGGCCTTTACAACCGCAATGAATTTTGTCTTATCTCCTATCTTACTGCGAAGTACATTATAATTATGGGTTAAATTTTGAGAGGAAAGATAAAGTGTGTTCAAAGTGGGGATAGGGTTTAGGAAGGTTTTTGTTTTTTTTGCTCTTTTTGTGATTGTTTTGCTTTGAAATAAGCACCACGCGATAGAGGTTCATAAGCTTCTTTTTCTCCAAGTAAAACTAATTTATCGTCTTCTTTAATTCGATAACTATAATGCGCTAATTGTCCAGTACGTGTACATATAGCGTGTACTTTAGTGACATATTCTGCAGTTGCCATTAAGGCAGGCATTGGGCCAAAAGGTTTACCTTGAAAGTCCATATCGAGTCCTGCAACAATCACACGAACACCTCGATTAGCAAGATCATTACACACCTGTACAATTTCATCATCAAAAAATTGAGCTTCATCTATGCCCACAACGTCACATTGATCTGCTAACATTGGAATGTTTGCTGCGGCAGGTACTGGCGTTGATGCAATATGATTTTGGTCATGCGAGGTTACCAATTTATCATTGTAACGCTGATCAATGGCAGGTTTAAAGATTTCAATTTTTTGATTCGCAAACTGGGCTCTTTTTAATCGTCGAATCAGTTCTTCCGTTTTTCCGGAAAACATAGATCCACAAATCACTTCAATCCATCCAAATTGTTCGTTTGAGGGTACCGTATTTTCTAAAAACATTTCGTAATTTTCAACGTGAAACATCTGAGGTAATTCGCCTCCTCTTCACACAAAGGTATTAAAATCAAATGGGTTAATGCATTAGAATTTATGACGGAAGAATTAAAAAACGCACTGATCCTATGGGCACAAAAAATAGTACAAGACCAAGAAGATTGGGATGCCCAAAAACTTCACAATACCTTGCAAAAACTTTATGAAATTTCTATTTATAACCAAATGGTTTCTCAGTTTACTTCCTCATCAAATGAAGTATGGAAAAGACAACAGAATCAACTCAATGAAGTTATTGCACAGTTAACCCCTGCTGAACAACAGGGTTCAATTGAAGAAAACCTTGAGGTAGCTCCTATGATTGAAACTATAAAAAACATGGTAATAGAGATGCCTGACCCAAACGAATTTGATCCGCTTTTTGACACTCCAAACGAAGCTCCTGTTTTTTTTGAAAAAGTAGAGCTTGACTCTGATAAGAAAAGCGTTAGTGTTTCTTCAGATTCAAGTACAAAAAAGAAAAATCTAAACGACCAATTTGCCAAAATTGTTTCAATAGATTTAAACGACAGAATTGCCTTTGTAAAATATCTATTTGAGGAAAATGCAAGTGACTATGAGCGTGTACTTTCTCAAATTAGTACTTATGAAACTTGGGAAGAAGTTCAAAATTTTATTTACCATCAGGTAAAATCAGAATATACACATTGGGAAGAGAAGCCTGAACTAGAAGCCCGTTTTTTTGCTGTGTTGCAAAAACACTATGAACAATAAACCTTTTATATTAATAAGATTCAAGCCAGTTGATATATATTATTCCCACCCCTATTGGAAATTTAGAAGACATTACTCTTAGAGCAATTCGTCTTTTAAAGGAATCTGATTTGATTTTGGCAGAAGACACCCGGGTGAGTCGTGTTTTAATTCATCATTATGGAATTACTACACCAATGAAAAGTTTTCATATGCACAACGAACACTCAAAGGTAGGCCAGATTATTGACCAATTAAAGGGAGGAAAAACAATAGCTTTGATTTCAGATGCGGGAACACCAGGGATAGCCGACCCTGGATTTTTACTTGTTCGCGAAGCACTTGAAGCAGGTATAGAAGTGCAATGTTTACCTGGCCCTACGGCACTTATTCCAGCTCTTGTACAAAGCGGAATTCCATGTGATCGTTTTATTTTTGAGGGATTTTTACCTCCCAAAAAAGGCCGACAGACAAGGTTTCTCACTTTAGCGGATGAAGAACGCACATTGGTGTTTTATGAATCACCTCATCGAATTTTAAAAACCCTTCTTCAAATGTTACCCCTTTTTGGAGAACATCGTAAAATAGCTGTTATTAGGGAATTGACAAAAAAATTTGAAACCACATTTCGGGGTTCAATTAAAGAGTCGATCTCTTATTTTGAAGCCCACGCGCCAAAGGGAGAGTTTGTTCTAATTGTAGAAGGTAAAAAAATATAAGCAGATGCGTTGGATTCCAAGTCCAAATCCCAATTCTATAATTGTCAAAGATCTGGCAAAAAATCTTCAAGTTCCATATACAATAGCTCACCTTTTAGTTCAACGAGGGGTGATTTCATTTGAAGATGCTAAGTTATTTTTTCGACCAGAGGCGGCTCACCTTCATGATCCGTTTTTGATGAAAGATATGGATCGAGCGATTCAGCGAATAGAACGCGCACTTTCATCTCAAGAAAAAATTATGGTATTTGGTGATTATGATGTAGATGGCACTACTTCTGTAGCTTTAGTAGCATCATATTTAAAAGATTTCACTGAAGTAGTTGCTTACATCCCTGATCGATATAAAGAAGGTTATGGAATTTCTATACAAGGAATTGATGAGGCCCATAAGTTAGGAGTCACCTTAATTATTGCACTTGATTGCGGAATCAAAGCCAATGAAGAAACAACTTATGCTAAAGAATTAGGGATTGATTTTATTATTTGCGATCATCATTTACCAGGACCAGAACTTCCTTCCGCATATGCTGTCCTTGATCCAAAGCGAGATGATTGTACCTATCCCTTCAAAGAATTATGTGGTTGTGGTATTGGGTTTAAACTCATTCAAGCAGTACATCAAACAAGGGGAGACAAACTAGAAAAACTATTTTCTTATTTTGATTTAGTAGCGATTGCTATCGCTGCAGATATTGTTCCAATAAATGGTGAAAACCGAGTATTTTGTACTCTAGGTTTGAAAAGCATACGTACTAAACCTAGGGCAGGGCTTTATTATTTTTTACAATCTGTAAAACACCCTATACAAGTATCAGACCTGGTTTTTGTTCTTGCACCAAGAATTAATGCCGCAGGAAGAATGGAAAAAGGGCATAGTGCTGTTGAGTTACTTATGGCTGAAGATTCAGAAACAGCTTTACGAATTTCTAGAATGATTGAGTTTTTTAATACTGAACGCAGATCTACTGAAGAACGAATTACAATAGAAGCATTACAACAAATTGAACTTCAAGAAGATCAAAATTCAGCAAGCACAGTAGTATATCATCCTTCTTGGCACAAGGGAGTTATTGGTATAGTAGCCTCTCGATTAATTGAATCATATTATCGGCCTACAGTAGTTTTAACCCAGTCAGAGGGTGTCTTAGCGGGCTCCGTGCGTTCTGTTTCAGGATTTGATGTATATGAAGCCATAGCCTCTTGTGAAGAACATCTAATACAATTTGGTGGTCATAAATACGCTGCAGGTATAACATTAGCTCAAAAAGATTTGGAATCTTTTAAAAAAGCTTTTGAACAGGTGGTTTCAAATACTCTTCTAGACACTCAAAAAACACCCTCTTATCTTTACGACACTGAGTTATCATTTGATTTAATTACGTCAAAATTTTATAGAATTCTCCAGCAAATGGAACCATTTGGACCACAAAATATGAGGCCTGTTTTTGTTACTTTCGGTTGTACAGATGCGGGGGGAACCCGAATTGTAGGTAAAGATAAAACTCACTTAAAATTAGAAATTAAAGATACTACAGGTAATGTTTTTAGTGGAATTGCATTTGGACAAGCTGAATTCCTTATCCCTATAAAAGAACAAAAACCGTTTTCTATACTCTACACTCTTGAAGAAAATGAATTTAATGGAGTGAAACAATTGCAACTTAAAGTAAAAGATATCAAGTTCGAATAATAAAAAACCCCGCATTTTGCGAGGTTTTTAAATTCAAAATTTATTTTGTTAGAATTGATAACGTAACGAAAGGTTCCATGTTCTTCCAAATCCAAACCAAACGGAATTCATAGTATCTATACCGTTCCATGTAGCTGAACTTGAGGTGGCATGTATATTTGTATTTGATTCTGCAATATATAGAGTATTTAAAAGGTTATTTATATTAGCTCTTACACTCCACCCTGAACCAAATTGAAAGGTTCCTCCCAAATCAACTAGACCGTAGGAAGGAAGTTTTAGCGCACCCTCATTGTTTGGATTTGTGAAAGCTGAATCGGTAATGCTATAGTCGGCATATAAACCATCTACAAATCGATAATCGATATCAAAACGGAACGCATCACCCAATTTTTGATCTAATCCTAAGTAAAATACAAATTGAGCGGCGTCACCTACTTTAGCTCCTTCAGTATACAATTTTCCTGTCCCTACAGATCTTTGATTATCATCAAACAATTCTGCCTCAAAATCTTTAGTGTAGCGCCAATCTCCTATGGAAAGCATTCCTCTGATACGTGTATCACTAGAAGGGCGGTATTGTCCCTCAATTTCTATTCCATTGTGAACCACATCAATATTTCTAAATTGAGCAGTACCCTCTATACCTTGTTGGTTAAAAAGACTTCTAGAGATGAATCGATTTCCCCAAACAGTAGAATATGCATTAACATTGAGTTTGAATCCATTCCCTATATATCCATATCCAATTTCTAAAGATTGAATGGTTTCATTTTGCAAATCTGGATTTACAAGATTGGCAAAGTTTGGAAATACTGCATCAAATTTTGGTTGACGAGAAATGTATCCTGCATTAAAGAAAAGGTTTGATTTTTCATTAAAGTTGAGGTTTGCCCCTCCTTTTAGATAACCCCCACCCACATTTTTCTTTTCAGAAAGGGGAAGACCGGGTTGATCCATCAAATCTTCTCTTTGAAAAGATTGGTTAGATAGACCAGCTTGAATTACCGCAGTAATAGCGTCAGAAGAATATTCTGCTAGTCCGTTTACCCCTTGCCATCCTACAAGACCTACGTTATAATAATCAATTTTAGGGCCTTTAATTCCAGTGCTTTTAAAGGGACTTGGATCAACTAAAGTTTCTATAATTAACCCTGCAGAGTTTTTATTTCCTGTAGAATAATAGCCATCTAAGCCTAATAAATCACTTAGTACTCTGTAGTGATAGCCTTTGTAATTTCTTAAATCAACACCAATGCTGTATCGCATTTTATCAGATCTAAAATTTAAATTTGAAATTCCACCTATCCAGTCATGTGAATTCATAGAGGATCTACGAATCAAAATCTCTCGGCTAACACCATCATTTCTAAAACCGTTAGAACCAATTAATTTACCACTAAATCCAGAAATAGGGCCAGCGTAGGGAGAAGGGTTTGAACGGTTAACAGATACTACGCGGTCAAAATTTATAAAGCCATCTGGTGTTCTTGAGCCTCTTCCATTTTCTAAATAATGCTCAGTAAGATCTTTATTAAACGGATATAAGTCAATATCTGCATTTCTAAAGTTAGACCCTCTTCCTCCAGTTCCGCCTCCACGACCTGCAGAGCCGTATAAAGAAGTAGCTAAATCAACCGTTTCTGAAATTTTCCAATCCCAGTTGAAGGTTGCAAGTGGTTTGTTATAAAAATTTCTTCGAATATTGAATTCTTCTCCATTTAAGATCCCACCATTGGTATTCCAACGCGGATCAATTCCTTCTTCACCAAAATTTTCATAGTCTCTGATTGACACCCAAGAATCACGCTGGTGGTGCCATTGACCTGCCCCTAAAAAAGAAAAGTTTAAACTATGTGCAGATCCTTCGGGGGTGTAACCTAAAGCAAAAAAGTAAGTCCATCCTTCCCCTTTTGTATTGTATACATATCCATTTCCAGACCATTTAGTTAGTAAATAAGAGGAAGACCAACCTTTGTCATTAACTCCACTATTATAAAGGGCAGTAGTTTTTACATACCCATTATTTCCTATTAATTGGGTTAGTGAACCCCCTTGTTCTTTTTCAGCACTTTTTGTAAAAATGGAAATGGTTCCTCCAACAGAAGGAACAGCCAATTTGGTTGCTCCTAAACCCCTTTGAATTTGAATTCCAGAAGCTATGTCAGTTAGTCCTTGCCAGTTAGACCAATATAATCTTCCGTTTTCCATATCATTTACAGGTTGACCATTTATCAATATAGCGGTATTGGTTTGGTCAAATCCACGAAGTGAAATACGACTATCGCCATAACCCCCAGAATCTTTTGTTGCATATACACCAGGAGTTTTATTCATTATTTCTGGAAATTCTTGGTTTCCAACTTTAAGCAATACTTCTTGAGCAGAAATCTGGCTTAATGCAATAGGGGTTTCCCGTTCTTTTGCAATATCAATTACCCCAGAAGAAACGATTACCTCTTGTAATTCATTGCCAAGAGATAATGAAAAATTAATTTGATCTTGAGCACCAACTTTTACTCTAGAAGCAAGATATCCAACATAGCTAACTTCAATATCCGCACCCTCTTGAACAGTTAAGGTGTAGTTACCATCAAAATCAGTACTTGTTCCATTGGTAGTCCCAATTTCTAAAACAGATGCACCTGGAAGAGGAACTCCTTGTTCATCAGTTACATTTCCAGTTATAGTACGCTGAGCTACAAGTACTTGTAGACTCAATAGCATCAATACAGCTAAATTGAGAAGTGTTTTTTTCATAGTTATTTTTTTAAATTTTTGTAAAAGTAATTGAAATTTTAAATTCGAATATTTTTATATTATTAAGTAGTAATTTTTTTTATTAAAAAATAGTTAATAAACCATTCTTATTTCAGTTGATTTAATAAAGCAGTAGTAGATGGATCATGTTTATGTGATGAAATACCAGAAAGATCATTCAATATAACATTGGCTAATTGTTTGCCTAATTCTACACCCCATTGATCATAGCTATAAATATTCCAAATCACTCCTTGTACAAAAATTTTATGTTCATAAAGGGCAATTAATGAGCCCAATGTTTTTGGAGTAAGTTGATCAATCAAAAGGGTATTCGTCGGTTTATTGCCTTCAAAAACCTTGAAAGGAACCAGTTGTTTTATAAATTCAGAAGCAACACCACTATTTTGTAATTCAAGTGAAGCTTCTTCTGCGGTTTTGCCATTCATTAAAGCCTCGGTTTGGGCAATAAAGTTGGCAAGAAGCTTTTGTTGATGATCAGGATTTTTTTTAAGTTCTTTTTTAAAACCAATAAAATCAGTAGGAATGAGTTTTGTTCCTTGATGAATAAGTTGAAAAAAAGCATGTTGGGCATTTGTTCCTGAAGCCCCCCAAATAATGGTTCCAGTTTCATAATTCACTCGTTTACCATCACGCCCAACACTTTTTCCATTACTTTCCATGATACCTTGTTGGAGATAAGCAGGAAAATTTCTTAAATATTGAGTGTAAGGAATAAGGGCTTCACTTTCAGCCCCCCAAAAGTTATTGTACCAAATACTTAATAAAGCCAATACAACGGGGATATTTTTTTCAAAAGGAGTTTCTTTAAAATGTTGATCCATTTGACCAGCTCCTTCTAACAATTTTTTAAAATGTAAAGGGCCAACGGCTAGGGCAATACTTAACCCAACGGTACTCCATAATGAAAAACGACCCCCAACCCAATCATTCATCGGGAAGGTATTTTCCTTACTGATGCCAAAGGCTGCGGTTTTTTCAATATTGGTAGATACTGCAACAAAGTGTTTAGAAATTGCATTTTCAGGGGCCTTTTGCAAAAACCACTCCCTTATACTATTCGCATTACTTAATGTTTCTTGGGTTGTAAAAGTTTTAGATACTATTACAAATAAGGTTGTCTCGGGGTGTAGGTCTTTTACAATTTCTTGATAATGATCACCTTCTACGTTAGAAATAAAACGCATATGTAGATGATTTTTATAATGCTCTAAAGCTTCAACTACCATAGCTGGACCCAAATCAGATCCACCAATACCAATATTAACGACATGAGTTATTGACTTACCCGAATAGCCTTTCCATTCTCCCGAAATTATTTTTTCACAAAAGGCAAACATTTTTTCTTGCACAATTTTTACTTCAGGAACTATATTTTCTGAATTTACATAAACAGCAGACGAGTCTAATTTTCTTAGGGCAGTATGTAAAACAGCACGATCTTCGGTTGCATTAATTTTTTCTCCAGCAAACTGAGCCTCAATGGCTACTTTTAATTGGGACTCGTTACACAATTGTATTAATAGTTCAAAAGTTTTTTTATCCCATCGGTTTTTAGAAGTGTCTACATAAAATTCTTCCCAAGAAAAAGTAGTATAATCTAAACGGTTGGGCTCTTGTTTAAAAAAAGATTTTATTTGAAAAGATTCTATTGATTTTTTATGTTGGGCAAGCGCTTTCCAAGCAGGGAGGGAAGTGGGGTTAGTATTAGGAAGAGGTTTTGGCATTTTGCTGTGGGTTGTCGACTACAACTACCTCTGAATTTTCTTCATTTTCAAAAGAGATGCAATCTAATTTATATTTATAGGGATAAATGTGCTCAGTATATTGCGCTTTTAAATCATTTGAAATGGGTTTTGCTTCGGGAAGCTTTTGTTTAAAAGGATCCACTTGTTTCCCATTTTTCCAAAAACGATAACAAACATGTGGGCCTGAGGTATTTCCCGTCATTCCCACCCATCCTATAATATCGCCTTGGGATACATATTGACCTACCTTAACATTTTGTTTTTTCATATGTAGGTATTGTGTAGAATAGGTATTATTGTGTTTAATAGTTACATAGTTTCCATTTCCTTTGGTGTAACTTGATTTTACAACGGTACCATTTGCCGTTGCTAGAATGGGTGTTCCAACAGCAGCAGCAAAATCAGTTCCTTTGTGTGGTCTAATACGATTTCCGTAATAAGCAATTCTGCGTTTAAGATTATAGCGTGAAGAAACGCGATTGAATTTTAAGGGACCTTGAAGAAAAGTGCGACGCAAACTGTTGGCTTCATCGTCAAAATAATCAACAATTCCTTTTTGAGGGTCACTAATAAATTCAAAGGCATATAAGGGTTTGTTATTATGTTCGAAATAAGCTGCCTTGATTCTGTCTATACCAATAGATACAGTATCGTCCACAAATTTTTCAGTATAAATTACTTTAAATCGATCCCCCTTTTGTAATCTAAAAAAGTCAATTGTCCAAGCATAAACATCTGACAGATAGAAAGTCAAAGCTTCATTAATACCATTTTCATTCAAAGTTTCATACAAAGAATTCTCAATTACGCCTTTAGCTTCCATTTCTACTAATCGAACAGATTTTTGAATGAATTGTCCATAAAGACTATCTTTTAAATGAATCACAGAATATCCACTAACATCGGGGTGATAAACAAAATATTCCGGGGTAGAAAGAACACTATCGGCCTTTGCATAAAATAAACTATAGGGTTTGCCTAAAGTTAATTTGCGAACGTCTATCTCTCCTTTAATTGCTTGAAGTATAGCATATACTTGTGGATAATCAATACCCTGTGCTTCTAATATTTTTCCAAACGTATCTCCACGCTTAATTTTTTCTTCTTTTACTTCAAAAAGATTTCGATCAATACCAAAGTAATAATCAGGTGAGATAACGTTATCCGTGTTGTCTTCATTTTCTGAAGTAGCGTTGGGGTTCTCTTGGCAAGAGACCACAAAAAAAAGAGATAGTATTAAAATGGAAAATAATCTACTCATCAATAGCAAATTTCGAAACTTTATTGAACATCTGCATGGCACTTTTAAAAAGTTTTTATCTAGTTATTAAAAACATTCGATCAATCAACTATAATTTTAAATGGATGTTTCAAGTTTTTAAAGTTTTCAAGATCAGCCATAATTGATCCAACAAGAATATCTGCTTTAAATCGAATTGGAAGCCGATTCAGATCATCAGAAACCCATAAAGTTAGACTTTCCTGTTCTTTAAATACTCTTCCAGATTGAACCATTGGTCGAAATTTCATACAAGAAATGGATCCAAACTTGGTATCAATAGTCTCTACTCCCAAATATTTTAGTTTAAAAACATAATTTTCATTATCAAAAAACATATTAATGTCAAAACTATCATTTATGGGGAGTTTTTTTACAGGATAAAAATTTCTTAAATAATAGAAACAAGACATGAGGTCTTGAACATTGGGTTGAATTGAAAAGTTATTTATGGTTTTCTTTTTTTTATCATTCACCCGGGCTACTAGTTTTGAATGGTCAAAATCTATTTCTATATTTTTGGTATAGCCTCCTTCATTAATGTTTCTAATAAACTTATAAGGCATTCCTGTTTTGGCATCAAAATAGCTTTCATAATAATCTTCAACCTTAAAAAACCAACGTGCTAAACCTGTAGTTTCCCCAAAGCCTTTTGCATGAAATACGGGGGTTCCATTTATGGTATCACTTTCAAGGGATAGGGTAGCATAACTTGCATTAAAAGGGCCATAATGTAGTCTTAACTGAAACCATTCACCGGCTTTATAAGGTTCAACAGGTTCGATTTTTCCTTCATTGCTAAATTGTGCCTGAGTAAAGAAACCCCAAAGAAATAAAAAAAGCATTCTTCTTTTCATGCGGTAAAGTTAAGCATTGGGCGAAATGCTTGAAATAGATTAACGTTATAAAATGTTAAAATAGAAATTTAAAACACCATTAAAAAGGGATTACAATTAATCAGGCTTGTTTAAAGCCTTATAAATTGCACTCCCTTTATTTATACCCAACAAGGTTTGAAATTCTTCTTCTGAAGCCTCTTTTATTCTTTTCACTGATTTAAATTTCTCAAGTAATCGATCTCTAAGGGCGGGGCCTATTCCAGGGATGACATCTAAAGAAGAGGAAAGACCTTTTTTATTTCGCTTTTGTCGATGAAAGGTTATCCCAAAACGATGTGCTTCATCTCGCACTTGTTGTAATATTTTTAAGGTTTCAGATTTTTTATCCAGATATAAGGGAATCGGGTCTTCAGGGAAATAAATTTCTTCTAATCGTTTGGCGATACCTAAAATAGCAATTTTACCTCTAAGCCCTAAAACTTCTATACTTTTTAAGGCTGCTGAAAGCTGTCCTTTTCCACCATCAATCACAATAAGCTGAGGCAATTCTGCTCCTTCATCTTGCAATCTTTTGTAGCGACGAAAAACAACTTCCTCCATAGATGCATAATCATCAGGACCCATAACTGTTTTAATGTTGTAGTGTCGATATTCTTTTTTACTTGGTTTTCCATTTTTGAAAACAACACAAGCAGCTACTGGGCTCGTACCTTGAATATTTGAATTGTCAAAGCATTCAATATGAAAAGGAAATTGAGAAAGGCGTAAATCTGCTTTCATTTGGGCCATGATACGTTTTAAATGGCGGTCAGGGTCTACTACTTTCATTTGCTTAAACCGTTCTATACGAAAATATTTAGCATTTCGAAGTGAAAGATCAACTAGTTTTTTCTTGTCTCCTTGTTTTGGAATAAAAATAGTTAATGAATCCCCTAACGAAACTTTTTCAGAAACGAATAATGTATCTGCAGTACTAGAAAAAAGTTGCCGAATTTCAACAATACCTAATTCTAAAAGCGTTGCATCTGTTTCATCTAGTTTTTTCTTAATTTCAAGGGTATGTGAACGAATAATTGCACCATGTGCCACTTGTAAATAATTTATGTAGCCATAACTTTCATCTGAAAAAATCGAAAAAACATCAACGTTACTTATTTTTGGATTTACAACAGTAGACTTTGCTTGGTAATTTTCTAAATGTTCTATTTTTTCTTTTATCCATTGAGCTTTTTCATATTCTTGGGAAAGTGCAAATCGTTCCATTTCTTTTCTAAAAGCTTCTAATGCTTGCTTGTAATTTCCCTTTATGATTTGGCGAATGGTTTCAATATTATCATTATACACAAGCGGGGAAACAAGATCAACACAGGGGGCAAGGCAGTTTCCGATATGGTATTCAAGACAAACTTTATATTTTTTTGCTGCTACTTTATCTGGACTCAAATCGTAATGACAACTCCGAATGGGATATAAAATTTTAATTAAATCCATTAATGCTCTAATGGGCTTAAGACTGGTGAAGGGGCCATAGTATTCTGAGCCATCCGCTGGGGTTCTTCGGGTCAAAAAAATTCGAGGGAATGACTCGTTTTTTATACAAATCCAAGGATAGGTTTTATCATCTTTCCACATGACATTAAACCTTGGTTTGTGTTTTTTGATAAGTGTATTTTCAAGTAGAAGGGCATCCATTTCAGAAACGACAACAATATGTTCAATACGAGCAATATTTTTTACAAGAAGAGTCGTTTTGCGTTGATTATGAGTTTTGGTGAAATATGATAACACTCTTTTTTTAATATTTTTTGCCTTACCGATATAGAGAATTTTATCATTTTTATCATAATATTGATACACTCCTGGCACTTCAGGGAGGCTTTTGACTTGAATTTCAACTGATTCTAATTTCACATCACGAAAATATTGATTTTCTTTGGTAGAGAAATGTTATCCTACTGATTTCCAATTTCTTTTTCATGACAAAAAATGAATTTAGAACACAAATGATTCGGTTACGAATGGCGCTACCGGAACATAAGAGAGATGAGATGAGCATTGCCATTGCAAATCAATCCTTAAGGCTACCCATTTGGAACTATTCTAATTTTCATCTTTTTTTATCAATTCAGACTAAAGCAGAGGTAGATACTACTCCTCTTTTAACTCTCTTACAAGGGCGAGATAAAAATATTGCATTACCCAAAGTAATTGGAAAACAAAAGTTCACATCTATTTTATTAACGGATGCCACCAAATTAGTCAAAACAAAATGGAATCTTATTGAACCCGAAACGGGGATTGAAGTTGATGAAAAATGGGCTCAAGTTGTTTTTGTTCCATTATTAGGAGTTGATAAAAATGGAAATAGAGTAGGATATGGGAAAGGGTTCTATGATTCTTTTTTAGCGCAATGTAATCAGGAGACTATAAAAATTGGTATTTCATTTTTTGATCCAGAAGGAGAAATAGAAGACTTGCATTCAGGAGATATACCCTTGGATATATGTGTTACTCCACAGGCAATTCACTACTTTGGTCAGACTTAGAAAAGATTTTTTTATTAAAGAATATTAAAATGCCTACACCAGTACTGATTGCTACATCGGCAATATTAAAAATGTATTGAAAAAATAAAAAATGTTTTCCACCAATTAAAGGTAACCATTCAGGCCAGTCCCATTCTACCAAAGGAAATTGGAGCATATCTACAACATGTCCAAAAAATAAAGGAGCATATCCTTGTTCAGGGAAAAGGGTGGCAATGTTTCGATAACTATCGGTAAAAATTACACCATAAAATACGGAATCAATTATATTTCCTAATGCTCCAGCAAAGATTAAGGACAAAGCCCAACTTAACAATACTGCATTTTGTTTTTTTAATGTTTTCCATAACCAGTAACCCAAACCGCTAATGGCAATTAGTCGAAATAGGGTTAAAATTAATTTGGCAAGTTCATCGCTAACAAAAGGGAGTATATCATTTAATTGTGTTCCCATTGCCATTCCACTATTTTCAACAAATAAAATTTTAAAAAATCCCCAATCCAATATCGGAGAAACCCCATAGCCGCTTAGTGGGTAATTGAGTTTTATATAGAATTTACTGCACTGATCAATAAGTAACACTCCCACAATAACCGCTAGGGCCCATCGGGAATTAAAATATGATAGTTTAGATTTAATCGGAGGGGTCAAATTTTAGCTTTGCATGTTTTTAGCTTCAATACTTAAGGTAGCATGAGGGACTAAATACAAGCGTTTTTTATCAATTAGATTTCCCGTGACACGGCAAATTCCGTAGGTTTTATTTTCAATACGCACCAAGGCATTTTTTAAATCGCGAATAAATTTTTCTTGGCGTAGAGCCAACTGAGTGTTCGCTTCTTTTGACATAGTTTCAGAGCCTTCCTCAAACGCCTTAAAGGTAGGTGCTGTGTCATCAGTGCCATTATTTCCATCATTCATATAAGCACTTTTAAGCAATTCAAGATCGGCTTTAGCTTTCTGGATTTTCTCTTCTATTAAGGTTTTAAATTCCTTAAGTTCAGCATCATTATATCTAGTTTTTGTACTCATTAGGATATCTTTTTAATTCGAATCTTTGCAAAAATTGTATCAAATTCAACTGTCAATCCGTCTTTAATTTCTGTTTCGAATTGCAGTTTTCTAGCCAGCGTTTCAGAAAGTATATAATTTAAATTTTCAGAAACTGCTATCTTTAATTCAGGTTCAGCTACCAATGAAATTTCAATTTTATCGGTTACTTCTAAACCGCTTTCCTTTCTGTAGTTTTGGATGCGATTAACCAACTCTCGAGCCATCCCCTCATTTCTAAGTTCGAGACTCAAAGTCATATCTAGGGCAACGGTTAAACCATACCCTTGTGCTACTTCCCAGCCTTCAATGTCTTTAAAAAAGACTTCTACATCAGAGCGCTCTAAAATACTATTTTTTTCATTTATCTGAATTTCTAATTGACCTTTTTCTTCAAGAGTATCTATTTGAGAAGGATTCAAAGCTGCAATAGCATTAACAACAGCTTTTAAGTCTTTCCCAAAGCGGGGACCTAAAACTTTAAAATTAGGCTTTATCTCTTTTACTAGCAGACTATTAGCGTCGTCAAGTAATTCAATTTCTTTGACATTAATTTCGCTTTTTAGCTGTTCAGCAACGCGTTCTATCCTATTTCTTTCCTCTTTATTTTTGACAGGAATAATCATTTTTTGAAGGGGTTGCCGTACTTTAATTTGTTCCTTTTTCCGAAGGGAGAGTGCTAAAGAAGTAAGACTTCGGGCAGTATTAATTTGTTCTTCTAAAGCAAGATCAATAGTATTCACTTCAGGTTTTGGAAAATCACTTAAGTGAATAGATCCTTTTTGTCCTAAAGTTAAATCTTGGTACAATTGATCGGTGTAAAAAGGTGCAATAGGTGCAGCCAGTTGAGCTACAGACACTAAACAATGATGTAAAGTCTGATAAGCAGCAATTTTGTCGCTACCAAATTCACCTTTCCAAAATCGTCTTCTTGATAAACGCACATACCAATTACTAAGTCGCTCTTGAACAAAATCTGAAATTGCCCTACTGGCTTTAGTAGGTTCATAATCTTCATAAGCGGCATTAACAGATTGTATTAGACTGTTTAGCTCAGATAAAATCCACCGGTCTAATTCAGTTCTTTCAGTCAATGGAATTTCTTTTTCATTGAAAGGATTAAAGCCATCAATATTTGCATACAGGCTAAAAAAGGAATATGTATTGTATAATGTCCCAAAAAATTTTCGCTGTACTTCAGCAATACCTTCGATATCAAATTTTAAATTATCCCATGGGTTAGCATTTGAAATCATGTACCACCTTGTTGCGTCGGGGCCAAAGCGATCTAAGGTTTCGAATGGATCTACTGCATTTCCAAGTCTTTTAGACATTTTTTGTCCTGTTTTGTCTAAAACTAATCCATTTGAAACCACATTTTTATATGCTTTTTTACCAAAAACAAGAGTAGAAATGGCATGAAGAGTATAAAACCAGCCTCGTGTTTGATCTACACCCTCTGCAATGTAATCTGCAGGAAAATAGGTGCCTTGATCAATAAGATCTTTGTTTTCAAAGGGATAATGCCACTGAGCGTAGGGCATGGCTCCAGAGTCAAACCAAACATCAATAAGGTCTTGCTCTCGAAGCATTGGTTTTCCAGAGTTACTACATAAAACTATTGTATCTACCACATGTTTATGTAAATCAACGACTTCATAATTGCTATCAGCAGTATTGTTTTCTTCAAATTGAGCAAAGGGATTTAACTGCATAAGCCCCTTGTTTATAGCCAAATCAATTTCATTTTTCAATTCTGAAACAGAGCCGATAACCTTTGTTTCCGAACCGTCATCTGTTCTCCAAACTGGAAGGGGAATTCCCCAAAAACGAGAACGAGAAAGATTCCAATCATTAGCATTGGCTAGCCAATTGCCAAAGCGACCATCACCTGTGGCTTTTGGCTTCCAATTAATTTCTTTATTAAGAGAGGTCATTTTATCTCGAACCTCTGTTACTTTGATAAACCAAGAGTCAAGCGGATAATATAGAATGGGTTTATCGGTTCGCCAACAGTTGGGATATGAGTGAACGTATTTTTCGACCTTAAAAGCTTTATTTTCTTCTTTAAGCTGTATGGCAATCTCAACATCTGTTGAGCGCTCGGGTGCTTCGCCATCAGGGTAATATTCTTGTTTTACATACCGACCAGCTAAGGCCCCTACTTCTTTTCGAAAACGGCCCTGAAGATCGACTAAAGGAGTAGGATTTCCATTTTCATCTAATACTAACATTGGGGGAACTTCTGGGAGAGCTTCTTTAGCCACCTTAGCATCATCTGCTCCAAAGGTAGGTGCAGTGTGAACGATTCCAGTACCTTCTTCAGTTGTAACAAAATCACCAGCAATCACGCGAAATGCATTCTCAGGATGTGTCAGTGGAAGCGGAGCCTCTGCCCATAATTGTTCGTAACGAATATCTAATAAAGCTGACCCTAAAATTGTTTTCTCAATAGTATAGGGTATGATTTTATCTTCAGGAGTATATTCAGTTATAATTTCTCGATGCTCATATTTTTTCCCAAATTGTTTATTTATAAGTGTTTTAGCTAATACTACACGTATGGGTTTAAATGTATATTGATTGTAAGTATTTATAATAGCGTATTCAATTTTTTTTCCAACGGTGAGAGCTGTATTGGAAGGTAATGTCCACGGAGTTGTTGTCCAAGCAAGGAAATACAAAGGAATATCAGATTTTAAATGGTCTGGAAGAGAACTTTGAATTGTTTTGAATTGCGCTGTAACAGTAGTATCACTAACATCTTGGTACGTTCCAGGTTGGTTTAATTCATGCGAACTCAATCCAGTTCCCGCCATAGGAGAATAGGGTTGAATTGTATACCCTTTATAAAGTAGGCCTTTCGAATAAATTTGTTTAATTAACCACCAAACTGATTCCATATACTTTGGAGTATAAGTAACATATGGGTCTTTCATATCTACCCAGTACCCAATTCGTTCGGTTAGGTTATTCCATACATCAGTGTAGCGCATTACGGCTTCTTTACAAGCTGCATTATAGTCAGCTACTGAAATACTTTTTCCAATGGCATCTTTTGTAATTCCCAATTCCTTTTCAACCCCAAGTTCAACAGGCAATCCGTGGGTGTCCCACCCAGCTTTTCGATGAACTTGAAACCCTTTTTGAGTTTTAAAGCGACAAAAAATATCCTTAATGGTTCGTGCCATAACATGATGAATTCCAGGCATTCCATTGGCAGATGGAGGACCTTCATAAAAAACAAAAGCTTTCTGCCTTTCTCGTTGAGAAATGCTAGCCTCAAACGTGCCTTCTTGTTTCCATTTTTCTAAAACAGTTGAAGCTATTTGAGGTAAATTAAGCCCTTTGTATTCGTTAAACTTCACCTTAGTTGCTATTTCATCTTTTAAGATTAAATAAAGAAAATTTTTATTCTCTTAAATTTGATTGCGAAAGTAAGTAATTCAACTAAAATAATTGCCCTTGGGTGGATGGAAATCAAAGGCTTATCTCTAAAACTGAAGATGTACACCGAGACTTAAATTTCTACCTGGCGCTGAAATTCCTGAGGCAAAGGTTCTGTAGTGTTGATCAAAAATATTGTCTAAAGCAAAACGAAATCTAATTTGTTCATTCCAATTGTATTGCAACATCCAAGAAAAAGTGTTCCAAGCGGGGGTTCCAGCATATTGTTCTAATTCTTTTGAAATTACAGGAGTTTCCTCTAATCCGTCTTCACCTCCATAGCTGTATTGAGAAGGGTTCTTAGAACCACTGAACTGAAAACGAAGTTGACTAAACCATTGATTTTTTGAATAATGAAATAATAAAGAACCAAATAGGGGGGATATTGAAGGCAAAGGACCATATTTTTCATTTTTTAATGCTCTGATATAGGTAAGACTACCTTGGAGTTGAAGAGCTTGTAAAAACTCGAGCTTTCCTTCAGCCGAACCTCCAACTAAGAAACGATTCCCCATATTATCATTAGACATTGTAGTTACTTCTGCCCCATTGTAAAGTATTGTACTTAGATCAGGTGTAGATTTATCAGCAAAAATGGTATAAAAATCTCTACCTATATGCCTTGAAATTAAAGTAGTAAACCCTCGAAAATCAAAATAATTTTTGGGCTCTTTTAAGTAACGCGTCAAACCCAATTCAAAATTGTATGCATATTCAGGGAAAAGGTTTGGGTTAGGTACAATCAATACGCCTTTATTTTCTCTAATTTTTCCAACATCATCAATATTTGGATTTCTAAAACCATCAGATAAAATAACATTCCATTGTGTTTTGTTGGTAGGACGGTAAGTTATAGCTAAAGTTGAAGTTAAAGCTTCTGCATCTAATCTAACGTTAGATAATAAAGCGTTTATATTATAGTATTCTTTCCATCGCGCTTCTAGTGATGTCGTTGTAATTCGGGCTCCTAAATTTAATGTAAGTTGCTCGTTTAAAGACCATACCCAGTTTACAAAACCAGCGAAACTTAAATAGCCGCTACCTCTACTAGGATATCGTGTTGGAATTGGTAAACTAGGAGTTAATCCAACAATAGTATTCTGATTTAGAATCAGGTTGTTTTGATATGCATAAGAGCGCACATCATTATTTGTAGCTTCTAAACCATAGGAAAAAGAATGATTATTTTCTATCTCAAACTCAAAATCAGCATTAATACTCCACAAGTTTACTTTTTCTAAATATGTATTTCGAGTAAGACTATTAAATGAACGATCTATTCGCGATTCCTCAATTTTTTGGTAGGCAGTAGTTATCATTCCAGAACGCATGAATCTTTTATCTGGGAAAATTTTAAGTTGAGGGGCAAGTAACAACCTTTTTTGAGGCCCATAATACCATTCGGCAAAACGTAATCCTCCGTTTTTTTCTTGGACCAACATGTCATACCTAAAAATATCTGAAGAATTTGAATATTGAAGATTTAAAACCAACTGGTTTTTTGTGTCAATTTGATAAAGCCACTTTTGGAAAACATCCACTTGATTGTATCCTGTGTTTTTTTGAATATTTGGATCAGGATTAATTAACTGACTCGGGGAGTATTCCGTTCTGTTGTTGGCGGAGTAAAAGGGAGTAAGGCCCCAATTTTCATAACCATGTGATCTGTTTTTACCGATCCTAATATCTCCAAAATCAGAATAACTCACATTGATGAGGGCGGCCAATTTTTTAAAACTCAATTCGGAAGTAAGTGAATTGATAAAACTATTTTTTGCAGATGAAAAATCACTTGTAAGGGATGTTGTAATTTTTTGATCTGAATTTAAACGAGGGCTTTTTGTATAATAATGAATAACACCTCCTAGTGCATCTGATCCATATCCCACAGAAGAAGAACCATATACTATTTCAACCCGTTCAATTATATTGGGATTGATAGTTATTGCATTTTGTAAATGGCCACTTCTGTATATTGCATTATTCATACGCACACCATCAACTACTAAAAGAATACGGTTGGCTTCAAATCCACGAATTACAGGACTTCCTCCTCCTCCTTGCGACTCTTGAATTCGTATTCCAGGACTTAAACTTACCAGTTCAGCACCTGTTGAAGGGCGCTGTAATTCAATTTCTTGTTTGCTTATTACCGCCACTTTTTCCGCAATTTGTTTCCTTGAGGTGGGATTTCTTGCAACAGAAAGAATTACTTCTTCCAACGATTGTTCCTCTGGTGATAAGGTTAAAATCACAAGAGTGTCTTTTCTCCATTCCTCGGGAGATAATTCTTGATTGATATACCCAAAAAATTGAACATTTAATGTTTCCTCAGCTGAAAAAATATGCAAGCTAGCTTCTCCTGAAGCATTAGTCAAAACTGATTTTGTTTTTTGTGTATTGTATAAAGCTACGCCTTCAATAGCCTCTTCGGTATTAGCATCAATCACTTTAACTTCCTGACCCCAAAATAAAGTATGCGTAAAAGTAAAAAACAAGAAATTAAGAAGTGCTAAATACTTCATGTAAAACGGATGTTGATTTTGGTGGTTTAAATTGTTGTAAATGTAATTCGAAATAAGTGATAGCGTGATGGAGCAGCTCTAATTTTTCTTCTTTTTCTAATTTAAGTTTACACTTCTCATCAAATTTCATGCCTAATAGGGTTTCCAAAAGTATTTTATTTCTACCTTCTAAACTGTACTTTGTTTTTGTATTACTCATACAACCAGAAGCCAAATCGAAATAGGGTAAATGTGAATCTTCTAGATTAGGATAAAATCCAATATATTTTGTTAGGTCAAGCATAAATTTGATATGAAAAAGATCTACTTTTTGTATGTCATCCAACCATAACAAGCGACCTTTTAAAAACCGGTATAAACCACTATTTTCTTGAGGTTCCTCACGAACCACTTGTTGGATAACTTCGGCAAGAAAAAATAAAACTGACTTTTTTTTAATGTCAAATGGAAGGCTTTGATAGGCATATTCTAATTTAACTTCTTTAAGATAGCCTAACTTATTTTCTTTATTTTGTGGCGCTTGAATTTCAAGTAAAGTTAGGGGTTCAAAATAGGATTTTGAAATTTTTTGATTTTTTTTTGAGGTTAAAATCCCTTTGAGCATATAAGATTGAAGCCCAAATTCAAGCGTAAAACAGTTTGCTATTAGGCTAGAGTCCCCATACTTAACTGATCCAATTGTTATGGCATGAAGGCTATGAATCACAAAATTAATTTTAAACGACTCCTTGAGCTAACATAGCGTCTGCAACTTTCACAAAACCGGCAATGTTGGCTCCTTTAACATAATTTATGTGATCTTTTTCTTGACCGTATTCGAGACATGATTTGTGAATATCTTTCATAATTGAATGCAAACGCTGGTCTACTTCTTCACGAGTCCAACTATAGCGAAGTGAATTTTGAGCCATTTCTAGACCTGAAACAGCTACCCCCCCTGCATTAGATGCTTTACCTGGGGCATATAAAATTTTATGTTTTAAAAACAGATGAATAGCTTCTGGAGTACAAGGCATATTGGCTCCCTCACCAACACAGGTACATCCATTTTTAACTAGTATTTTAGCATCATTTTCAAGAAGTTCATTTTGAGTTGCACATGGAAGTGCAACATCACAGGGTACTTCCCATGGGGTTTTACCAGCATGAAAAGCCGCTCTTGGATAGCGCTCTATATATTCACTTATTCTTCCGCGTTTTACGTTTTTGATATTCATAATAAGTGCTAATTTTTCTTTGTCAATACCATCATTATCAAAAATGTAACCAGAAGAATCAGAAAGTGTAATAACTTTTGCGCCAAGGTGGATGCATTTTTCAGCAGCATATTGAGCTACATTTCCAGAGCCCGAAATCACTACTCTTTTTCCTTCAATACTTTTACCAGTATGAGAAAGCATTTGTTGAGTGAAATAAACGACTCCATATCCTGTAGCTTCAGGACGGATTAATGAGCCTCCCCAACTTACCCCTTTTCCTGTAAGTACCCCTGTAAATTCATTTTTTAAGCGTTTGTATTGTCCAAATAAATAACCAATTTCTCTACTTCCAACTCCAATATCACCAGCAGGAATATCTCGATTTGGTCCAATATGGCGAAATAATTCTGTCATAAAACTTTGGCAAAATCGCATTACTTCAGTATCAGATTTTCCTTTCGGATCAAAATCAGAACCTCCCTTTCCTCCCCCCATAGGAAGGGTTGTTAAGCTATTTTTAAAAATTTGCTCAAATGCTAAAAATTTTAATACACTTAAATTAACACTTGGATGAAATCGAAGTCCACCTTTATATGGCCCAATGGCAGAGTTCATCTCAATTCGATATCCCCTATTGACTTGTATTTCTTCCTTATCATCAATCCAGGCGACACGAAAAGAGACTACCCGTTCAGGTTCAACCATTCTCAATAAAATATTTTGACCATAATAAATATCATGTTGTACAATATATGGAATTACTGTTTCAGCTACTTCTGTAACAGCTTGCATGAACTCAGGTTCATTTTGATTTTTTGCATTGACTTCTGCTAAAAATTGACGAATTATTTTATCCATGGGATTCAAAATTATGCATTCGAAGATACCTTAAATTATTTTGAAAATAGAATCCTTAAAATAGAAATTCAATGAGTGATTCTACCTTTGAAAAAGAATGAATTTGTATCCCTTTGGTATTCTTAGCCAATTTAGAATATGTAGATATTGCGATTCCTTTAAGCCCCAGTTTTTCTGCTTCTTGGATTCGAAGATCTACTTTAGGAATTGGCCTAATTTCGCCAGATAATCCTATTTCAGCAGCAAAACAAAAATCTTTACTTACTGGGATATCATGATAACTTGAAAGTAAAGCTGCAACAACTGCAAGATCTAGGGCTGGGTCTTCAATTCGTAATCCTCCAGCAATATTGATAAAAACATCTTTACTGCCTAATGCAAAGCCAGCCCTTTTTTCGAGAACTGCCAGAAGCATATTTAGACGTTTACTATTATAACCAGTACAACTGCGTTGAGGGGTTCCATACACAGCACTACTCACAAGGGCTTGAACTTCTATCATCATAGGGCGCAAACCTTCTACAGTAGCCGCAATAGCATGGCCACTTAATGTTTCTTCTTTTTCAGTTAACAATACTTTACTTGGATTTTGAACCGGCCGAAGTCCCTCAGTTAGCATTTCATAAATTCCAATTTCTGAAGTAGATCCAAATCGGTTTTTTTGTGAACGTAATAGGCGATAAACGTGATTACGGTCACCTTCAAATTGAAGCACTGTATCTACCATATGTTCTAAAATTTTTGGACCTGCTATTGCTCCCTCTTTTGTAATATGACCTACCAGTATTACAGGGGTATGTGTTGCTTTGGCAAAATGAATTAATTCAGCTGCACTAGTCCTAATTTGAGAAACACTTCCCGCACCACTTTCTA
The DNA here is from genome assembly GCA_023257625.1 of Flavobacteriaceae bacterium. Classification (GTDB taxonomy): domain Bacteria; phylum Bacteroidota; class Bacteroidia; order Flavobacteriales; family Flavobacteriaceae; genus MS024-2A. Next base: position 17,380 of record JALRBW010000038.1, on the reverse strand, counting down.
TCATTGGACTGAATAAAGTTTGTATAGAATCAATTATTACCAGATGAGGATTGAGGCTATGAATTTCTTTAAATATTTTTTGAGTATCGGTTTGGCTTAATACAAAACAATTTGTGCCCTTAATATTCATTCTTTCAGCACGTAATTTAATTTGCTGTTGACTTTCTTCACCAGATATGTAGAGTACTTTTTGTTGGATTTGTAATGAAAGCTGTAATAGTAAAGTTGACTTTCCAATTCCGGGTTCACCTCCTAATAATACTACTGAACCAGGAACTAAACCGCCCCCCAATACTCTATTTAACTCTGAGTCAGCTGTTGAAATTCGGGGAATGGAATCTACATCAATATCCTCAATTCGAATTGGTTGAGAAGTAAGTGTAGATGCTGAGTTTTGCCAATTTTTTGGGATTTCTTTTTGTATGTTTTCTTCAACAAGGGTATTCCATTCTTTACATGAATTACATTGTCCTTGCCACTGAGCATGCTCGGTACCACAACTTTGACAAAAAAAAGCCTTTTTGACTTTAGCCATTTGGGTTGGATTTCAATCGCTGATTGACTAAAGGTAAAATAAAAAAGGAAAGACTTCCAAAGAGAATTACAAGTGCTGTTTGTGCAGACCACATAATCCATCCAAAGGCTAATCCAGACTCACTAGAAATTCCATATGCAGTAAGAACTAGTGCAACTGAAAAGGGGTAAATTCCTATTCCGCCATTAGTTGCTGAAATTGTAAACCCTCCTACTACAAATGCAGGTAGTAATGCCAATGCACTTAAAGATTCTGTTTCTGGAACGGTCCATTTAATAACATAAAACATGGCAAAATACATGAACCAAATAAATAGAGTATGAAATAGAAATGCGCCTTTGTTTTTAATGTTTTTTAAACTGTAAATTCCCTCTATTAACCCTGAAATAAATTGTTTTATTTTGACAAAAAAGGGATGTTTTCCTTTTTTGTAGGGCTTTCGCAATAAAAAGATGGTAATAAATATAATGGTTCCCAAAAGGGAAAGCTTTGAAAACGAAAAGTCGTTTTGCATCAACACATTCCATATCAAATCAAACTGTAACCCTAAAGCCAATACAATAAAAAACAAAAGCATTACTAAATCAATCATTCGTTCTGCTATAATGGTTCCAAACCCTTTTTCAAAAGGTATATTCTCATATGTACTAATTGTTGTAGCGCGAAGAATTTCTCCGGAACGTGGTATGCCTAAATTGGAAATATAGGCAATTAAAACTGCTAAAGTTGAATTAATAAATCGGGTATGATAGCCCAAGGGATGCAATAAAAAATTCCACCGATAAGCTCTTGACAAATGACTTAAAACACCAAATAGACCCGATAAAAGCACAAATTTAATATCTGCTTTTTTCATATAATCTAAAATGATTTTTTGCTCTTCTGCAGTTGTATTTTTAAGAGTAAGAAATATAAAAAAAACACCAATACCTAAAGGGAGAAATATTTTTAAGATGGTTTTTAATGATCCCAAGATTAAGTAATTAAGTTTGAGTTTTCATCTGGGAAAATAATGGTTGGCTTATAATTTCTGGCAGCCTCAGGCTCCATATGCGCATAACTGATGATAATGATTATATCGCCCTTTTGCACTTTACGTGCTGCAGGTCCGTTTAAAGTTACCTCACCAGAGCCTTCAATTCCCTCAATTACATAGGTTTCTAAACGCTCTCCATTGTTTACGTTAACGACATGTACTTTTTCACCAACAACTAAATTAGAGGCTTCAATAAGTTTTTTGTCAAGTGTAATGCTTCCAATATAATTAAGGTCAGCATCAGTAACCCGAACGCGGTGAATTTTTGATTTAACTACTTCGATTAACATGCGCGCAAAGGTATTATTTTCTGCGTAATTCTATGGTGTCAATAAGACGAATGGTGCCGGCATAAACCGCAATAAATATTCTATAGTTTTTTGAAGGAATAAGCTCTTCTTCTGGCGTTAAGGTTTTTGGATCTGCTACAGCAAAATAGTCAATCTTAAAACCTGAAAGGGCTTCTATCTTTTCGAAGAAATATGCTCTCATTTGTTGTACATTCCAATGGCCTCTATTTTCAGTGATTTTTTGGAGTATATTATAGATAACACATGCCTTCTCAAGGTGTTCTTTAGACAACAATGCGTTTCTAGAACTTAAGGCCAATCCATCTTTTGCGCGTATTATAGGACAGGAGATAATCTTTATGTTTAAACTTAAAAGTTTAACTAAAGCTTTAATTACTAGAACCTGCTGAAAATCTTTTTCTCCAAAATAGGCCTTTGTAGGATTTATCCTAGTAAATAGTGATTCGATAACTGTGGCAACACCATCAAAATGACCCGGTCTGTATGCTCCTTCAAAATATTGAGTTAAAGTTCCAAAGGCATAAGTTTTTACTTTTATTCCTTCTGGATAAAGATCTTCATTTGTTGGGATATATACCATAATCTTATTCGAATAGGGGGCCAATGTTTCAAGGTCTTTATCTATATTTCTTGGGTATTGTTCAAGATCTTCAACCCTATTAAATTGAGTTGGATTAACATAAATACTAACAATAACGTGTGAATTTTCTTTGATTGCACGTTCCACAAGAGAAATATGCCCTTGATGTAAGGCACCCATGGTAGGCACTAAACCTAAGGAAGAAAAAGAAGTAGGCAATTCCGCTTGAAGCTCATAAGCGTTTGAAAAAACCAACATTTAGTAAAGGTTTAACGTTGCTAAAGTAGCTAGATTTTGAGTAAATAAGCATATTTTTTGTATTTTTGCAGAACTTTTCTCTTGGGAAAAATTAGCATATGAAAGATAAGCGCGTATTAATCATTTCTTCAGAGGTTGTTCCCTATCTTCCTCAAACAGAACAAGCTGTTAATTCATTCCAAATACCAAAAGCTATTAATGACCATGGAGGGCAAACACGAATATTTATGCCTCGCTATGGTTTAATTAATGAAAGACGACATCAATTACATGAAGTAATTCGTTTATCAGGCATGAATTTAGTTATTAACGATATGGATACTCCCTTAATTATAAAGGTGGCTTCCATTCCTAAAGAGCGTATTCAAGTTTATTTTATTGATAATGAAGAATTTTTCAAAAGGAAAGCATTATTACATGATAAAAACAAAAAATGCTATAGTGATAATGATGAACGCATGATATTTTTTACCAAAGGAGTCATAGAAACTGTAAAAAAATTAAATTGGTCACCAGATGTTATCCATCTTCATGGATGGTTTACATCCTTATTTCCACTATATTTAAAAACATTTTATGCAGATGAGCCATTGTTTGCTGAAAGTAAGATAGTAACTTCTATTTATGCTCCTGATTTTGAAGGCGTTTTTTCAGAAAATTTTGAAGAAAAAGTGGCCTTTGATAATATAAAATCAAACATGATGATACCTCTTCAAAATGCAACTTACGAGGCCTTATCAGAAATTGCAATTCAACATTCCCATGGAGTAATTTTGTCTTCTGAAAATTTACCTGAATCAGTAATTGAACTTGTAAAGAAAAACAAAAAACCCCACTTGGATTTTGCAGCGTCAAAAAACGAGGAAGCGTTTATAAATTTTTACACTAAAAAGATTTAACCTTATAGCATTTCATGCGATTTACCTCCCTTTTTCTAGTTAGTATCAGTGTGATGCTTATTACCGTTTGCTGTAATCAAGATTTTATTCCTGTAGGCGATATGATGCTATCAGATTTAAACCTTTCTACGAAAAGAGAAATAGCCCCAGCCTTCACATTTCAAGAAAAATTAGATAAAGTCCAAACAAATGGACTTCCTTTAGTTCAATTGGGGACAATTAACCATCCAGTATTTGGAAAAGCTGAGGCAAGTTTTGCAACCCAACTCTCAATCGGTAATAATCCCTTTTTTGGTGACCATAGACAACGTTTTGAAGAGGAAGAAAATCCAAGCGATATTAATCTAATTCCTGAAAATGAAAAAGTTACTTCAGTAGTATTAGAAATCCCTTTTTTCTATAATCAAAATGATGCAGATAATGATGGAGTTATTGACTCATTTGATACTGACCCGCAAGATCCCCAAAGTAATTCAGATAGTGATGAACTTTCAGACTTAGTAGAATTTCAATCAGGATTAAACCCTTTAAACCCAGATAGTGATGGGGATGGTATTTTAGATCATGCTGATGATGATAATTCAGGGTATGATGCCGACAATAAAGTGTATGACATAGATTCTATTTACGGAAATCGAAATGCTAGTTTTGATTTAAAAATTTATGAATTAAACTATTTTCTTAATGCACTGGATCCTTCCACTAATTTTGAAACAACTCAAGCCTATTATTCTTCTCAAGATTTTTATGAGCAAGGGTTTGTGGGAGAACAATTATTAGATCAAAGGATCACATTAAACTTTGAAGAACTTCGCTTTAATTATAAAGAAGACGATCCTGAAACTCCTGATGTTGATGAAACTACAAAAATTGAAACACGTTTATCCCCAAGAATTCGGGTCCCTCTAAATACTGATTTTTTTCAAAAAAATCTTATCGACCTTGAAGATGAGGATGTTTTGCGTAATGATGCTGCATTTCGAGAAATGCTAAGGGGTATTATTATCAGAGCTGAAAATTTTTCAGAAGACCTTTATATGTTATTGGATATTAATAATGCAAACATTACAGTATTTTATGAGTATGACGATTATAACACCAACGGAACGCCTCAGGACATTACAGATGATAGTATTTTAAAATCAGAAAAAGAATTTGTAATTTCTTTAAATGGTATTCGTGTAAATACCTTAAAAAACTCCTTATTTGATGCGGCTGTTGAGCAGCGTATTGAAGCTTCTAAAAGCAACCAGCCAACAGATCGTTTGTACATCCAAAGTGGAAGTTTATATGGAAAAATAAGATTGTTTTCAAGCGAAAATCAAGATGAAAATTCATTAATTAACAACTTGAGGACCAAAAATTGGTTGCTAAATGAAGCCAATTTGTCTTTTTATATCGACCCAAACACAAACTTTCCCCAAGACTTAATAGCGCTTCGGTTATACCTTTATAAATTCAACACTGGACAAGCTTTATTAGATTATCAAAATGACGGTTCTGTTTCAAATTTTGGTGTGAATTCAAATAAAAAAATATTTGGAGGGACATTAGAATATGATGATTTCGGAAAGCCATTTCGGTATAAATTCAATTTGACTTCACATATTTCAAATATCATTCGCAATGATTCTTTAAACGTGGATTTGGGTCTTGTGGTTACAGCAAACATAAATGATCCCAGTTTGGTAAAAGGAGTTAATCCATCATTAACTAAAGACATCTTTTTCCCCTTGTCAGCAACTTTAAATCCTTTAGGTACCCTTTTGATAGGATCACATCCAGAGACTACCTTAGAAGACAAAAAAGTAAAATTAGAACTTATCTATTCTGATTTTTAACTCATCCAAATCCATACGGCAAATCCTAATAAAACTGTTGCCAATCCTACCATACCTTGAAGAAAGGTAGCTACAGTATGCGACCGATAAGCGGTTTTTATATCCAGTCCCCCCAATTGGGAAACAATCCAAAAATAAGAATCGTTAGCATGAGAAACGGTCATTGAACCCACGCCTATAGCTAAAATTGCCCAAACTTTACCCATTTCAGTATCTAATCCAAATAAGGGTAAAAGGGGATAAAAAATCGATGATGTGGTAATCATTGCGACGGTTGATGATCCTTGAGCTGTTTTAAGTAGGGCAGCAATTAAAAATGGGATACAGAGCCCCCAACTTTCAAAATTTGTAAAACCTTGAGCATATTCACCAAGAGGAACGGAACTCAGTATACTACCTAATGCACCCCCCATCCCAGTTATAAGTAATATGGGAGCTGCTTGATTTATACCCTCTGTTATGACTTCATTAATAAAATATTTTTTATTTTTTGGATTTCCTAAAAAAGCTAACACTAACCCTATGGCAAGTGCCATAGTGGGGGTAGCTAACCAAGAGACTAGTTCTAAAAAAGGAGATGTATCTGAATACATATCACATAAAGTGCCTAAACACATCAATAAAATAGGAATTAAAATTGGTGCAATTGCAATCCTAAATTTCGGTAATGTTGTATCTATTTCAAATTGATTTTCTCCTTGGGATTTTTGAATCAAAATACTATTCTTTTTAGATAAATAGTAGCCATAGCTCCCACCAACTAAAACAAGAACAAGCGCTACTAATGATCCCATTACAATAAGGAGGGCTAAATTTTCTAAATGTAAATTTGAAGCTGCTGCTAAAGGACCTGGCGTAGGGGGGACCAAAACGTGTGGAGCAAACAAACCAGTTGATAGGGCTACTGTAAGTCCAATAAGAGGAGTTTTTGTTTTTTCAGCTAAAGTTTTGTTGAGTTGAGAAAGAATAACAAATGCCGCATCACAAAAAACGGGGATTGAAATAAGATAGCCCATAAAACTTACAGCAAAAGGCAGTGGCAATCTTTTAACATATAGTAATATTCCATTTGCAATAGCGACAGTTCCCTTTGATTTTTCAAGAGCTACACCTATCATTGTCCCAAATAAAATTAATAAGCCAATATTTTCAATTAATTTTCCAAATCCTTTTTGAATTAATATTAGTGTTTCTAGTGGAGTAATTCCCAATAAAAAACCTAAACCCAAAGCTGCAGTAAAAAGTACTAAAAAAGGATGGAGCTTGAAAATAGATGTTCCTAAAACAATCCAAATTATTACAAAAGCAATATTAATAAAGTCTTCTATCATTTTGATAGGAATTTAAAATTTGGCAATATTTCAGCTAATTTTAAAGATAAAAAAAGACGGGCTTCATTCATTGCTTTTTCCATTGACACTCCTTTAGGAGTTATTGTAAATACCTGAAGATGTGGAAGTTCAGCATCTGAATAAATTTCTGACTTTCCAGTAAATAAAAGCGTTGGTATTTTTTTACTTAAAGCTTTTTTAGCAACTTGATTTGGAAGTTTTCCAAATTGGCTTTGGAAATCAAATTGGCCTTCACCTGTTAAAATTAAATCAGCAGTATTTATATGATTATCTAAATTAATAGTCTTTGATAATAGCTCAAATCCAGAAGTAAGTTTTGCATTTAAAAGGGCATGTAAACCAGCACTTACACCTCCTGAAGCACCACCTCCAATTAAATTTTTTATATTTTTTTGGAATTGAGTTAGCAGGATTTGAGCAATATGTTGGGTTCCAAATTCTAACTGTTTAATTTGGCTGAGATTTGCTCCTTTTTGTTTGGCATATATATAAGCTGCTCCGTTTTCTCCTAAAAGAATGTTTTGTACATCGCAAGCAATAATCCATTTAGCCTTCTTTGCCCTTGGATCAAGTGTATCCATTACAATATCATGGATTTGATGCAATGATCCTCCGTTTATTTTAATTTCTTTTCCATTTTCATCAAAAAAACCAACTCCTAACGCCTGAAGTAAGCCAAAGCCTAAATCATGAGTAGCACTCCCCCCAATTCCTAAATAAAGAGTAGTACAGCCCTTTTCTAATGCGTCTTTTAACATTACCCCTGTTCCATATGTTGAGGTTTTTAAAGGATTCTGATCCTTTGCTGAAAGTTGAGCTAAACCAGCAGTTTGGGAAAGTTCAATCCATGCAGTGTTGTTTTTTTTGAACTTAAAGTAGGGTGCTATAATATTTCTATGAACTGCATCATAGGTGTTACAATATTCAAGTTTTCCAGCAATGTTATTTTTTAATACTTCTAAAGCTCCTTCACCGCCATCTGAAAATGGAATTGAAATTACTTCACTAGCAGGAAAGAAATGTTTCACTGCTTTTACCATTTCTTCACAAACATCAGAAGCGGATAAGCTACCTTTAAATGAATCTGGAAGTATAAGAATTTTCAAATGATTGATTTCAAACTTCCAAATTACAAAATAAAGACATCAATTTTAGTGAAGAGTTAACGTTTAGAAGTAATATGGTTAATAGCTATGGGTGCATGCTCTCTTGAATTTTCAATAAACCATTTGTTAGTTTTGTAACCACCGCATACCACTCCAGCCAAATAGACTCCTTCAACATTTGATTCCATAGAATGTGGATTGTATTTTGGAGTTTTAAATTCGTCCTTTTCAAAATGTACTCCTAAATTTTCTAGTAACTCAAAATTAGGTTCATATCCTGTCATTGCTAAAACAAAGTCATTAGAAATTTTATATGACCCTTTTTTGTCTTTAAAATGAACATGTGTAGGTGTTATTTTTGTAATTTCTGCCTGAAAAAAGGCTTGAATACTGCCTTCCTCAATTCTGTTAATTATGTCAGGGCGAACCCAGTATTTTACATTCTCTCCTATTGTTTTTTCGCGAATAATCATGGTCACCTTTTTGGCCCCTTTTCTGTAGGTTTCCAAGGCTACATCTACAGCTGAGTTTGCAGCACCTACTACAACAATTTCCATCCCATAATACGGATGAGGTTCACTATAATAGTGTTTTACTTTTGGCAATGCTTCTCCAGGGACATTTAAAAGGAAGGGGCGATCATAGAATCCAGTTGAAATTATAATGTTTTTAGCCATATAGTTGCTCTTAGAGGTTTTTACCTCAAAGAATGCTTCTTGTCGCTGTATTGTTGTTATTTCTTCATACAGTTTTACCTTTAGTTTCCAAGATGAAGTTACTCTTCGGTAGTACTCAAGCGCTTCAGATCTAGTGGGTTTTGCATTATGAGAGATGAAAGGTACATTCCCAATTTCTAATTTATCTGAAGTAGAAAAAAAAGTCATATTGAGCGGATAATTAAACAATGAATTAACGAGTGTACCCTTATCAACAATTAAATAAGCCAGTTTCTTTTTTTCTGCTTCAATCCCGCAAGCCAGGCCAATGGGCCCTGCACCGATAATTACAACATCATACATAGAAGCGAAGATAGGCAATACAAAAAATCTAAACAATAGAAATAAACTATTATAAAATAAAAATATATTAGTAAAAATTATAATAAATAAAAAATAATAATATAAATATTTTGTTAAAAAAATAAATTATAATATAAAACTATTAATGTTAATATAATAATATATTTTCTCTATAAAATAAAGTAATAATTGATACTCCAATATAAAATAGCGCCAATTGAAAGGAAAAAATATTACCGAGGATAAAACCAGAAAATACCCACCAAATTGGGAAAAAGAAAATACCAAGGGCATATTTCATAGAGCTTACAAATACAATATCTTCAAACTTATTTATAATAAATCGGCTAATCAGCAAGGGGACAAATGAAGGAATAAATAATAGAAAGGCTAAAAATTTGATGAGGGAGGAGTGATTTTTTCTGCATGGCATTTTTTTCCAATCCTTTGCTAGAGCTTCTTTCAATGTGAAAAAATCTTTCAATGTTGTTTCACCGTTTATTCTTATTTTTCTATCTAAGTAATGTTCATCATGGTTAGGTAACCACATACATGCGGCCATTCGACCTTGCAATTCTTCTTTAAGGAGATTTATATTTTCTGCATCCGTAAGATTGGGTTTTATTAATGCCCCTACCTCAATAGGATTTCCAAAAACTAAATGCAATGTACATCGGGGTTGTTGATGGTGTCCATAATTAATTCCAACTGGTTGGAGATATATTTTTTGTGAGGGATTTTTTTTATGGGCTAGAAAAGCTAGCCGACTACTTCCCTTTGAAAGGCGTTGTAAAAAATACTCGTTGTGATGTCCGCCTTCTGAAAACATCATTATATTTTTACTATCTCCTAGTATATCATAACACTGTTCAAAAATTGCGTCATTCTTTTTTAAATTTTCATAGCCATTACGAATACGGTAAACGGGTAACATTTGAAGGGCATTTAAAAACCATTGTAATGGCCCTCCAAACACATCACTTCTTGTTAATGAAGTTACTTTTCCAGGTGTAATAGAGCCTATTAACAGAGGATCAAGAAATGCTCCTTGATGGTTTGGAGAATATAAAACACCTCCGTCAGAGGGGATATTTTTAATTCCATAGACTTTAACAGAACGAAAATAAATGTGATTATAAAAACGCAGTAAATATTTTAACCCGAAATATACTAGTGTTTTCAATTGAAATTAATCCTAATAGTTTCGAAAATAAGATATATACCTATGGAAACCAATCAATTCAAATAAAATTCTTTCAAAACACATCTTATCTTCAAGTTCGTTTTCAAAAAAAGAAATAGTCAGTAAGTCAGATTTTGAGATTCAATACAAAATTTGTACTAACTTAGAGGAATTTTCATCTGTATTAGAAACCATGAAACTTTTGAAAACTTCCTAAAATCTTATCTTAAATTTATCCGAATACTGTTGTGGTATTAAAATAAACAAATCAATATGAAAACAAAAAATGCAATGAAACAAAGTCTGTTTGTACTTTTTCTACTTTTCTTAACTTGGGCTTCAGCACAGACTACTATATCAGGTTCTGTAGTAGATTCTGAAACTCAAGAAGGATTACCAGGAGCCAACATTATTGTTGTGGGATCAAATACTGGAACAGCTACTGATTTTGACGGTAACTTTTCACTTACTACAACGGCACAACTCCCTTTTCAACTAGAAGTAAGTTCAATCGGTTTTGGGTCAAAAATTATCGAAGTAACAAGTGCAGATCAGTCTATTCAAGTAGCCTTAGCTTTTGGTCAAAACCTTCAAGAGGTTGTAATTTCAGCGTCCAGAAGATCTGAAAAGGTACAAGACGCACCAGCATCAGTATCTATTATTTCTTCTAGAGACATTCAAAACTCTGCAAACGTAACTGATCCCGTTAGAAACTTGGTCAATATACCTGGAGTTCAGGTTCAGCAACAATCTGCTAACTCACTCAATTTTGAAATGAGAGCTGGGTCAGGGGTGTTTGGAACTTCTGCTTTTCCGATACTTGATTATAGGTATTTAGTTACACCATCGGCTGGAGTATTTTTAAGCTATCAAACGGGACTTTCCAATATTGATATTGAGCGTGTAGAAGTAGTGCGAGGAGCAGCTTCTGCATTATATGGTCCAGGCGTTACCTCTGGTGTAGTACACTTTTTAAGTAAAAAGCCAATAGATTATCCTGGAACTACTGTTGAAATGTATGGGGGAAACCTTTCTTCTTTTGGAGGATCTCTTCGCCATGCTGCTAGAAATGAAAGCAAAACGTTTGGATATAAAATTAATGCACGCTACAATCGAGGAAATGATTTTACATTAGATCCAGTTGAAGATGCGGCATTTATTTCTACTTTTCAAAATTCTGTCCGTCAACCTGCTATAAAAAATAAAATTGTAGATGCAACACAACAAGGAACAACCTTGCTTAATGCTTCTGAGATGGATACAGACGGTGATGGAAATCCGATGTCTTCTGAATATAAGAACTTTGCAGTAAATGCTCATTTAGAATTCCGACCTAATGACAATACCTCTGGTGTAATTGCCGGTGGAGTAAATAATGGAAGCGGACTATTTTTTAATTCTCAAGGAGTTGGATTTACACAGGGTAGTGACTACTGGGCACAAGCTCGTTTACAAAAAGGGGGGTTATTTGCGCAAGCCTATTATAATTATAATGACGGAGGAAGTGAAGAAAATCCTACCTTTTTATATGCCTCCGGGTTTAGACAAGTAGCCAAAAGAGTTTCTTTAGAAGCCCAATTACAATATAATTTTGATGCTCCTAATTTTCTAGATTCTAATTTTACTTTAGGTACTGATTATAGAAATACGTCTTCTGATTCTGAATACACACTTTATGGTAGAAATGATGATGATGATCCTTATGTAATTACTGGAGTTTATGGACAAGGAACCTCAAGATTTGGAGAAAAAATTGATTTAACCTATGCCTTACGATATGACAAATTCAACTTTATTGATAAAGGAGCTATTGCTCCTAGAATTGCGATGGTATACAAAGCAAGTCCTAAAAGTTCATTACGTTTGTCATATAACGTTGCCACTACAGGACCTTCAGCATTAGAAACCTATATTGATTTTCCAGTACGTACTCTTGCCCCTGGAGTATTGGATATTTGGTTAGCGGGACAAATTGATCCTCAGAATTTTTCACCTGGTGCAGGGATTGAAATTACAGGAATGAATGGTTTCACACTTCCCTATGGAACACCTGGTCTTCCGCTTGCAATACCTTATGGAGCAGTAGCTGCTCCAACTTTACAAGGCTTATTGGCAGTATTGAACGGATCACCACAAACAGCAGGTATTGCTCCTTATGTTCAAAACTTCTTTAATGGTTATGCAGGGCCAAAAGGGCTTACAGGTTCACTAACCCCTTATAACTTATTTAATCAACAACCCATGACTTCACTTACCAATACAGGATCTGCTGAGATTGGAACGCTTACTTCTTGGGAATTAGGATACAAGGGAATGTTGGGAGAAAAATGGTCTTTAGGGATTGATTTATATACCTATGAAAGAAAAGGATTTACACAATTTACTGCAATTGGACCCACTTATGCTTTAGGAGGAATAAACCAAATAGCAGGGGATTTGGCAACAGCAGTTTCAGCTGATTTTGCTGCTGATCCAATAATTCAAGCAGTTATTGCAGCGGGAACTGCTGCAGCAGTAAATGCTCAAGTACAAGCTGGGGTAGAGGCGCAATATACCGCTTCTGGAATTCCACAAGCCATTTGGGGCACAGGAGCACCTGCAAATGCATTATTTCCTGGATCACCAGCCATTCCATCAGTAGCCGCTGCCACAGCAGCCACTGCAGCAGGAATTATTCCTGGTGCAATTCAGGCTGCAACTCAACAATTGGTTGGTGGAGTAGCTCAAGCATTTACACAAGGGGGCGCAGGTTACGCAGCTGCAATAACACCAATTGCCACTGTTTTTGGAACAGTTGAATCAGACCGAGTTCCGCAGGGAGATGGAATTACTCACATACCTGCAGGATACCGTCGTTATGGTAACGCAACAAGAAGTCACTATGGGTCCGACATATCTTTACGTTACCTAGCTTCTGAAAATTGGACTTGGTGGGGAAATGCCTCTTGGTTAAGTCAAAATGTTTGGATTCCAGGAGAAGATAATGATGATGATTTACCCTTCTCTTCGTATTTAAATGCTCCACTTTTTAAATATCGCTTGGGAGTAAATTACAATGCTGATTCAGGTTTTAGATCTTCATTAGCATTCCAGCATGACAATGCTTTTGATTCGGATCAAGGATTTTTTGCAGGAACAGTTCAAAAGAAAAATCTTTTTGATTTAAATCTTGGATATCAATTGAGTGATGGTTTTGGATTAGATTTATCTGCCACGAACCTTTTTAATCAAAAATATCGTGCTTTTCCAAGTATGCCAGTTATTGGAAGAAGGGTATTGTTAAAAGCCACTATTGATCTATAACGATGAATAAGAACAAAGAAAAGGGCTCCATGAGCCCTTTTTTTATAGCTAAAAAAAGGAAAAATAATAAGTCGTTTTTTTTTGGGAAACCCTATATTTGCAGCGCGAAAAATACGTTATAATAATCGTTTAAGTATTTAAAAAATGGTACAAAGTATAGGCAAGGTTTCCCAAATTATAGGTCCCGTTGTAGATGTTGAATTCAATGGAGAAAACAATCCATTACCCAGAATTTATGATGCATTAGAAATTAATAAACCCGATGGATCAAAATTAATTCTTGAGGTCCAATCGCACATTGGTCAAGAAACTGTTAGAACTATTTCAATGGATTCAACAGATGGTTTAAGTCGAGGTACTGAAGCTAAAGCTATTGGGAGCCCAATTCAAATGCCAATTGGAGAAGATATCTATGGACGTCTTTTTAACGTTATTGGAGATGCTATTGATGGGATGGATAACTTACCCAAAGACAACGAAAATGGATTGCCTATTCACAGAGAAGCACCTGCCTTTGAAGATCTTTCTACTTCTACAGAAGTATTGTTTACGGGGATTAAAGTAATTGATCTTATTGAACCTTATGCCAAAGGAGGAAAAATTGGTCTTTTTGGTGGAGCAGGGGTTGGAAAAACAGTTTTAATTCAAGAGCTTATCAATAATATTGCAAAAGGTCATGGTGGACTTTCAGTTTTTGCAGGAGTAGGAGAAAGAACACGTGAAGGAAATGATCTGCTTCGTGAAATGCTTGAATCGGGAATTATAAAGTATGGCGATGAGTTTATGCATTCTATGGAAGAAGGCGGTTGGGATTTGAAGAAAGTAGATAAAAAAGCTCTAAAAGAATCAAAGGCCACTTTTGTATTTGGTCAAATGAATGAACCTCCTGGAGCGCGTGCACGCGTAGCCCTCTCAGGACTTACTATTGCTGAATATTTTAGAGATGGCGCTGGTGATGGTCAAGGCAAAGATGTATTGTTTTTTGTTGATAATATTTTCCGATTTACACAAGCTGGTTCAGAAGTATCTGCTTTATTAGGGCGTATGCCTTCAGCGGTTGGTTACCAACCCACACTTGCCACTGAGATGGGAGCTATGCAAGAGCGAATTACTTCAACTAAAAAAGGATCAATTACATCGGTACAGGCTGTTTATGTCCCTGCAGATGACTTAACAGATCCTGCACCTGCAACTACTTTTGCCCACTTAGATGCAACAACAGTTTTGTCTCGTAAAATCGCAGAGCTTGGTATTTACCCAGCAGTTGATCCACTTGATTCCTCCTCACGTATTTTAACTGCAGAAATTCTGGGAGACGAGCATTATAACTGCGCACAACGTGTTAAAGAGCTTTTACAACGTTATAAAGAACTTCAAGACATTATTGCAATTTTAGGTTTAGACGAACTTTCTGAAGAAGACAAATTAGCTGTATCTCGCGCAAGACGAGTACAACGTTTTTTATCTCAGCCTTTCCATGTTGCCGAGCAATTTACTGGAATTCCTGGAGCTTTAGTAGATATAAAAGACACTATAAAAGGATTTACCATGATTATGGATGGTGAATTAGATCATTTACCTGAAGCAGCTTTCAATCTTAAAGGAACCATAGAGGAAGCCATTGAGGCTGGAGAAAAAATGTTAGCAGAAGTATAATCATGCATTTAGAAATCGTTTCTCCTGTGGCAAAATTATTTAGTGGTGAGGTCGAAAGTATTACGTTACCGGGTGCCTTAGGCTCATTTCAAATTTTAAATAATCATGCACCTATAGTTTCAACACTTAAAGAAGGTCAAGTTATTATCCAAGGTAAGATTAACATTACTGAGGCAATGAAAAAACATTTCACGCAAACAGGAGACAAAATACTATTTTCTATAAAATCTGGTGTGGTAGAAATGAGAGATAATAAAGTCATCTTATTATCTGACTAATAACAAGCGTTTAGAATAATTAGTCAATATCGTTTAATGCCTCATAAATTAAGCTAGTTTCCCATCCCCTATAAACCAGATAATCAAATATTTTTTTCTTTCGCAAAGCAGGTTTTTCATTTTTTACTGCTTCACATCTTTTTTCAAAAAGGGCATAAAAGGATTGTAAATAGTCATCCAGATTAATTTCTTTTAGGGCTAATTTAATATTGTATTCGGAAATTTTACGGGCTTTAAGTTCTTTTTGAATCCTAATTTTTCCCCACTTTTTTATTCTAAATTTTCCTCTTGCGTAGAGTTGTGCAAACCGACTTTCATTTAAATAGTCACTTTCGATCAATTGGCTAATAAGAATTTCTCGAACAGCGGGTATCATCCCCATAGTTTTAAGTTTTTCTTCTACTTCAATATGACATCTTTCTTGATATGCGCAATAGCGTTCAATTTTTTGCTGTGCTTCAATTAATGTTAAAGTATTTTTCATTGACATTTACAAGATACCCAATTGCCATAAAAAAACCGCAATCTTTAGAAAGATGCGGTTTTTTAATTTAAGCGTGAAGTCTTTTTCGTTCTTTATTTAGAACTCTATACTCCAAATATTGATAAGCATGGCGTGGAACAATAGTAATCCACTTTTTGTATTCAAAATACCACTTTAAACGTTGGGATGGAGTCCCGCTTAAAAGGTATGCCGCAACAAAAGGATGTACATGTAATTGTAATTTTTCTTTAGCGTTGCGGGGATTCTTAGTTATATTACTAAGCTCTGTGCTGATTTTGTCTATAAGTACTATTGGGGCTTCTATTTCCCCATTTGGATTTGGATTAGGCTCTTTGGTTTTAATGCTCATTTCTGGGCGAACACGTTGACGTGTAATTTGAATTAGACCAAACTTGCTCGGAGGCAATATTTTATGTTTTGTTCGGTCAGTACTCATTTCTGCGCGAAGATGATCAAAGAGTTTTTTTCGGTTTTCGTTTGAATTTAGATCAATAAAATCGACAACAATAATTCCTCCCATATCTCGAAGTCTTAGCTGACGGGCTATTTCAGTAGCTGCAATCATATTAACTTCCATAGCTGTTTCTTCTTGATTTTTGGATCGATTTGATCGGTTTCCACTATTCACGTCAATAACGTGAAGCGCTTCTGTATGCTCAATTACCAAATAGGCTCCTTTTTGCATCGAAACAGTAGTTCCAAATGAAGATTTTATCTGTCTTTCAACACCAAATTTTTCAAAAATTGGCAGTGAACTTTCATATCGCTTTACGATTGCTTTTTTATTTGGAGCAATCGTTTCTAAATAATCTTTTACCTCGTTTTCAATTTCAGGATCATCTACATGGATGCCAGTAAACGAATCATCAAATATATCTCGCAAAATACTTGATGAACGATTTATTTCACGTAACACTTTGGTAGGATATTTATCAATTTGTTTCAGTTTGGCTGAAAGGTTTTTCCATCGTGTTAAGAGTTGCTGAATATCTGCATCAAGCGCTGCTACTTTTTGTCCTTCTGCTACCGTTCTAATAATAAGACCAAATCCTTTTGGCCGTATACTTTGAACTAACTTTTTAAGTCTGGTTTTTTCAGCGTTATCTTCTATCTTTTGTGAAATAGATACACGGTCAGAAAAAGGCATTAATACCATAAATCGTCCTGCTAAGGAGATTTCTGAGCTTAATCTCGGTCCTTTTGTTGAAATGGGTTCTTTTACGATTTGTACTAAAAGATTTTGATTAGATGAAATTGCGTCTGCAATATTTCCATCTTTATCAATATCTTTTTCAAAACGAAATTGTTTTAATAGATAATCTTTGTTTTTACCTGTGCTTACCTGTTTAATGTATTTTAATAGGGAGGGAAGTTTCGGTCCTAAATCATGGTAGTGTAAAAAACCATCTTTTTCGTGGCCTACATCAATGAAGGCTGCATTAAGACCGGGAACAGGTTTTCTGATTTTGGCAATAAAAATATCACCTACAGAAAACTCATTATCTTCCACTTCTTTAT